>NZ_QWKZ01000050.1 GCF_003574085.1 Meiothermus luteus | reverse complement strand
TCATTGCCGGGGCGGGTGGGGCGGCCCATCTGCCAGGCATGACCGCGGCCAAGACCAGCCTGCCGGTCCTGGGGGTGCCGGTGGAGTCCAGGAGCCTGAAGGGGCTGGACTCGCTCCTTTCCATCGTGCAGATGCCGGCGGGGGTTCCGGTGGGCACCTTGGCCATCGGCCGGGCCGGGGCGGTCAACGCGGCGCTCCTGGCGGTGAGCATCCTGGCCAACAAGTACCCCCAGTGCAAGGAGGCCCTAAAGCGCTACCGGGCCGCCCAGACCGAGGCGGTGCTGGCCAGCCCCGATCCCCGCCAGGGCTGAGGTTTAGGCGATGGGTGCCCGAATTGGCGTTCTGGGGGGTGGGCAGCTCGGCCGGATGCTGGCCCTGGCTGGGTATCCGCTGGGCCTGGAGTTCCGCTTTTTGGACCCTGCGGCCGAGGCTTCGGCGGGCCAAGTGGCCGAGCTTTGGGTAGGGGACTACGAGGACGGGCCCTTGCTCGAGCGGTTTGGCGAGGGGCTGGACCGGGTGACCCTCGAGTTTGAGAACGTTCCGCTCACCGCACTAGAAAGGCTAGCCTCTCGGTTGCCGGTCTACCCGCCCTCCCGGGCGCTGGCGGTGGCCCAGGACCGCTTGAGCGAGAAGGCTTTTTTTCAGCGGTTGGGGATTCCCACCCCCCTTTTCTACCCGGTGGAGCGTTACGCCGACCTGCTGGAGGGGCTGGAGCGCATCGGCTGCCCGGCCCTGCTCAAGACCCGTCGCCTCGGCTACGACGGGAAAGGGCAGTTTCTGCTGCGGGAGCCGGCCCAGGCCCAGGAGGCCTGGGCTCGCCTGGGGGGAGTGCCCCTGATTTTGGAGGCCTTTGTGCCCTTCAAGCGCGAGCTTTCTATTCTGGGGGTGCGTTCGGCCCGGGGTGAGGTGGCCTTCTATCCTCTGGTGGAGAACCAGCACCGTGGGGGCATTCTGCGCAAGAGCCTGGCCCCCGCGCCGGGGGCCGGGGCCCTGCAGCCCCAGGCCGAGGCTCTGGCCCGGCGGATCATGGAGGCCTTGGGGTATGTGGGCCTGCTGGCTGTAGAGCTTTTTGAGGTGGAGGGCGGGCTTTGGGCCAACGAGATGGCCCCTCGGGTGCACAACTCCGGACACTGGACCATTGAGGGGGCCGAGACCAGCCAGTTTGAAAACCACCTGCGGGCGGTGTTGGGTTGGCCGTTGGGCTCCACCGCACCGCGGGGCCACACGGCCATGCTAAACCTGGTGGGGCTCCGCCCCGACTTTTCCCGGGTGCTGGGGGTTCCCGGGGCCCACCTCCACTGGTACGGCAAGGTGGTGCGTCCCGGGCGGAAGGTGGGGCATATCACCCTGCGCAGCGACTCGCCGGCGACGTTGGCGGAGCGTCTGGAGTGGCTCGAGTCTTTGCTGGCAGCGGTTGTCCCGCCTACGGAGTAGACCCTATACTGGACTTGGCCCAGGAAGCCTGCCCGCGGTTAGAGGGCCGCTTTGCGTTTTTACACTCCGCACTTTTCACGGCATCCTTTGGCATCTGCCCACGGGTTTTTCTCACCTATGGTTTGCCCCCGCTGCGGCCACAGCAATCCCGAAGGCGAGGAGAGCTGCCTCCAATGTGGCGCAATTTTGCGGCCCGGGGGAGGGTTGGTTCAGGAGCGGCGCTGGGTGAGCGCGCTCTTCTTTGATATATCGCGCTTCACCGAATATACCCTGAAGCACCCCCTGGAGGCTACCTGGGAGGCCACCAATGAGGCCCTGCAGGCCGCAGCCAGCCACGTCCGCCTCTACGGGGGGCACATAGACAAGTTCTTTGGGGATGGGTTCCTGGCCGTCTTTGGGGTGCCAAGGAGCCAGGAGTCCGATGCGCAGGCTGCGTTGGAGGCGGCGAGGGCCATGGTGGCCTCGAGCCCCCTGCCCTCCCGGGTGGGGGTGGCCAGCGGGCTGGTCCTGCGTACCCCCCTTGGGGGAGGGCTGGCCGGCGACCAGACCGTTTTGGGGCCGGCGGTTAACCTCTCCCAGCGTCTCTCCCAGGTAGCCCCTCCCGGGGAGGTGTGGTGCGATGCGGTTACCGTGCGCCTAGTGCCGAGGGCGATTACCGAGCCCCTCCCACGCCAACCCCTTAGGGGTTTCGCCGAGCCATTGGAGGCCTTCCGGTACCTGGGGATGCGCCAGGGGCCGCCTGAGATGGTAGGACGGGAGCGGGAGCTTGGGGTTCTGCGGGAGGTCCTGGGGGCGGTGCAGGCGGGGGAGGGGCGCCGGGTAGTGCTGCACGGGCCTATGGGGGTGGGGAAGTCGCATCTGGCCCGGTACTTCCTGGAGACCTTGCCCGGGGGGGTGCGGGGCGTGGTGGTGCCCCGGCTCACCTTGGGCACGCCCCTGCGCTACAGCCTGCGCCAGGGCCTGCAGGGGCTGTTGCCCGGGGGGCTTGGCCAGCTCAGGCAACTCGGCCTGCCCGAGGACCTGCAGGCGGTGCTGGAGTTCAGCGTTGGGCTCGAGCAGCGCCCGCCACTGCCTGCTGGTGAACTGGATGCCCTGTTGGTGGAGGCCTGGTGGCACCTGCTGGCCCGGCTGGCAGGAGAGGTGCCCGTGGTAGTGGTCCTGGACGACCTGCAAAGCGCCGATGCGACGGTCCTCGAGTTTACCCGTCGCCCCGCCCCGCCTGGGGTGCTGCTGCTGTTGATGGCCCGGCAGAACCGCTGGGAGCCGGCCCCCGACGTGGTCTTCCTGCCCCTAGGGCCCCTTTCACCCGAGGAGTCCAAGCGCCTCATCCTGCGTTGCTGCCCGGATTTGGCCTTGGCCAGCTTCGAGCACCTGGTTGAGGCCAGCGCGGGGTTCCCCCTGGCGGTGCAGGTGCTAGGCCTCACCTTGGGCAAGGAGCCTGAGCCCATGCCCCTGTACCAGCCGCGCTTGGACAGCCTTCCCCGTCTGGCCCGGGTGGCCTTGCAGGCCGCCGCGGTACTGGGGGCCACGGTCCCCCCCGAGCTAGTACGGCACCTGGTGGGGGAAGAGGCCGACCTAACCCGCTTGGTGGGGGAGGGCTTTCTCGAAACCGATGAAAGGGGCCTGCTTCGCTTTGCCGTGCCCTGGTTGCGGGAAGCGGTTTTGGGGCAGGTAGGGGGGCAGCAGGCCCAGCGCTGGCACCAGCAGGCCGCCCGCTGGTACCAGCGCCAAGGGCGGCTGCCTGAGGCCGCCGCGCACCTCGAAGCCGCCGGGGAGACCGTTGCCGCTTACCGGATGTGGCGCCTGGCAGCCCAGCAGGCCTGGAGCGAAGGGCGCTACGCGGAAGCCCTAATGGGCTACCTCGAGGCCCTGCGCCTGGCTGAGGGCAAGGTCCGCAACCAGGCTGCCTTGGAGGCGGCAGAGGCCCATCTGGCCCTGGGCCGCTACGGCGAGGCCTTGGAGCTGGCCGGCCAGCTCCTCGCCGCTTCGGAGACCTCCCCGGCGCTGCGCCAGCGGGCCCGGGCGGTCCACCTGGAGGCCCGCTGGGCCTTGGGCCAAGATGAGCTTCAAGAGGCCCGCTGGGAGGAGCCGCTGGAGCCCCGGCTGGCCTTAGCCCTGGCCCGCACCGCTCCTTTGGACGAAGCGCTGGCCCTGCTCAAGGAGCTGCCCCCCGGACTGCAGGGCACGGCCCTTTTGGTGCGGGCCCGGCTATGGTTGAGGTCGGGCCGGCTCGAGCAGGCCCAGGCGGCCTGCGAGGACTATCTGGAGAGGTATGCGCAAAGCCCCGTGGAGTGTTTTGAGGCCCGGCAGATTTGCTCTGAGGCGCTTTGGCGGCAGTTCAAGCCCAAGGAGGCCCTAAAGGCCCTAGGCCCGCCGCCCCATGAGGCCCTGCCGCCTTGGTTTCGGAGCCTTTACCACAGCAGCCAGGCGGCCTTATGCCTGGACCTGGGCCAGCTCGAGCAGGCCGGCAGTCTGCTGGAGGAGAGCCTTTTGTACCTCGAGGGGGCTCCAGTCGGGGTGGTTGAGCAGGTAAGCCGGGTGCGCTTGCGCTACCTGGTGGAGTCGGGGCAGCTTGAGGAAGCCCTTTACTACGGCGAGGCGGCGCTGGCCCGGAGCCCCTCTCCGTCCCTGCTGGCCTACCTGGCCCTGGCCCGCGCACTGGCCTCAGGCCGGAACGATGAGGTCTTGATGCGGCTTTTGCGGGGGTTGGAGGGGTTGGAGGACGCCGAGGTCCAGGCCGCGGGTGAGCTGGCGCTAGGGCTGCACAAGGGGCACCTGCGGCAGGACCCCATCCCCCACCTGCGCCGGGCGGCGAGGCTGGCCCGGCAGGGGAACAACCCCAGCCTCTACTACCATGCCCTGGTGGGGCTGGGCCTTTTTCTCTGCGGCCGCTCGAGCCGGAGGGCCCTGGCCCTCTCCCGCTACCTGCTTCAAAAGACCTTTGAATCTGGTTTTGAAACCCACCACGGCTACGCCCGGCTGCTGCAGGCCCAGCTTTTGTTGAGGGAGGGGCGGGAGCCTTTAGGGCTGCTCGAGTTTGAGGCAAAAACCCCCCTGGCCTGGGCCTGGCAGCAGACCCTGCTGGCCCTCGCGGGGGGCAGGCGGCCCAGCCTCGGGCTCCAGCAGCTTCGCGGGTATGGTGTGCTGGGTGTTTGGCTGCGCTGGCAAGCCAGGGCTGCGCCGTGCCCTGAGCGGACGCGGGGATAGCCCCCTTGAAGAGGCGGGTGGGTTAGAATAAGGCCCTGCATCCAGGCCGGCTTTGGGTCCGGGAGGCGGGATGTATGGATGCCGAGAGTGCCCAGGCCATTGAGCTCATTCGTTCCCGCATCTCCATTCGGGAGCTGGTGGGCCGCTATGTGGCCCTCAAGCCGGGCGGCAAGGGGGTTTGGAAGGGGCTGTGCCCTTTCCACCAGGAGAAAACCCCCTCCTTCTACGTCAACGAGGCCAAGGGGCTTTGCTACTGCTTTGGTTGCAAGGCGGGGGGGGATATCTTTGCCTTTTTGCAGCGAATAGAGGGCCTCGAGTTCCGCGAGGCCCTGGAGCGGCTGGCCCAGGAAGCTGGGGTGGAGCTGCCCAGGCGTAAGGGACCTCCCTCGGCCCGAAAGGAAGCCCTGCAGGTTCTGGAGCTGGCCCAAGCCTACTTCCGAGGCCATCTGGAGGGCGCGCCGCTGGACTATCTGCGGGCTCGAGGGCTTACCCCGGCCTCCATTGAGCGCTTTGGCCTGGGCTATGCACCTCCGGTTTGGGACGGGCTGCTCAAGCACCTCCACCGCCACGGGGTAAGCCCCCAGGAGGGCCTGGAGGCGGGGGTGCTGGTGGAGCGGGAGGGCCGCTTTTTTGACCGCTTCCGCAACCGGATTACCTTTCCCATCCTTGACCCGTTGGGGCGTGTCGTGGGGTTCACTGCTCGGGCGCTTTCCCCAGAGGACGGGCCTAAGTACCTCAACTCCCCAGAGACCGCCCTCTTCAAGAAGAGCCTGCTGCTCTACGCTTACCCCCAGGCCCGCCAGAGCATCCGCGAGCGGGGGCGGGCGGTGGTGGTGGAGGGGCTTTTTGATGCGATTGCCCTGCACCAGATGGGCTTTACCGAGGCGGTGGCGGTGCTCGGCTCCTCCCTCTCCTCCGAACAGGCCCATCTTTTGCGCCGCGCCGAGGCGGTGGAGCTGTATTTGGCCTTTGACGCCGACGAGGCTGGGCGCAGGGCTACCTTGCAGAGCCTGAACCTGGAGATAGCTAGGAGTTTTGTGGTCTACGCGGTGCTGCTCGAGGGGGGCAAGGACCCTGGCGACCTGCTCCTTTTACCCCAGGGCCGGGACCTTTTTGAGAAGGCCCTGGCCGAGGCCCTGCCGGAGGTGGAGTACCGCTTCCAGGTGGCCGCCCAAGGCCTTGACCTGCGCCGCCCCGAGCACAAGCAAAGGGTGCTTGAGGCCCTGCGGCCCCGCCTGGTTTCACCTGAGCCCTTCGACCGGGTGGTGGAGCGGCTTAAGGCCAAGGTCATCAGCGCCCTGGGCATCTCCCCCCGGGCTTTGGAGGACTACCTGTCCCGAGCCCGCGAGCCTCGACGGGCCCCCGCTGGCGATCCGTTGGCCCGGCTGAGCCTGGGTCGCCCCGACCTTACCGAGAAGCGCTTGCTGCGTGAGCTAGACGTCATAGCCCTCTTGTACGCGGTTCCCGAGGAGGAATTTGGGGACTGGGTGCGCTATGTGGAAGCCAACACCTGGCCGCCGGAAGGGAGCCTGCTGGCCGAGTTCGTGCAGGTTTCCCGCTCCAACAGCAAAAGCCGGATTCTGCGACACTTTGAGCAGCGAGGGGAAGGGGCCAGGCTAATGGATATTCTGATGAAGAGTCCGAGCTTTGAACGGGCCGAGCTCGAGGCGCACCTGGGCGTGGCCATGGCCCGGGTGCGGGAGGTTTACTACGAGATGCGGCTGGACAAACTCAAGGCCCAGCTTAAAAACACCACCGAGCTAGAGGAAATTCGTGCCCTGACCCGGGAGATTCAGGAGGTCTTGCAGGCCATAGAGGCTGAACGGCGGCTGTACAAGCGCTAAAGCCCTACCGGGCGGTCCAGCCTAGGTCCATTACCTGGGCTGAGCCGGTGATGGCCCCGGCCTTTTCCGAGGCCAGAAATAGGGCGTACTCGGCCACCTCTTGGGGCTCAATGAGCCGTTTGATGGCCGCGGGGGCCAGCATGACCTTTTCCACCACCTCACCCTCGGGAATGCCCAGGGTGCGGGCCTGGTCGGCAATTTGCGACTCCACCAGGGGGGTGCGTACGTAGGCTGGGCAGATGGCGTTGCAGGTTACGCCGTAATCCGCGGCCTCTAGGGCTACAGTCTTGGTTAGGCCCAGGAGCCCGTGTTTGGCCGCGATGTAGGCCGACTTATAGGGGCTTGCGACCAGGCCGTGCAGCGAGGCGATGTTGAGAATGCGCCCCCAGCGCCGTTGCTTCATGGTGGGGAGGAGGTACTTAATGAGCTGGAAGGGTGCGGTGAGCATCACCTGGAGCATCTGTTCCCAGGTTTCCTCAGGGAATTCCTCCACGGGGTGGATGCGCTGCAGGCCCGCGTTGTTGACCAGGATATCTATGGGCCCTAGGGCCAAAGCCTTTTGGGCCAGCCCCCGCACCGCCTCCTTTTGGGAGAGGTCAGCTTGGACAAAGGCCCCGCCCAGCCTCTGGGCTACCTCGGCCCCCGCCGGGGAGAGGTCGTTTAGGACCAACCGGGCCCCTTCCCGGGCGAACACCTCTGCGATGGCCTTCCCAATGCCGCTTCCAGCCCCGGTAATAAGGGCGGTTTTTCCCTCTAAAAGCATGGCTGCACCCCCTTGCTGCTCCAGCCTCAGAGGGCCAGATAGGCCCGCCGCACCGCCTCGTTGTGGGCCAGCTCCCTGGCGCTTCCTTCCAGGACCACCCGGCCATGTTCTACCACGTACCCCCGGTCGGCCACCTCGAGCGAAAGCGCCACATTCTGCTCAACCAGAAGCACCCCAACCCCCTGCTTCCTCACCTGGGCCAAAGTGGTAAGGACCTCCTCGGCCAGGCGGGGCGAGAGGCCCAGGCTGGGTTCGTCCACCATCAGAATTTTAGGCTGGCCCATCAGGGCCCGTCCGATGGCCAGCATCTGCTGTTCACCCCCCGAAAGGGTTCCGGCGCTCTGACCTCTGCGCTCGGCCAAGCGGGGGAAGAGGGCGTAGACCCTCTCCAAGGTTGAATGGCGTTGCTCCCAGGCCAGGAAGGCAGCGCCTAGGAGCAGGTTCTCCTCCACGCTCATCAGAGGGAAAAGCTGCCGGCCTTCGGGGACGTGCCCCAGCCCTCGGCGGGCCCGCTGGGCTGCCGAAAGCCCCAGCAGGCTCTCACCCCCAAGCCACACCTGGCCCCCCCAGAGCCGCACCAGGCCCGAGATGGCCCGCAAAGCGGTGGTCTTGCCCGCCCCGTTGGCCCCTAGGAGGGCCACCAGCTCGCCCCTGGCCACCTCGAGCGAAAGTCCGAAGAGCACCTGGGCCTTGCCGTACCCAGCGGTGAGGTTGGCGACCTGGAGCTTCATCGGGCCCTCCCCAAGTAGGCCTCCCGTACCCTTGGGTTGGCGGCCACCTCGTCGTAGTGGCCCAGGGCGATGACCTGCCCGTAGTCCATTACCACCACCCGGTCGGCCAGGGCCTGCACCACCGGCATTAGGTGCTCGATGAAGACCACTGTGACCCCGCTGGCCCGGATTCGCCTGATTAGCTCCACCGCTTCCAAAGCCTCTGCGGGGCGCAGCCCGGCCATCACCTCGTCCAAAAGTAGGAGCTTGGGCCGGGTGGCCAGGGCCCGGGCCAGCTCGAGGCGCTTGTCCTCCAGCAGGGTGAGCTCGCCGGCTGGGGTCTGGGCCTTGGGGGCCAGGCCGGTGAGGGCGATGACCTCCTCCACCACCCGTTGGGCCTGCTTTAGGCCCGTCCCCGGTTTGCCGTAGAGGGCCCCTACCATCAGGTTCTCCCACACGCTCATCTCGGGAAAGGGCTGCACGATTTGAAACGCCCGTCCCAGCCCCTTCCAGGTGCGCACCTCCGGCGGGGCTTGGGTAATCTCTTCCCCTAGAAACTCAATCCGCCCGGCATCTGGGCGCAGGAGCCCTGAGAGCAGGTTCAAGAGGGTGCTTTTGCCCGCCCCGTTGGGCCCGATGACCCCTAGGATTTCGCCTGGGTGAACCTCGAGGTTCACCCCGTAGGCCGCCACTATCCCGCCAAAGCGCTTGGAGAGGCCCTCCACCCTAAGCACGGCCCACCCCCTTGCGGAAGAGCCCCACCAGGCCGCGGGGCAGGAAGAGGATGGCCAGGATGAGCACCAGGCCGTAGATCACCAGGTACCCTTCGCCGATGCGCAGCCGCAGCCAGGTCTCGAGGCCCACGATAATCAGCCCACCCAGCAGGGGGCCGCTGGTGGTGTAAAGCCCGCCAAAGATGGGGACCACCAAGGCTTCCACCGCCCGCCCTAGGCCGAAGGCGTCGTAAGGTGAGAGGAAGAGGGTTTTCATCGCGTACACCCCGCCCACAAGCCCCCCTAAAAAGGCCGAGAGCCCAAAGGTGAGGAGCTTCACCCGGACCACCGGCACCCCTAGCACCCGCGCCACCGCCTCACCCTGCCGGGTAGCGGCCATGGCGTAGTGCCACCGGCCCCGGCTCAGCAGCAGGCTTACCCCCGCCGATAGGGCCAGCACCGCCACTGCTAGGTAGTAGCTCCCCAATGGAAAGGCTCCACTGAAAGCGGGCTGTACAGGCAGGCCGATGGAACCCCCAGTGAACTGGGCCTTGAGGACCAGGGTGCGCATCACCTCGCTGAAGGCCAGGGTAGCGATGGCGAAGTACATCCCGTGCAGCCTGAGCGTGGCCAGGCCCAGCAGAAAGCTGGCCAGGGCTGCGACTAGGCCCCCGGCCAGGAGGGCTGGGAGGGTGCCCAGCGCTGGGGCAGAAAGGGCCGCGGCGTAGGCCCCCAGTCCGAAAAAAGCCCCGTGGGCCAAGGAGAGCTGGCCGCTGCGGGCCAGCAGATCCCAGGCTAGGGCCAGGGCGCTGGTGAGAAAGGCGAACTGTGCAGTGTCCAGCAGGAAGGCCCGCCATTCGCCCAGGGGCAGGCTGGGCAACAGCAGGGCGAGGAGGAGGATTGCTGCTGCAATCACGCCGCCCTCCAGCTCCGCCAGGTCAGCGTGGCGAAAATCACCAGGAAGAAGACTGCTTCCACCCACCCTCCGCCTCCAGGCAGGTAGGTGCTCACCAGGGCCTCGGCCAAAGCCAGGGCCACCGCCGCCGGCACCACCCCTCCTAGGTTGCCCAGCCCGGCCATCACGATGATGGCGAAGGCCTTTAGGGTATAGGCAAAGCCTACAGTGGGGGAGGCGTAGAGGATCACCGAGAGCATCACCCCCGCCACCCCGGCCAGGGCAGCCGAGAGGCCGAAGGCCAGTAGGTAGATGCGCTCCTTCTCAATGCCCAAAAGCCCTGGAGCCAGCCGGTTCTGCGCCACCGCCCGCACCGCAAGCCCCAGCCGGGTTCGCCCTAAAAACCAGTACAACCCGCCGAGCAGGACCACCGAAAGCACAAAGGAGGCAAAGGGCACCACCCCGAAGGAGAGTCCCAGCAGGTGGATGGTGCTGCCTTGGTAGGGCGGGCTGACCACCCGGGTGTTGGCCCCGAAAAGGAGCAGGGCCAGGTTTTGCAGGGCCACCGAGAGGCCAAAGGTGAGGAGCATCTGGTTGAGTTCCGGGGCCCCGAGCACGGGGCGGATGAGGCCGTAGTAGGTGAGGCTTCCCACCAAGAAGAGCACCAGCGCGGCCAGCCCCAGCGAGACCAGGGGGTCTAGGCCCGACCCCACGAAGAGCAGGTAGGCGATGAAGGCCCCCAGCATGGTGAACTCGCCGTGGGCGAAATTTACGATGCCCACCACGCCTACCGCCAAGGCCAGCCCGCTGGCCACCAGGGCGTAGATGCCTGCGGCCAAGACGCCGTTGATGAGGGTTTGCAGCAGCAGCTCCATAGGGGCATCAGTAATTGCCCGGGAAGCGCAGGGGGCGGGCAGCCCGGTTCGGCGGGAAGACGGGGCGGCGGGAGCCCTCTAGGTACTGGAACTGCAGCCAGATGCTCTGGTTGAAGCCCTGGTAGCGGGTGCGGCCGGTGTCGGAGGGCTTGAAGGAGAGGGGGCCAAAGGGGGTGTCCATCTGCACCTTGGCCAGCTCGGCGGCGATGCGGTCTTTGTCGCTCGAGCCGGCGGCCTCCGCGGCCCGGCCCAGACTCAGGGCAATCACGTAGCCCATGGGGGCCATATACTCGTCGGTCACCTCGCCAAACTTGCGCCGGTAGAGGGTAACGAAGCGGCGGCTTTCCGCGTTGGCCACCGAGGGGAGCCAGGCGGTCATGCCAGCGATGTCGTTGGAGAGGCTGTTCTTTTCAAAGCCCACCGGCCAGGCTGGAGGGGCCCCGTAGATGAGCTTGGGCTCGAGGCCCACCTGTCGGGTTTGTGCGGCGATGGGGAGGGCGTCCACATCATAGCCTATCCAGTAGAGGATGTCCGGCCGGAAGGCTTTGAGACGGGTCAGGATGGCGGTAAAGCTGCCCGAACCCGACTTGAAGGGCTCGGCTTGCACCGTGTAGCCTTGCCGCTCGAGCTGCTGACGGTAGGTCTGGATGCCGGCCGAGCCAAAAGGACCATCCTCATAGAGGATGGCGACCCGGCGGGCCCCGTTGTCGTAGAGGTACTTGAAGAATTCCAGCGCCGCTGCCACGTTGTGGTAGTCCCAGGGGTGGTAGTGAAAGAAACGGCCGTAATCGCTGAAGGCCTGCTCCACCACGCTGCTTGCGGCCCCGATGCAGAGGAAGAGGGGCTGGTACTGCTTGACCGGCCCCGAAAGGGCGAAGGTTACCCCAGAGGCCAGCCCGCCGATCACGATGTCCACCCGGTCCACGGTCATCAGCTTGGTCAGGGCCGGAACCGCGGTGGCCGGGGCGTTTCCATCGTCCACCACCACCAGCTCCATCCGGACCTTTCCGCTGGCGTTAACCTGCTCTGCCCCAAGCTGCACCCCATTCAGCGCGGCCTTTCCTGCTACCGTGGAGATGGGCAGCAGCACGCCTACCCGAAGCGTGGTTTGGGCCAGGGAAAGCCCAGCCAGCAGCGTCACCAAAACGACCCAAAGCTTTTTCATGCTTCCCTCCTTCAAAGAACCTCTTCGTAGAGCACCGTGGCCTCTCCCTGGATAACCTGCTCGCCCCTTTGGTTGGTGCAGACGGTCTCCAGGGTGAGGATGGGCCGGTCCTCCCGGATGGCCCGCACGGTCACGGTGGCGGTGATGGTGTCGCCCAGATAGGTGGGCTTCAAGAAGCGCAGGCTCTGGCCCAAGTAGATGGCCCCGGGGCCAGGCAACCGGGTGCCGATGGCCGTGGAGATCAGCCCGGCCACCAGGATTCCCTGGGCGATGCGGGCCCCAAAGCGGCTTTTTCTGGCATACTCGGCGTCGGTGTGCAGCGGGTTGGTGTCCCCCACCGCCCCGATGAACAAGCCGATGTGGGCCTCGCCGATGGTCTGGGTGTAAGAGGCCGAGTCTCCAACCTTAAACCTCACGCCGTCACCTCCAAAAAAGCTCGGATTTCCTGGGCCAGCAGAGGGGGGTTTTCCAGCGTGGGCACATGGCCCACCCGGGGAAGCACCCTGTGCTGGGCCTTGGGGATGGCCCGGGCGGTTTCCTCGCCATAGCAGGGAGGAAAGAGCAGGTCTTCCTCGCCGGAGAGCACCAGGGTGGGGGCTTGGACGCTTCCCAACCTGGGCCGCAGGTCGGTGAGCTGTAAGAAGCCCTCCAGCAGATGGCCCTGGGCCTGGGGGCTGGGGGCCGCCTGCTCCATCTGCAGGAGCGAGGCCTCCTCCGCCACCTCGGGGTGGGCTTCCAGGAAGGTCCTTCCCCAGACCCAAGGCAGGGCCACCCGCAGCCGGGCCTGGGTACCGCCCAGCTCCAGGGCCTGCCGCCAGCTTTCCACCTTGGCCCGCAGCAGGGGGTCAAGCCGGGGGGTGGTGCAGAGCAGGATCAGCCTTTGCAGACCTTGAGGCCGCCCTGCGGCGTGGACCTGGGCCACCACCCCGCCGTTGGAGAGGCCCAGCAGGTGGTACTCTGCCACCCCCAACCTCCTGAGGAGGGCCTCCAGGTCGGCCGCGTGCAGCTCTGGGGGGTAGGGGCCTGGGGGGGTGGCGCTTTGGCCCTGGCCGCGCATGTCGTAGCGCAGCACAGCCAAGCCCCCCAGGTAGGGCATGAGGGGCTCCCAGGCCTCGGTGCGCTGGAAGATGCCGTTGAGCAGCACCAGCAAAGGGGCGTCCTTGGGGCCCTCGAGCCGGTAGAAGAGGGTGGTGCCGTTGACCGATACCTCAGGCATAGGACTCCTTGAAAAGCCGGTACAGCTCGCTCTTGAGAATTTTGCCGGGGCCGCTTTTGGGTAGCTCGGGAAGAAAAAGGAAGTGCTTGGGCACCTTGTAGCCCGCCAGCCGGCTGCGGAGGAAACTTCGCAGCTCCTCCTCGCTTGCCGGGGCCTTTAGGGCCACCGCGGCCAGGCCCACCTCGCCCCACTGGGCGTCGGGTACCCCCAGCACAGCGCATTCCAGCACCGCTGGGTGGTCGTAGAGGGCCCGTTCAACCTCTATCGGGTAGACGTTCTCGCCTCCGGAGATGAACATTTCCTTGACCCGTCCCACGATGTAGTAGCGCCCCGCGCTGTCGCGGCGGGCCAGGTCGCCGGTGCGAAGCCACAGCCGCCCGTCCTCCTGGACTAAAGCCGCGGCGGTTTCCTGGGGACGCCCAAAGTAGCCCGACATCACCACCGGCCCCGAGAGCCAAAGCTCGCCCTCCTCTGGGGCTTCCTGGCCGTCTTTGGCCACCAGCCGGGCCCAAAGGTGGGGCATAGGCCGGCCCACCGAGTCTGGGTGGGCCTCAGCCTCCTCGAGGCTTTGGGTAAAGCAGTTCACCCCGGCCTCGGTGAGGCCATAGCCCTGCTTAAACCGCACCCCTCGGCTTCGGAAGGCCTCCTGCACCGGGGCCGGGCAGGGGGCTCCCCCCGAGATGGCCCAGCGCACCGAGCCAAATGAAGTCTTGTTGAAGGCGGGGTGCTGGGCCAGCATCTGATACATGGTGGGCACTAGGAAAAGGAGGGTAACCCGATGCTCTTCTACCCAGCGGAGGTACTCCCCAGGGTCAAAATGCTCCTGGATGAGCACCTGTCCCCCCAGGTAGAGCAATGGGGTGGCCAGGGCATTCAGGGCGGCGTGGAACATGGGGGTGGCCAGGATGTAGCGGTCCTCGGGAGAAAGCCCCCAGGCCGTGCAGGTCTGCATGGCGTTGACCAGGAGCTGCCGGTAGGGAATCTGGGCCCCCTTGGGCAGACCGGTGGTGCCGCCGGTGAAGAGGAGGAGGGCGGTGTCCTCCAGGCTGGGCTCAAAGGTCGGGAGCGGGCCGGGAGGCAGGGTCTGGAGGGCCTCCAGGGGATAGGCCTTGGGGTGGAGCCGGTGGGCCACCCTGAGGTGGCCCCCGGTGTAGAAAAGGACGCTGGGCTGGGTGTACTCGAGCAGCCCCCTAAGCTCGTCCTCGCTCAGGCGATGGTTGAGAGGGGTGGGGATGAAGCCCAGCAGGGGAGCGGCGAAGTAGAGCTCGAGGTGGCCGATATGGTTTTGGCCCAGCACGCCCACCCGCTGGCCTTGCCGGATGCCCAGCCCCGCCAGCGACTGCGCGGCCCGCACCGCCCGTGCGTAAAGCCCCCCGTAGCTGACCCAAGCCCCCTGCCAGAGGACCGCCGGCCGGTCCGGGTGGTAGGCGGCCATCCGGGCGAGCCAGTTGGCGTTCAGCTCCATACCCCCTCCGCTTCCCAGCGCAGCACCGCGGCCCCCCAGTGGTAGCCCACCCCAGCGGCGGCCAGGGCCAGGAGGCTTCCAGGGCCCACCTTGCCGGCGGCTCGAGCCAGCCAGAGCGAGAGGATGGGGTCAAGCTGCCCCAGGTGGCCATAGTTGCATAGGTAGATCGAACGCTCCTCTGCCAACCCCAGCCCTGCCAGCACCGCCCGGTGGGCCGAGGGCTTCATGTGTAGAAGGGCCAGGTAGTCTAGGTCGGCAGCGGTGTAGCCAGCGTCCCGCAGGGCCCCCTCAATCACCTCCAAAAAGCCGCTCAGCGAGACCTGCTCCAGCCTCTCTCTCATCCGCTCAGGCTCGGCCACCCGCAGCCGGTATTCCTTCAGGTTGTCTGGCCGCAGAGGGGCTATCGTGCCTCCCACCGGTACCCGCACGCTTTCGGCCAGGCTGGGGTCGGTCTTGAGCCGGCTGGACAAAAGCCGGAGCCCTGGCCCATCCCGCGTGACCACCGCTGCGCCCCCCCCGGCGGCCAGGTCGTACATGAAGCGCACCGCAGGGTCGGTGTAGTCTATTAGGTCGCCGTTGCGGTAACCTCCGGCGATCAGCACCGCCCGCACCTCGGGGCGGCTGGCCAGCAGTCCCTCTGCCACCACCAAAGCGGTGATGAAGCTGGCGCACTTCTGGTTCAGGTCAAAAGCCCAGGCCCGCTCAGCCCCCACCCTCTGGGCGATGAAGGGGGCGCTCGTCCAGACCGGGTACTCCTTGTGCTCCTCGGTGATGCTGAGGACCACGTCTACCTGAGCCGGCTCGAGCCCCGCCTCCGCCAGCGCTTGCTGGGCCGCCCAGGCCCCCATCTGGGCCGGGTGGTCGCCCGGTCCCGGCACAGGCTTCTGATGGATGCCCAGCTTTTCCCGCACCACCCACTCGGCCAGCCCGCTCAGAGCGGCGATTTCCCCGCTGGACATGCGCGCTGCAGGTAGGTAGACCCCTAGGCCCTTCAGATACCCCATCCTAAGCCTCAGCCTCCGACGGGCTGAGTCTACCCGGGGGGTGTTACAAACCTGTTACAGGCTTTATCTAGGCCAGCGCCGGTCAATGTAGTCAAGCTTTCTCCCCCGCAAAAGCCAGGCTGCCACCAGCGTGGTCAGCGGTACCGCTAGCACCAAGGCCAAAGAGCCGACCAGCATGGTGACCGCCTCAGCGGCAAAGGTTTCGTTGTTCACCAAAAGGGCCAACGGCACTTCGCTTTTGCTTATCAGCAGGAGCAAAGGTAAGGCGCCCGCCGCGTAGGCCAGCACCAGGGTGTTGACCAGGCTGCCAATGTGGTCAAAGCCCACGCTCATGCCCCGGTTGTACAGCTCCCGTACCCCGTAGCGCGGGTTGGCCTGCAGCAGGGCCTGGACCACCGCGGCCTGGGTCACCGTCACGTCGTTGAGGGCGCCCAAGGCCCCCACCACCACCCCCGCCAAGTACAGGGCCACCAGGTCAAGCTGCCCGCCGAGCTGGAAGCGGGCCAGAAAGGTTTCCTCCGAGGTAAGGCCGGTGAACTGCATCCACTCGGTGAGGAGCGAGGAGAGCACCAGCGCCACCGCTGCGGCCAGGGTAGTGCCGATGAGGGCGGCGGTGGTCTTGCGGTTGACCCCGTGAACAAAGTAGATGGAAAGGCTTAGGATGCCGAAGGCCCCCACAAAGGTAACCAGTAGGGGGTTCTGTCCGGCCGAGATTTGGGGCACCACGAAAAAGGCCAACACCCCCATGCTGGCTGCGGTGCCCAGCAGACCGCGCAGGCCCTTGCCCCGGCCCAGGGCCACTGTGACAAGCCCGAACAGCCCCAGCAGCCCCCACAGGTAGGGAATGCGGTAGGGCTCGGCGATGTAGGTCTTGCCGTCGGCCTGGTAGACCACCACCCGCTGCCCTACCCGGAAGCCCGCGAACTCGGTGGGCAGCTCGGCCTCTGTCCTCCGCCCGCCCACCTCCACCGTGGCGGTGGGCCCGCTTAGGCCGACGATGCGGGCAATGGCGTAGGCACCTGGGGCCGAGGCTTCCTGGGCGAGGGCGAAGGGCAGGAGCGCCAGGGCAAGCAGAAACAGCGCGCAGCGCATGGCCCCTAATCTACCCAAAGCGCGGGTGAGAATCCGGTATAGACTGGTCTTGCGGTACCCGAAAGGGAGGTCCTTATGAACCCGTCGCCTTCTATCGTTGATACCCTGAGCCAGATGTTCTCTCAAAGCCTTCAGGTTCTCCGCCGACCTAGCGTGGCTACCTTTGAGGAGTTTGAGGGCCGGGGCACCTTGCGCGAGGCGCTGCTCTACGTTGCGGTGGCCGCGGTGCTGGTGGGCCTGTTGGGCCTGGCGGTCGGGCCAGGGGGGTTTTTGCGCAGTGTGGCGGGAAGCGTCCTGGGGTTTTTGGTGTTTACCTACCTGGTGTACTACGTGGGCCGGAGCCAGGGCGGCAGCGGGAACCTGGACCAGGTGGCCTACAGCTTTGCCCTATTCTGGGCGCCCATCAACGTGGCGGTTGCCCTTCTGGGGCTGCTCTTGGTCCTCACCCTGATAGGAATTTTCCTGCTGCCCCTGCTGGCCGTGGCGGCCCTGGGGGTCAACGTGTACTTCGCCTACTTGGCGGTGCAGGCCAGCATGAACCTGCGGGAGGGCGGCCGGGTCTGGCTCACGCTGCTGGCTGCTTTCGTGGGTACCCTGGTGGTCAGCTTGGTGCTGGCCACCCTTTAGCGGATGCGGACGATTCTGGCCACCGAGGGCACCCCTTTGTCGTCAATCAGGAAGAGCATGTAGAAGCCGGGTGGGGCGATGTTGCGGGCCCCGCCGGGGTTGGGCGAGCCGTACTGGCCATCGTAGGGGGCCCGTACGTTGAGGATGTAGCCGTCTTGCGTAAACTCCAGCCGTAGGAAGCGCTGGTTCTGGTTGAAGGCGTGGGTAGGGGTTCCCAGGGCGATGAAGGTGACCTGCCGAATGGAGCGGGCCGGGTCTGGGTGGGCCCAGCGCACGGTAAAAGTCTGGTTGTAGGCCAGGGTGGGGTACTCCTCCCCGGGGGCCAGCCCCTCCAGCCCAGTGATGATGGGCCTGGGGGCTAGGCTGCCGTCTTGGTTAAAGAGGTAGGCGGGGTAGTAGATTTCGTGGTTCTTCTGGTTGATTTTTTCAGGCTGGTTGTACCAGCGCCCGTAGTAGCCGGCATCAAGGCCTCCAGTCTCAAAGTTGCCCGCGCACTGGCCGCACCCCCCGCCCCCAGCGGTCCAGACCGTGGCGTCGGGCAGGAGCATGGCCACCGAGTGGTAGATGCGGGGCCGCTGGGCCCTGGGGCCCAGCACGAAGCGGCCTGTTCCGCCGTTTTCCCCGGGCTTCCAGATTTCGCTTTGGTAGACGGCCAGGTCAATGTTGAAGACCGTGGCTGGGTTGACGGTTTTGGGCCACCATTCCTGGGCCAGCGAACCCTGCATGACCGGGCGGCCGCCGCTGGGCTCCCTGCCGTTGTACCCGGGGATGGACTGGGTGTCCTCCCCTCCGTCCTGCTGGCCGCCGTTTACGAATATCTCGCCGTTGGCCAGCAGGGTGGCGTTCAGGTGGGTTCGGCTGTAGCGCATCTTGGGGCCAGGGCGCATGGTGGGGGGGGTGTTGGCGTCCTGGGCCAGGGTGATGTGGAGGGTGGTGTGGCCGTTTTCCCAGTTGTTGAGGGAGAATATGGCCAGCTCCCCTGAACTCCAGTCGTCGGCGGCGTAGCCCCCACCGATGACCAGCACCTTGCCGGGCTCGTACATGACCGAGCTGCCGTAGATGCGGTGGGCGTCGTAGGGGAGGGTGGAGTAGCCCCCAGAGGGAGGATAGGGATAGGACTGCCAGATGCCGGTCCATTGCCCCCTCTGCCAGTCCAGCAGGCCCTTTTGCTTGCCCGCCCCGGAGAGGAAGGCCAGGCCGTTGGGGGCGATGTGCCACCAAGGGTAGTAGTGCTCAAAGGAGTTGACCTCGGCGGCGGTGGCCTCCAGCATCCGCAGGGTGCCCGAGTCGGGGTTGTAGACCTCAAAGGCGTTGTTGTGGGCGGTGCCCCGGGCGTTTTGGGTGGCCACGCCCTTGTCCAGGCCGGGCGCGCCGGCGATGGTGCTGTAGGTCTTGCCCTGCCTCAACCCCTCGGGACAGCGCCCGCTTGGGGTGCGGCAGAGGGGGTCGGCAGAGCCTTCCACAAACTGGGAGTTCGGCTTGGAGGTGCCGCCGGTAATGAGCACCTCACCGTTTGGCAGCTTGGTCACGGTGGGGTACCAGCGGCCCCACCACATGTCGGGGGTGCTGGGGCCGGGGCCGGGCGTCCAGGTGTTCGTGCGGGGGTCAAAGAGGTTGGTGCGGGGGCTGCCCCATTCGAGCCCCAGGTTGCCCCCCGCGGTGAAGAGACGGCCATCCTCCAAGACGGTGTAGCCCGCGCAGAAGAGGTCGGTGCCTTTGGGCTGCCCGCTGACGTTGCGCCCGTTTTGCTGGCTGCCGTTGCCGAAGCTCACGTCCTCAAAGGCCCCGCTGGCCGGGTCCCAGACCACCGCCATGGTGCCGTCCTCCTGGCCGGGGGGGTTGTTGTGGGGGTCAAGCTCGTGGACATCGGTCATTTCCCGGTAGCGCCCAATGTCGTCGGAGGCGTACCAGGCCACCACTTTACCGTTGGGCAGTAGGGCCGCGTAGGTGGGCACCAGCGGCCAATTGTCCACCACCGGGCCGAAGCAGCCTACCTGGGGCGGGTTGGCGGGGCTGCTCGCGCAGGGGGCCGGGACGGGCACCGGGTTGGACTCCACCCAGTCGCTCTGCCCGCTGGCGGTTCTGGTGCGCACCCGGTAGATGAAGGTTTTCCCGCCGCTCGTGATCCGGTCAAGGTGCTGGGTAGCGCTCAAGCCGGTGGCTACGGGCTCAAAGGCCCCGTTGGCGGTAGCCACTTTGCGCTCTACCTCAAAGCTAGGGCCGCTGAGGCCCTCTGGGGCCTTCCAGGAAAGCCGCACCTCGTAGGGGGAGACCGCCCAGGCCATCACGCTTCGGGGGGGCTCGAGGTTGCCCGGCGGGGTAGTAGAGGACTGGGGGGTTTGGGGGCAGCCGGCCAGCAGCAGGGCCAGGGCCACACCGAGCCCACCCAGCCGCCTATGAGCCTGCTTTTCCAGGGGGGATGCCTTCATAGGGCCAGCCTAGCCCCTAGGATAGGCCAACATTTGTCCTTGGTGGCGGGGTGCGCGTGAATTCCCGTGTTGCGCCTTCAGGAGGCCTTCTGAGGGAGGTTGGGGATGCCCGTTATTCCCCGCTGGGGGCTTGGGGGAAGAGATTAACGCCTCTCATAACGGGGGGAGGCCCCGTATATATTGGGAACATGGTTGGAGAAGCAACGCCGAAGCTGGCTTTCATTGGGCTCGGGGCCATGGGCTATCCGATTGCGGGCCACCTGGCCCGCCGCTACCCCACGCTGGTGTGGAACCGCACGCCGTCCAAGGCCGAGGCCCATGCCAAGGAGTTTGGCTCGCAGCCCGTGGCGTTCGCCCAGGTGGCCCAGGCCGACATCCTCTTTACCTGCTTGCCCACCTCCCAAGAGGTGCACGGGGTGGCCGAGCAGCTCTTGCCTCACCTACGCCCGGGGACCCTATGGGTGGACCACACCTCGGGGGAGCCGGAGCTGGCCCGGAAAACCGCCGCGCGGCTGGCTGAGAAGGGCGTCTCCTACCTGGATGCCTGCCTTTCGGGAGGGGTGGCCGGGGCGGTGCAGGGCCGCGCGACGGTGATGGCTGGAGGCTCGAGGGAGGACTTTGAGCGAGCCCGCCCGGTGATGGCCACCTACGCAGCAAAAATCGTGCATGTGGGGCCGCTGGGCTCGGGGCACGCAGTTAAGGCGGTGAACAACGCCCTTTTGGCGGTTAACCTATGGGCCTTGAGCGAGGGGATGCTGGCCCTGGTGCGGCAGGGGGTGGATGCGCGGCTGGCCCTGGAGGCAATCAACGCCTCCTCGGGGCGTTCCAACGTGAGCGAGAACCTCTTCGGGCAGCGGGTGCTCTCCCGGGAGTTTCCCAACACCTTTGCCCTAGGCCTTTTGGCCAAGGACCTGGGAATCTGCGCGCGGGTGCTGGAGGCTGCGGGGACACCTGCCCCCATGCTCCGCCAGGTGCGCGAATTCTTTGAGATTGCCCGGCGCGAAGTGGGCTCTGCGGAGGTGGACCACACCGCGGTGGCCCGCCTGCTGGAGAGGTGGGCGGGGCTGGAGATAAGGTGAATGTGGAGGGTTCTCAGATTTAACCCAGTATTGCGTCATAAAGTAGGGTATGGTAGCGAAAAAGGTGGCTTGGTGGGGACGGCCCCTGGGCTTCGCCCTGCTCTTGGGCTTGGCCTTTGGCCTAGGCCGTTGGTCGGCGCCATCGGAGAGCCTCGCCTCGCAGCCCTCCTGGGGGCGTGTGGTGAGGGTGCAGTTTGACCCCCAGCAGACGCCCCGGTCGGCTCCCGACGCCAGGGAGCTGATTCCCCTATTCCCTGGACCGGGCCAGGGGCCAGGGGCCGGACCACCCCAGGAGGGGCAGGAATGCCCCCTGCTCATCTACCAAGACGGCCAGCTCTACCGCTTTGAACTCCCGGGGCAGCCCATGCCGGGTGGCCCTTTGCCCGGGCCGGGGATGCCAGGGGGCTCACCCGAGCTAATCCCCCTCGAGCCGGAAGCGCCCCAGCCC
>NZ_QWKZ01000005.1 GCF_003574085.1 Meiothermus luteus | reverse complement strand
GAGGAAATCCGCAAGGCCCTGGAGACCCTGGCCTCTTCCAGCCCTACCCCGCGTAGAAAACCCCGCTATTAGGAGGTAAAACATGCCCACCACCCCCAGACCCCGCATTGAGTTCATCCCCCGCAAGCCTGCCGTGCAAAGCGACGCCCCGACCCGCCTCGAGGCCCTGCTGCGCCTGCATGCCCCCGAGGCCTCCCTGCCCGAGCGGCCCCGCCTGAACCTGGGCCTGGCCCTCGACCGCTCGGGCAGCATGGCCGGCGATAAGATTCGCAAAGCCCGCGAGGCCGCCATCTTTGTCGTCAAGCAGCTCACCCCGCAGGACCGCGTCGCCATCGTGGCCTACGACAGCGAGGTGGAACTGGTGCTGCCCTCCACCCCTGCCACCGACAAAACTGCCATCATCGCGGCCATCGAGCGCATCCACGATCGCGGCAGCACCCACCTCTTCGGGGGCTGGAGCGAGGCTGCCCATCAGGTCGCGCAGCACCTTGACCCCGCCGCCCTCAACCGGGTCCTCCTGCTCACCGACGGCCTGGCCAACCAGGGCCTCACCGACCCCCAGGAGATCGGCCGCCACGTGGGCGAGCTGGCCCGGCGGGGGGTCTCCACCAGCACCCTGGGCATCGGGCGGGACTTCAACGAGGACCTGCTGGCCTTGATGGCCGACCGGGGCGAGGGCAACTTCTACTTCATTGAGAGCAGTGCCGACCTGCCGCGCATCTTTGCGCTTGAACTCTCGGGCCTCTTGGCCACCTTCGCCAAGCAGGTGCGCCTGGAGCTCGAGGGCGCCGGATGGCAAGTAGAGATGCACAACGAGTTCAACCGCGACCCCCACGGGGCCTACCGGCTGCCCGACCTGACCCACGGGCTGCCCCTCGAGCTGGCCGTTACCCTCAGCGTTCCGCCCGGCCCCCTGCAGGGCAAGCTCAAGCTGAGCTGGGAGGACAGCGCCGGCAAGCGCCGGCAGATGAGCCTACCGCTGCGTTTAGAGGCTGTGGATGCCGCCACTTTCGCGCAGTTGCCCGAGCGCAAGGAGGTGATGGCCTACCTGGCCAAGCTCGAGGCCACCCAGGCCCGGCGGGAGGCGATGGCCTACTTGGATAGGGGAGAGCTGAAACGGGCCGGGGAGGTGCTTATGGCTGCTGCGCCCATGATGCTCAAGTTCGAGGACATCTACCCCGAGGAAACCCAGGAACTCCAAGAGCTGAGAAAGCTCATAGAGGAAGACTACTCCACCGCCCGCAAGCGGATGTCGGCTCAAAGCCTGCGCAACCTCAAAGGCAAGCGCTGACCCTTTGTTCAGTAAGCTACGGTGGTGGAGGGTCTTCTCCGCCTGGATCGCAAGGCCTTTGGGGCTTTTGCCGAGGCCCTTGGGCTTGATCCCAAGTACCTCTGTACGACCTGCTTCCCATAACAAAACTGCCCGAGGTTTTGCGAAAAGCCTTGCGCCAGGGGCTTCCCCTAAGGGAGGCGCATAGGCTCTACCGTCCTCTCCGTCGAGGTATCTTGACCCTGGCAGACCTCCAGGGTAAACCACCCAGCGCCCTGGCTGCCCTTCCCTATATTCAGGGGCAGGCTTTTCCACATATGCAAGCGGTCTCCATTCCCAGTCCACTACCCTATCTAGCCCAGATACCCGACCCCCGCGAGCCCTTGAGGACCCAACATCAATGGCAAGACCTGCTGCTCATCTGCTTGATGGCGGTGGGTTCGGGACGGCACAACATCCTGGCCATCCGCCAGTGGGTGAAAGACCACCGTGCTTTCCTGCTCAACCAGGTGGGTATCCGTACCCGTCTGAACCAGCGCAAGCCACCATCTACCGCTTCTTTTGGTTTTTGAGCGAGCAGTTGGAGCCCCTACAAGTGGCCCGTGTTGCGCTCGGTCAGGAGGTTCTCGGCTAATCCTCACCCCCTGCTCAAGCTAATTCGAGGGTCGTGATAAAAGCCTGTATGCGAGCTTGACCTATCTGGAAGCCCCGGCTATACTCGTTTCGCTGCGGGGGCGGTTAGCTCAGCTGGTTAGAGCGCACGCCTGATAAGCGTGAGGTCGGTGGTTCAAGTCCACTACCGCCCACCAGCGCCAGGACGCAAAAGCTCCGGGGCCAACTTACCCCGGAGTTGTGCTTTTGACACCTTACTGACACCTTATGTTCTCAGCTCGGTGTACCCGTTGGCCCAGTTGATGATTTTCTCGACGTAGGCGTTGTTGCGGCGGCCTTGCTGATAAGCGGTTGGCCCTACGTTGTGGGCGTGAAGCGCTGCACGCCAGGTACCAAACCGATTACGCTGCTTGGTCAGGTAGCGTGCTCCGGCCTCCACCGCATCGCGCAACCGGGCTGGGTGTTTCCAAGGCACAGGGTCACCTGGCCAACGGGCCGGGCTGGCCAAGCCTACCTCGGTGAACACAAAGGGTTTGACCTGGAGCGGCCCCACAGACCACTGGTTTTGCACCGCTTTGCGGATTGCGTCGTCTGTCCAGCCAATGGCCTCGTAACGATTGGTGGTCACGGTGGGGACAAAAGCGCTTTCTGCCCGGGTCAGCGCTACCAACAAATCCAGCGGCACTTTGTTTTTCAGGGCGGATTCCACCAGATACTCTGCCAGATATTTGGCGTAGGTCTTGCCTATTACATCCGGCACAAAGCCCATCGCGTTGGCGGTGTCGTTGATTTTGCCGTTGTAGTCTAGGATGATTCGCCAGACGCGGTTTTGCAACTCCCCAACCGTCTTAGCCGGCGCGGGCGGCAGGTTTGCAGCAGGATACCCGCATCCTGCGCCGGTTGTAGGTGTGGGACCCACGGTCTTTGATTCCCGGCAACCCACCCGACAACTCAAGGACATCAGCATGAACCTGCAACAAAGCAACTACCGTGAGGAAGGTATCCCCACGGTAGCGGTAATACAGCTTGGCCATGGGTTACAGCTTAGCCAGGGTTTTCAAAGCTTTGGCGTTTTCCTTGAGCACTTCGGCAAGCATTTTTTTGGCCTGAGCATCGCTGGTCACCTTGTCGATAACCCGACCGATACGGGCAGCGCGGGTCTTCCGGTTTTTCACGGTAGTGCGCATATTCGTTCTTCCCCTCGAGCTAAGGGTATCACATCACGTAAGAGGAGTTAACATGCCCCGACGCGGCAAAGGCGAAGGCAGCATCTTCCAGCGCAAGGATGGTCGGTGGGCGGCTTTTGTCACGGTGGGCTATGGCCCGGATGGCAAGCAGCGCAAGAAGTGGGTCTATGGCTCAACCCGGCGGGAGGTAGCCGAGAAGCTGGCCCGGCTACTGCCCAAGGCGGGGTACGCGGTGCTGCCGGCCACGCCGCGCTTTACCCTGGGCCAGTGGCTGGCCCACTGGTCTGAGGAACGGGCCCGCTCCAAGGGGTTGCGCCCGGCTACGGTAGCCAACTATCGCCAGTACATGCGGCACCTGGAACCGCTGGCCCACCTGCCTCTGGCGCGCCTGACCCCGCTTGCCTTGCGCCAACGCTTTGCCGAGCTGGCCCACCTGTACCCCTCGGTGCGGGGGCACTTGTACCAGTTCTTGCGCGCCGCCCTCCGCGACGCCCTGCGGCTGGGGCTGATAGAGAGCAATCCCATGGACGCGGTAGACCCCCCCAAGGGCAGCAGGGTGCGCCCCGCCCGGGCGTGGCGGCCCGAGCAGGCAGCCCGCTTCCTGGAGGTTGCCCGGTCCCACCGCCTATACCCCATGTTCCACCTCATGCTCACCACACATTCGCGTCAACCTCCCAGCATTTGGGCCAGACTATTCGGCCTGCTTGGGCCTGCTTTTGCAAAAAGGCCCAGGGGTCTGTGTAGTGTTTCAGCAACCGGGCTCGGTCGTGCCCAGGCCAGTCGTCCCAGCGGTCGAGCCGCTTTTTGAGAATGTCCAAGTGCAAATGCGCCAGCCACCGGCGGTTGTGGCCTTTCCCTACAGTGCCTACAGGCTGGCCCGCATTTCAGTAGTACTCAAGGGAAATGGGGTTGTGGCTTAGGTAGCCAAGTCTTGGGGGCAAACCCTCAGGTGTGTGGGTAAGCAGGATAAAGAAGCTGTGTTGGAAGCAACAGGATTTCGCCTTTTTTGATGTCCGTGTCCATCAGGTCACCTCAGGTCCAAGGGAGGACAGCCATCAAGCTGCACCGCTGTGGCCGGGCCGGGGGTGCGCACCCGGTACTCCCCAGCGCTGCCGGCCTCGGTGGTGGAGGCGGTCACGGTGCCCTGGTCGGTGTAGACCAGGATGGTGTTGGCCGAACCCGAAATGCGCAGCCGCACCTCGTAGGTGCTTATGCCCACCTGCTCAACCCTGGCCGAGCAGGCCGAGGGTTCAGGCTGGCTCTGGCTGGTGGGCCTCGAGGCCGGCGCGGGTGGAGCCTTTTGGGCCTCCGTCTGCGGGCTGGGCTGGACAAAGAGCCAACCAAAGTAACCCAGGATGCCCACCGCGATAAGCAGCCGCAAGGGGTTCAGCTTCCTATCGTCCATAGCGAATCTCCTCCAGGGTAGCAAACGCTTCGGGGGCAGCGGGTCAGGTGGCAGTAGGAGCAGCCGCAGACGTAGGGATTGTCGCCTTTGCGATAGCCTCTCAGGGTAGGGCGTACCCCTGCCCTTTGAAATGTGAGCCAGTTCCCCCCTCGAGCCCGAGGCTGTTTTAGGGTTTGGGTATGCTGCGCTGGTTGGTGGGCTTTCTTTGGGTCTCTTCCCTAGGCCTGTCCCAAACCCTCACCATAGACCAGCTCTCCCGGCAGCACTACGGTGGCGGAACCCTGAGCGTGGAGAGGGTTTTGGAGCGGACCCAGGGATTTACCCGCTACCTGGTGCGCTACCCCTCGCAAGGGCTCCGGATGTACGGCTTTATGAACGTTCCCAACGGAGCCGGTCGGTTCCCGGTGATCATCCTGATTCACGGCTACGTGAACCCTTCTACCTACCGCACGCTCACCTACACCACCCGCTACGCCGACCATTTGGCCCGCTCCGGGTTCGTTGTTTTGCACCCCAACCTGCGGGGGCACGGCCTCTCCGAGGGTCAGCCCGAGGGGAGCCCCTGGCGCATCCTTTATGCGCAGGAAATCCTGGATTTGGCAGCCATCGTGCGGGCGCAGGCGGGCCGTGGAGCGCTGGAGAAAGCCCTTCCTCGAATCGGCCTGATGGGCCACAGCATGGGGGGCGGCGTGGCCCAGCGGGTGGCGGTGGTGGACAACCAGATACGGGCGGTGCTTTTGTACAGCAGCATGCACGGGGACGACCTGAAAAACGCCCAGCAAATCTGCTACGTCTTTACCAATGGGGCTCGAGGCTGCGAGGAGGCCCGCAACCCCCCTCCCAACCTGGCCCAAATCTCGCCCATATACCACTATCACCGCCTGCGGGCTCAGGTTCAGGTCCACCATGGCACCCGCGACGCCCAGACCCCTCATGCCTGGGCCGAAGAGATATGCACTGCGCTTCGGAGGAACCGGGTGCCCCACCGGTGCTTTAGCTACCCGGGGGCGGGCCACACCTTTCGCGGCCAAGACTACGCCCTGCTCATGCAGCGGGCGGTGGCCTTTTTCCGCGCGGCACTAAACTGAAGCCGGTGGAACACCTCTACGTTCACGTACCCTTCTGCCCCACCCTCTGCCCCTACTGCGACTTCCACGTGCTCCGGCGGCACCCAGGTAGTGTGGAAGCCTACCTGGAGCGATTGAAGGAGGAGGCGCGGGCCCTATACGAGCGTTGCCCCACCCCCCTCAAGACCCTCTACCTGGGCGGCGGCACCCCGAGCTTTCTTCGGGAGCCTGAGCTGGAAGCCCTTTTTGAGGCCCTGCCTTGGTCCCTGACCGAAGGGGCTGAGGTGACGCTCGAGGCCAACCCCGGCACCCTTAGCCCAGCCCGCCTGCGGCTCTTACGGGAACTGGGGGTGAACCGGCTCTCGCTAGGGGTGCAGAGCTTTCAGGAGGGGGTGCTTAGGCTCCTGGGCCGAGCCCATGGGCGGAAAGGGGCCTTTCGGGCGGTGGAGATGAGCCTGGAGGCGGGCTTCCGCACCTCCATAGACCTGATTTTAGGGCTTCCTAGCCAGGACGTGGAGGCCGACCTTCGGGAGGCTGCCGCCCTCGGGGTGGGGCACATCTCGGCCTACACCCTGCAGATAGAGCCGGGCACACCTTTTGCCCTCTCGGGCTACAGCCCCGACCCCGACGCCGAGGCCCTGGCCATGGAGCGGGCTGTGGTGATGCTGGGCGCTGCTGGGTTTTACCGCTACGAGGTCTCCAACTTTGCCCGCCCCGGCCAGGAGAGCCAGCACAACCAGGCCTACTGGAAGAACGCCTTCTGGGGAGCCCTGGGCCCCAGCGCGGTCGGGCACTACCAGGCCCAGGGACAGGCCTACGCCCTTCGCACAAGGCAGCCTCCCCTGCCCCGGTGGTTGGCGGGCGAGCCCCCCGCTGTGGAGGAGGTGGGCCCCCTCGAGCACGCCAAGGAGTCCCTCATGCTGGGCCTCCGGCTGGCCCAAGGGGTGGATGTGGAGGGTATTGAGCGGCGCACGAACCTGCCCCTATGGGCCCTTCTGGAGCCCAAGGTGCGGGCCTTTGCTGCGGAGGGACGGCTCGAGGTGGAAGGAAAGCGCATCCGGGCCACCGACCTCAATACCCTCCACCCCCTCATCCTGGGCCTCTGGGAAGCCTTAGAAAAGGAAACCGGCCCCTCCTGGGAGGGGCCGGTCGCAAAGGGGTGTTAGAAGTCCATGTCGCCGCCCATGTTGCTGCTCGGGCTGGAGGCAGCCTTCTTCTCCTCGGGCTTCTCGGCCACCACCGCCTCGGTCATGAGGATCAGCGAGCCGATGGAGGCGGCGTTCTGCAGGGCGGTGCGGGTCACCTTGGCAGGGTCCACGATACCGAACTCCATCATGTCGCCGTACTCGCCGGTGGCCGCGTTGAAGCCGTAGTTCTTCTCCTTCTTGCTCAGGATGTTGTTGACCACCACACTGCCCTCATACCCGGCGTTGGCAGCAATCTGCCGGGCAGGCTCTTCCAGGGCCCGCAGCACGATCTTGGCCCCGGTAGCCTCGTCGCCCTCGAGCTCCTTGATGAGGTCCTTCACCGCAGGAACCGCCCGCAGCAAGGCCACCCCACCCCCAGGCACGATGCCCTCTTCCACCGCAGCCCGGGCCGTGGAGAGCGCGTCCTCATAGCGGTGCTTCTTCTCCTTGAGCTCGGTCTCGGTAGCAGCACCCACGCGGATCACCGCCACCCCGCCGGCCAGCTTAGCCAGCCGCTCCTGCAGCTTCTCCTTGGAGTACTCCGAATCGGTGGTCTCCAGCTCCTTCTTGATGCCGTTGATACGGGCCTCAATGTCCTCCTTCTTGCCCTTGCCACCCACGATGGTGGTCTCGTCCTTGTTGATGCGCACCCGCTCGGCGCGGCCCAGCATGGAGAGGGTAGCGTTCTCCAGCTTGAAGCCAAGCTCCTCGGAGATGACGGTGCCGCCGGTGATGGCCGCGATGTCCTTGAGCATCTCCTTGCGGCGGTCGCCGAAGCCCGGGGCCTTCACCGCGGCGATGTTCAGGGTGCCGCGCAGCTTGTTGACCACCAGGGTCGCCAGGGCCTCGCCTTCCACATCCTCGGCGATGAGCAGAAGGGGCTTACCGGTCTGGGCCACCTGCTCCAGGATGGGGAGGAGTTCGCGGACGTTGGAGACCTTCTTCTCGGTAATGAGGATGTAGGGGTCGTCGAGCTGCACCTCCATGGTCTCGGGGTTGTTGACGAAGTAGGGGGAGATGTAGCCCTTGTCAAACTGGTACCCCTCCACGAAGTTCAGCTCGGTCTCCAGGCTCTTGGACTCCTCTACGGTGATGACCCCCTCGCGGCCCACCTTCTCCATGGCGTCGGCAATCAGGTTGCCGATTTCGGCGTCGTTGTTGGCCGAAACGCTCGCCACTTCAAAGATGGCCTTGCGGTCATTGACGGGCACGGCCAGCTCCTGGATGCTCTTGACCGCCACCTCCACGGCCTTCTCAATGCCCCGCTTGAGGGCCAGAGGGTTGGCCCCAGCGGCCACATTGCGCAGGCCCTCCCGCACGATGGCCTGGCCCAGCACGGTAGCGGTGGTGGTGCCATCGCCGGTGATGTCGTTGGTCTTGGAGGCGATCTCGATCATCAGCTTGGCGCCGATGTTCTCCAGGTGGTCCTCCAGCTCCACCTCCTTGGCTACGCTAACCCCGTCTTTGGTGATGGTGGGGCTGCCAAACTTCTTCTCCAAGACCACGTTGCGGCCCCGGGGGCCCAGGGTCACCTTCACCGCGTTGGCCACAGCGTTCATGCCGCGCTCGAGGCTACGGCGTGCAGCTTCGTCAAAGACCAGCATTTTAGCCATAGTGTTGCCCTCCTTATGGATTACAGGACAGCCAGAAGATCGCGCTCGGAGAGGATGATGTACTCTTCGCCGTCAATCTCAATCTCGGTCCCGCCGTACTTGGCAAAGACCACCACATCACCCTCCTTGACCTCCAGGGGCACCTTAGTGCCGTTGTCTAGAGTACGACCACTGCCCACCGCGATCACCTTGCCCTTTTGGGGCTTCTCCTTGGCGGTGTCGGGCAGCACAATGCCCCCCTTGGTCTTGGGCTCCTCTTCAATCCGCTTGACCACCACACGATCGCCGAGGGGTCGGAGCACGGTTGCCGTTGCCATTGTGTTCCTCCTGTAAAAGGCCTTTGACAATCTTGGGTTTAGAGTGTCAACCCGAGGCTATATTATTCCGCCCTGCCCGCAAGATTGTCAAGAGGGCTGGGTCACAGGACCTAAGACAGTTGAGTGCGGTTTTGTCAAGACGGGCTACCTGCGCCGATAGCGCAGCACGTAGCCCTCGAGCCCAGCCACCAAGGCGTACAGGGCGATGCCCAGGCCCACCGTGACCATCACCGCAGCGAAGGCGTTGGCATAGCGGAAATTGAGCCGCTCGGTGTTGGCCATGTACCCAAGCCCCGCCCCCCCGAACACGAACTCCGCCACCACCGCCCCAATGAGGGCCAAGGAGAGGGTGAGCCGCAGCCCTCCCAGCACCACCGGGAGGGCCCCAGGAAACTCCAGCTTGCTGAACACCCCCCAGGCCGTGGCCCCCATGGTCTGAAAGACCTCGCGGTAAACCCGGTCCACCTCCCGCACCCCCACCATGGCGCTCACCATTACGGGAAAGACCGATATGAGGGTTACCGTGATGACCTTGGAGACCAGGCCATAGCCGAACCAGATGATGAGCAGGGGGGCGATGATGATGGTGGGCACCGCCTGCAGGGCTACGATGAAAGGCGAGAAGAGCCGCTCCAAGGCCCGGCTGCGGCCCATGGCGTACCCTAGAGGGAGCCCGACCGCCAGCGAAACCAAGGTGCCCAGCAGGGCAGCCTCGAGGGTGGCCAGGGCGCTTTGGGCCAGTAGAGGGGCGTTGTCCACCATGGCCCTCCAGACCTGGGCTGGGGAGGGCATGAAGAGCGGAACCCGAGCGGCCAGAAGGCTCCACAGCAAAAAGAACACCCCCCCTAGGCCCAGAACCCCGAAGACTTCCCAAGGGGGGCGCATGGGAGGGGGTGGGGGCTCAATAAAGGTGGAGTCGGCCACCCCCAGGCGCTCCCGCAGCTCGGCCTCAATGCCGTCGGTGAAAGCGGTCAGGCGGCCCTCCCCTTTCGTCTCCAGCACAGCCTCAACCCGGCCTCCGGTGAGCACCACCACCCGGTCGGCCAGGTAGACCGCCTCCCGGATGCTGTGGGTCACGAAGAGGATGGTCTTTCCAGTGCGCTCGTGCAGGCGTTTGAGCTCGAGGTTGAAGCGCTCCCGCACCAAGGCGTCCAGGGCAGCAAAGGGCTCGTCCATCAACAGCACCTCGGCGTCTTGGGCGAGGGCCCGGGCAATGGCCACCCGGGCTTTCATGCCCCCCGAGAGCTGGTGCGGGTAGAGCCCCGAGTAGGGCTTCATGCCCAGATAGGTCTCCACCTTGCCCCGCCCGGTGAGCTCAATCGGCAGCCGTATGTTCTGCTCCACGTTGCGCCAGGGCAAAAGCCGGTAGTCCTGGAAGACCATGGCGGGTCGGCCCAGCACCTCTACTGTGCCGGCCTGGGCTTTTAGGAGCCCCGCGATCACCCTCAGGAGGGTGCTCTTCCCGCCCCCCGAGGGCCCGATGATGGCCACGAACTCCCCTTTGCGAACCTCCAGGTCCACGCCTTTGAGTACCTCCCGTCCCTCAAAGGCCACGGCGATGCCCGAAAGACGGATGGCGGGGGTGGTGGGGAGGGCCTGAGGCTCGGGAAGGACCGGCGGATTCATGCCCCTAGCATACCCCCTGGGCCAAAGCCGCAAAAGCGAGTCAGGCCAAACACGCCGGGGCATCCTGAAAGCACCGGCTAGAGGGAGAAGCGCCCCCATTCCCCAGCAAAGCTCAGGGGGTCTGCTTCCCACCCATTCTGGAACCCTGGAACCGGACCCGGCAGGAGGCGGCCTAGGCTTCTTCACCGATCGACCGGTGGAGGGGTGGAGGCGCAAAGCGGCTGCGGCAGCCGCAAGGTTGCCCTCGGTAGGCTTAGGGAAAAGCTGCTTAGAAGTGCCTGAGGCAAGGGATCGGATCACCCATATTTCTCGGCTAGGGGTATGATGTAGGGCGTGTTTGCCTACACCGTTCGCCGTTTGCTGCAGATGATTCCGCTGTTGTTCGCGGCCTCCGTGGTCATCTTCACCCTGCTGGCCCTCCAGCCGGGCGACCCATTGGACGAGCTGCGCCAACAGAACCCCCGCATCACCGCGGAGCAGCTCGAGCAGCTCCGCCGCGCCTACGGCTTAGACCAGCCCATCTATGTGCGCTACTTCAAGTGGCTGGGCAGGGCCCTGCAAGGCGACTTCGGTCAGTCTCGCACCTACGCCACCCCCGCGGCCCAGATCATCTTCGCCGAGCGCCTGCCCCGCACACTGGTCCTCTCAGGGGCCGCCCTTCTGCTGGCCCTCTTGGTGGCCATCCCAGTGGGCATCTTCTCAGCGGTGCGCCAGTACAGCGCCGCCGACTACATCATCACCTTTCTCTCCTTCGTGGGCTTCTCCATGCCCATCTTCTTCCTGGGCATCCTCCTTCTGTTCCTTTTTGCCTTCTGGCTCCCCGAACAAATTCCCGGGTTTCCTAAGTTCCCCGTCCAAAGCGTCTCCGACCTGCAGTGGTACCAGGTACAAACCGGCGAGGTGAGCTTCTTCCAGTACATCGGTGACTGGGCCTTTAAGCTCATCCTTCCGGTGCTGGCCCTCTCCACCATCCAGATGGCCTCCTGGACCCGCTACATGCGGGCCAGCCTGCTGGAGGTATTGAACCAGGACTACATCCGCACCGCCAGGGCCAAGGGCTTAGGTGAACGGGTGGTGCTCTACAAGCACGCCCTGCGCAACGCCCTCATCCCCATCATCACCCTGGTGGGGCTGGCCATTCCCGGGGTGTTCGGCGGGGCAGTCATCACCGAAACCATCTTCTCTTACCCAGGCATGGGCCGGGCCATCTTGGACTCCCTTATTGACAAGGACTACAACGTGGCCATGGCCGCGCTGGCTTTTCTGGCCATGCTCACCGCCCTGTTCAACCTCCTGGCCGACCTCATGTACGCGGTGGTAGACCCGCGCATCCGCTATAGTTAGGGGGCTTTATGGCTGCCGTTGCGAGCGCATCCCGAAACAAATCCCAGTCCACCTGGGCCCTGGCCTGGCGTCGTTTTAAGAAGCACAAGGCCGCTATGGTCTCCTTGTGGGTGGTGGTGGCCCTGGTGCTCATGGCCCTGCTGGCCCCCTGGATCGCCCCCTACAGCCCCACCGCCCAACCCACAGGCGAAGACCTGGCCACCAAGTACTTCCAGGGGCCAAGCCGCGAACACCTCCTGGGCACCGATGACTTGGGGCGTGACGTGCTCTCCCGCATTATTTACGGGGCCCGCATCTCGCTTCTGGTGGGCTTCGTCGCGGCCTTCGCCGCCGCCCTGATTGGGACCACCCTGGGGGTCATCGCGGGGTATTTCTCAGGCCGCCCCCTGCGCTTCTACCTAGGGCCGCTGGCTCGAGCCGCCGACGGCTGGAAGCCCTGGCCGTTCGCCCTCTGGCGGGTGACCTCCTGGGTCATCCTCTACGGGCTCCTCCTCTTCCTGGCCGACCTGGCCTGGCGTCTGGCCGGCCCCAACGTACAGGCCCTTTTCTCCGGCGCAACCTCGGTGAACAACATCCTCTCCCTTCTGGGGCTGGTGGCCGCCTGGGGAGCCTTGCTGGCGGTGGGCGTCTGGGGGCTTTTCGGACAGGGCAAGGTGGACCTGGATGTGGTTATCTCGCGCTTCATGGACTTCATGCTGACCATCCCCGAGCTGCCCCTGCTGCTGGTGCTCTCGGCCCTCCTGCGGGACACCCAAGGGGCCGCCGGCCGCTGGGCCCAGGCGGTCTTTGGGGAAGCGGCCTCGGTCTTCATCATCATCGCCATCATCGTCCTGTTCGGCTGGGTGGGCACCGCCCGGCTCATCCGAGGGGCGGTGCTGAGCCTACGGGAACAGGAGTTCACCACCGCCGCCCAGGCCCTGGGGGCCAGCGACGCCCGCATTATGTTCCGGCACCTGGTGCCCAACGCCCTGGCCCCCCTTATCGTGAACGCCACCCTGGCCATCGGTGGGGCCATCATCACCGAGGCCACCCTCTCCTTCCTGGGCTTTGGCATTCAACCCCCGGTAGCCACCTGGGGCAACATGCTCAACAACGCCCAGGTCTACGTCTTTGACGCGCCCTGGCTGGCCCTGGCCCCCGGCTTCATGATTTTCATCACCGTGCTGGCCTTCAACTACCTGGGCGACGGGCTGCGGGACGCCCTTGACCCGCGCAGCCGGCTCTAAGGCTTTTAGCGGTGGCATGAAGCCATGCGGTTGTTGCTCATCGCCGCAGCCCTTTTGCTCGCCCCCTCGCCGGCCCAGGAAGCCCCGCGGCTCGAGCCGGCCTGCCCGACCCCAGAAATCTGCCTCGAGCCCTCCTTTCGCCTCCAGCTCGGCCTGGCCCAGGCCTTTGCCCCACCCTGGGCGGCGGGGGCCCTCCTCACCCTGCGGGCCCTGGAGGGTGGCGTCCACTACCAGCTAGGGCTCGGCCTATGGTACGAGGGGGGGTTGCAGTGGGGCCTGCTGGAGGCCTACGGGGCAACCCGGCTGGGCGTCCTCGAGCTCGCCTACGGCAAGCGCACCGAGCTTGCCGGCCCTTGGAGCGAAACCTTCATGGGGCAGGACGGGCGCTGGGGGGTGTGGGCCCGCTACCAGGACCTGGAGGCCGCCTACCTGCCCCACCCGGCCCTGGCCGGGGGGCAGCTCTACGTGGGGGCCAGCAGCGGTGGCCTTCGGGCGGGCGCCTTCGTAGAGGCCGCGCGGGGAACCCTCGAGCTAACTCCCCGGCTGGGCTGGCGGGGAACCCTGGGCGAGGCCTTCTGGCAGCCCGACCAAGGCCTTTGGGGCCGAGTGCGCCTCCCGCTGCCGGCCCCAAACGGCCACCTGGAGGGTTGGGCTTGGTGGAACCCGGAGTGGGCCTACTTAGGGCCAAGCAGCCCTCTTTCCCCCCAGGAGGGCCTGCAGGCCTGGCTGCTCAGGCCTAAGAAGCTCATCCTCGGCATCGCCTACGCCCAGGAGGGGTGGCAGCTCGGCGCAGAGGTTTCACGGGCTCCGGTAGAGGCCGCGCGGGTCTACATGCGGCTTCACCTGCGGTAAGGCTCGTAGCCCGCCCGTACAAAGTAGAGGCCCTGGGGAGGAGCGGTGGGGCCCGCCTCCTTGCGGCTGCCCCCCCGGAGCAGGGCCCGAACGGAGTCGGAGTCCCGCTTCCCCAGCCCCACCTCAACCAAGGTGCCCACCATGCTGCGCACCTGGCCCCGCAGGAAGCCGGAGCCGACGAACTCCAGCCACACCTCCTGCCCCCCCTCCACCGGCCAGACTTCCAGGTGCGCTCGGTATATCTCCCGCACGGTGTTCCGTTCCTCCTTTACCGCAAAGGCCCTGAAGTCGTGAAGGCCCACCAGGTGCTCCAAGGCGTGCCGGATGGGGATTAGGTTGAGGGAATGGGGCATCCACCAGACCCGGTGCCGCTCCAGGGCGGGCGGCATCCGCCGCAGCAGAATCCGGTAGCGGTACTCCCGCCAAAGGCAGCTCTTTCGGGCGTGAAAGGAAAGGGGCACCTCCCGAGCCCGCAAGGCCCGAATATCGGAGGGCAGCAGGCTGTTTAGGGCGTGGGGAATCCTCTCCACTGGAATGCGGTCTTGGGTATCGTAGTGCACCGGCATCTCTAAGGCGTGCACCCCGGCGTCGGTGCGGCCGCAAGGCCAGACCTTGGGCCGGGCTCCGGGAATCCGGGCTAGGGCCGCCTCGAGCTCCTGCTGCACGGTGCGCTCCCCCTGGGCCTGGGTCTGAAGGCCCGCAAAGTGGGTGCCGTCGTACTCAACGAAGAGCAGAATACGCCGTAAACCCAGATTTTCCTCCAGCGCCCCCAATTCGGCTGCCATTCTAAGGAGCCCTCGGCGGGTTTTCCAAATTTCCCGCTCAGGTGCCCTCCTGGCGCCCTTGGCCCACCACCACCGCCTTGGCCCGCACCAGCACCCGCACCCTATCCCCAGCCCGAAAGGGGCTTTCGGGCCCCTCCTGCACGGTGAGCTCGCGGCTGCCCAGCCGCACCCGGTAGGTCAGGTCGTGGCCCTTGAATTCCCGCGCAACCACCACCCCCTCGAGCTGCCGCTCGCCCAGGTGGCCCAGCGGCGCCGCCAGCCCCAGCCCCTCAGGCCGCAGCGAGAGCAGCACCGGGCCGTGGGCCTCCTCCACCAGGGAAAGGCGGCCCAGTGGGGTTTCAGCCCAGCCGCCCCGGCCCTCTCCCGGGATCAGGTTGGTGCGGCCCAGGAACTGGGCCACAAAGGGGGTTCTGGGGCGAAGGTAGACCTCCTCGGGGGTTCCGGTCTGCTCGAGCCGCCCCCCCCGCATCACCGCCAGGCGGTCGGCAAAAGAAAGGGCCTCCTCTTGGTCGTGGGTGACCAGCACCGCCCCGATTCCGGCCTGCTTCAGCATGGCCCGCACCTCGTCGCGGGTGGTCTGGCGCAAGGCCGCGTCCAGGCTGCTGAAGGGCTCATCCAACAGGACCAGCCGAGGACCTGGGGCGATGGCCCGGGCCAGGGCCACCCGCTGCTGCTGCCCCCCCGAGAGCTCACCGGGCTTGCGGTCCTTGAAGACGGTGAGCCCCACCAAGCCCAACACCTCCTCCACCCGGGCCCACCGCTCCCTCCCCTTCAGGTGGCGCAGCCCAAAGGCCACGTTTTCCCACACGCTCAGATGGGGGAAAAGCGCGTAGTCCTGAAAGACAAAGCCTATCCCCCGCCGCTCCGGGGGCCAGCGGGTCACCTCCTGGCCCATCAGCCAAACCCTCCCCTCATCGGCCCGCTCAAACCCGGCGATAAGGCGCAGGGTGGTGGTCTTCCCACAGCCCGAGGGGCCCAGCAGGGCGAAGATCTCCGCCGGAGCGACCTCAAAGCTCACCCCGTCCACCACCGGGGGGCCTCCTTTGAGGTAGCGCTTGGTCAGCCCCTCCACCCGAAGGAGGGGGATTTCCCCTTTTGTAAAAGCCGTCTCCATCATCGTTCTTGGGTCAACAGAAGCCCCACAAAACCCGCCGAGAGCAGCACGACCAGCAGGGCGTAGGGGGCAGCCTCCGCGAACAGGGCCTCCGAGGTGTAACCCCAGATGCGGGTGGCCAGGGTGGAGTAGCCCACCGGGGCCAGCAGGAAGGTGAGGGGCAGCTCCTTCATGGCCGATAGGAAGACCAAGGCCATGCTGGCCAGCATCCCCCGCCGCAGCAAGGGAAAGGTGGCCCTAAAGAAGGCCTGAAAGGGGCCAAAGCCCAGGCTGCGGGCGGCCTCCTCGAGCCGGGGCGGGGCCTGGTAGAGCGCGCTGCGCACAGGCCCGATGGCCTCGGCCAAAAAGTGCAGGGCGTAGGCCAGCACCAAAAGGGCCAGGGTCTGGTAGAGGAAGGGGGCCCCCCGCAGGCTGAAGAAGATGAGGGCCAGGGCGAAGGCCAGGGGAGGCGTGGCGTACCCCAGGTAGGCCACCCGCTCCAGCGCCCGGGCCAGCCGGCTGGGGTAGCGCACCCCCAGGTAGGCCAGGGGCAGGGCCATAAGCGCCGAGAGCAAAGCCGCCGGGGCCGAGGCCCGCGCTGAGTTCTCAAGAGCCTGAACAACCCCTTCCCAGCTCAGGTAGCCGCTGGGGTACTGCAGCACCCAGTAGCCGATGGAGACCAGCGGCACTACCAAGGCCCCCACCACCGGCAGCAGCAAAAAGGCGTAGGCCGGCAGGGCCCCGTAGCCCAGCGGGGTGCGCTGGGGCAGCCTGGAGCTGCCCAGACCCACCCGGCTGAGGGAGAGGTTTTTGAGCAGCCGGGCCTCGAGCCAAAGCAGGCTCCCGGTGAGCAGCAGAAGCATTAAGGAGAGCCAGGCCGCGTACACCCGGTCAAAAGCCGAGGAATACTGTAGGTAGATGGCGTAGCTGAAGGTCTCAAAGCGAACCAGGCTCACCACGCCAAAGTCGCCCAGCACGTGCAGGCCTACCAAAAGCCAGCCTGCGTAGAGGGCCGGCCGGAGCTGGGGGAGCACCACCCGGAAGAAGACCTGGTAACCCCGGTAGCCTAAGCTTCTCGCCGACTCCTCGAGGGCGCTGTCCAGCCCGAGCAAGGCCGCGCGCAGGTTCAAGAACAAGTAGGGATAGGTGAAGAGGGTGAGCACCCCCAAAGCCCCTAGGTAGCCCGTGGGCCTGGGCCAGGTGAACCCCAGCAGCCCGCTCAGCCAGCCGCTGCCCCCCGTGGCCCCAAAAAACCCGAACACCCCCACATACCCCGGCACCGCCAGGGGCAGGGTGAGGAGCAGGGTCCAAAGGCGCCTGCCCCGCAGGTCGGTGCGGCTGGTGAGCCAGGCCAGGGGCAGGGCCAAGAGGGTGGTCAGGGCGATGACCCCCAGCAAGAGGGCCAGGGTGTTGAGCAAAAGCTGCAGGTTGCGGGGCCGCAGCACAATCTCCACAAGCTGGCCCGGCTCGGCCTGGGCCGCCCGCAGCCCGAGGTAGGCCAAGGGGAGCAAGACCCCCAGCCCCACCAGCAGGGCCACCGCCAGCAGGGGTAGGGGAATGGGCCGGAGCGTCTGGGCTGCCATAGGGGCGGGCCGCAGCCCGCAGAGCCTCAAGCTAGCAAGGCTCGGGGAGTAAATCAAGTATTTTTGTCGGAATTTAGGAGTTATCTGCGAATGGTTCCTACTTCCACATAGAGGCGTAACGCAAAGGGGGGCCGGCTGGGTCAAATTTCACATCCTTCCTCCGGCCCGGCGCTATACTAACCCCTGGAGTCGGGAATCGGCCCGCTCCCATGAGGCCCTAAGCCCTCTGCACTACCCCATACCGCGCCAATACCCATATCCCGGCGCGGAACCCTAGGAGAACACCATGAAGAAGTCTGGTTTCACCCTGATTGAGCTTCTCATCGTCATTGCCATCATCGGCATCCTGGCTGCGGTGCTCATCCCCAACCTGCTCAACGCCCGCCGCACCGCCGTCGACCGCGCCGCCCAGGCCTACGGCCAGAACGTCTACAAGGCTGCCCTGGCCTATGTGGCTGAAGACCCCAACAGAAGTTTGATTACGGGTAGCTGTAAGACCGGTTATAGCGCTGGCAGCTACAGCGTCGCTAACCCTGGGACTACGGTTTCTGACTGCAATGTTACTGGCAACGCCAACGCCCCTGTTGTTACCGTCATCAGCGCCAATAATACAGTCTTCACCATCGGCCAGTAAATCCACATAGCCTCACACTTTGTGCCAGGGGATCGGCCAAGCCGAATCCCCTGGTTTCGGTAAGGAGGTGCCGATGCGTGACAAGGGTTTTACGCTTGTTGAGCTCTTGATTGTAATTGCCATCATCGGCATTCTGGCTGCGGTGTTGTTGCCCAACCTGATACAGGCACGCCGGCTCAGTATTGATCGGGCGGCACAAGCCTACGGCCACAACGTATACAAAGCCGCCAATGCATACATTGCAGAAGACCCAAACAATAGCCTGGTTACTGGCGATTGCACCAGCGGCTACTCGGCTGGCAGTTATGTAATCACAAGCCCTGGAGCAAGCACGGTGCAGTCCTGCACGGTTAGCAGTCTGGGCGGCAATATTGTCCAAGTGGTCGTATCCAGTGCTGCTGGCCGAACCTTCACCCTCCCATAAGAGCAATGTTCTGATTAGGGAAGCCCCTCTCGCGAGGGGCATTTTTGTTTTTAGGTTGATGTCAGGAGGGCTATAGTAAATCTAATGAAAACATCGAAACAGCATCGTGCTGCGATTGCTCTAATCGCATTTGCCATCTTGTTTCCAGTGGTCTTAGCTCCTGGGGCTCTGTTTTGGAAACCCGGTCTCATCTTTGATACGGAACTCGCCCAGGCGCTGGAAATGTTTCAGCTTTTTCCAAAGGTGCTTGTTTTGTTGTTGATTGGCCTATTGGGAATGCTTAGTCTCAGGGAAATACGGTGGCGCGAACCCTTTGTTTTTCTGCTATTGACTCACTTACTACTTGTATTGGTAAGCAGCTTCAATGCACGCGACGATTGGAGCTATGTTCTACTTGGGCCGCAGCGACGGCTTGATGGCTTGCTGTACCATGTGGGTTTAGTTCTATACGTCATTGTGGCCTATCAGTTAGTCTTGACGTTGCCAGGACTAGGCAACAAGCTCCTGCTGGCACTGTTCGCTGGTGGCACCCTTCAAGCAGTCCTGGCCCTTCTACAACGCCTGCAGCTTGACCCCATTGGGCCATTGGTGAAGTGGAGCATGTATGCCACCCCAGTTGGCAGCCTCAGCCACCCGGGCATGTTGGCTGGCCTCCTCTTGCCCACCATAATGCTGGGGATATGGCTATTCACTCAGCAAGCCAATAGAAACTACCGCTACTTGCTGATACTTGGGGTTTTTTTATCCGCGTTGGCCCTTGGCGCAACTACCAATCGTGCGGCCTTGATCGCCCTGATTGTTGGCTTGGTGGGCCTGATTCTAGCTTATCGTACCTGGAGTGTGTTCTTTCTTTCTGGGTTTGCTATCGTCTGTGTACTTTGCGTCCAGTTCATTGTGCCAAACCGCCTAGGTTTTACGCGGGAGTATACTGCGACCAATACCCTAGAAATTCGTTTCCAAATCTGGGCACTAGCCTATCAAAGCTTGGGCAAAATTCCAGGTGCACCCTGGATTGGTGGTGGGCCGGATGCCTTCAGGCTAGCCCTGTTGCGAGACCCACCTGTAACCGATTTACTAGACTTGATCAAACTGGAGCTTGCCTGGCCACAGGACGCACGTGTGAGCAAGGTTACGGTTGTGCTGCCCCCAAAAGAGCAGATTCGTAGCAAATATCTTCAGGTGGAGTTTGAGCAATTTGGAGGTCAAACCAACATCAAACAAAGCTACCCTATCATCCTCGACAAGGCCCACAACCTCTGGCTAGATCGCCTGGTGGCTTTTGGTGGTTTGAGCATGATGTTGTGGTTGTTATTGTATTTGTATCCAATATGGAGAAGCTGGAGAAACCGAAGTCTCGCCTGGATTTGGGTATTGACAGCTTTGACGATCTACTACCTTGCCTGGTTTCCGGTCATCGGAACCGAGCCCTTGCATCTGTTAATTGCAGCTATTGCCTGGGCCTCGATTCATTCTGAAGCTTCAAATGTTATCCGTTTTTCGTCCAAGTAGGCTTCCTGTAGCGCAGGCGCCTCCAAGAACAGCCCACAAAGTTCCCTCGATGTGAAAAGGGGCGAACCAAAGGAACAAAAATGCGTGATAGGCAATTAGCCCCATTGCCAGCGGAGGGAATATATGCACGGAACGAAACACATACCAAAACAATGCTAGATAACATAACAAACCCACTAGACCACGCAACAAAGCGATATCCAAAAACTGATTGTGGGCTTTCCAAACAGAAATTCCTTTGATTGCCACTGTGCCATCGGTTTGCTCCACAAGGAGTACCGGCGAGGCTTTGGGGGTTAGAAAAACATCCTTAACGCGTTTGACGCCCCACTCCATCTGAGCATATTTGTCAAGTTCCTCTTTAGACAAAAACCTTGGCCAAATCGTATCAAACTGGCCTGCTCCCCACCCCGTCAGGGGTCGTTCCAAAATACCCCCTATGGCGGCTTTCCAGATGTAATAGCGGGTTTGCGCAGTCGTATTGTTTGTAAGTTGGCGCTCACCTTCGGAATTGAGTGTACGAACCATTAGCCAGCCTATTGAGAGTCCCAAGCAAACTATCAGGGCAGCCACAAGCATCTGCCGCCATTTCCCCGCCAACCACAGTCCACCGATACTCACTGCTAGCAAAGCTGCCCGATTATAGGTCGCGCCCAATGCGATGCTTAAGACGAAAAGAGCAGGTATCACAACTCCACTTGATTGTCGTAAAAAACCGAGCAAAATTCCAACAACCAAAACAAAAAATCCTGCCAGGTGCCCTTTTTGTGGGAAGGTTACCATTGGTAAGCTTGCGGGATGGATCGGATAGAAAACCCCCTGGCGGGTAGCTATTTCGATTATAGCAAGTGACGCCATCAAGACACCCGAGAGCACAACAGACCAGGCCAAGCGCTGTGGAAGCCCCGGATCGCGCAAAGTTTGCAAATAGACCAGCACGAAAACCCCAACCAGAGCTAGTCCAAAGAATGCGCCATCGCCACTACCAAAAAACGAACCTGTAAGCGCTGCTATTGGCTCCAGTGTGAAAAAGGCTGCTATCAAAGACCAGAACCCGTATAGCAAAGCCAGCGCAACGGCCGGGTGTTGACGTAGCGCTTGCGGCAAACGGCGAGCATCGCGAAGCCGCAAATCAGAATGTACCGACCACTCGAGAAGAAAACCGACTCCCAAAAAAAAGACTGTGACATATGCCCTTACCAAATAACCATCGGAGAGCACATTGCCCAGACTGGCGCCTGGGTTTACCAGAAAGGTCGGATAAAACAACAATACATAGATAGCGGCATAAATCGGCCACCACCATTGATGCAAAAAAACGCGACCAGTCATAGCTCGAACTCTACAATAAAGCCGTGCTCGAGGCCGGTTATATTCGTACTTTGTTGGCCGCACTCGCTTTACTTGCAACGCTTTTGTGGGCTTGGCAGCAAGTCTTCTCGCATTACGACCCTCCACCTCTTTGGTTGGTATGCACGGCGATTGGAACTATATTTTTGCTGCCATCGAGAATTCCGCTGGCCCTTTGGGCCTGGTGGGGCCTGGGCCTGCTCACCCTCTTTTGGAGCCTGACCCCGGGCAACACCCTGGTGCTGGGCCTCTGGGAGCTCGCGTACCTGGCCGCCTTCGCCGCGGGGGGATGGCTCCTCGGCCTGGTGGGGCTGGGCCTGCTCCTGCTGGGCCATGGGCTCCTCTCCACGCTGAGCCTGGCTTGGGCGGGGCTGGTCATGTACTTCTCGGGCTCCGTCCACTACGTGACCGGCGCCCAGGCCTTGGGGCTCATCCCCCTGGCCGCGGTGTGGACCCTTCGCTCCAGGTGGCCCCTTCTGGGCGGGCTCCTTCTGGCGGCGGCGCTGTTCGCGGCGCTCCAGTCGGGGGCTCGAGCCGTCTACCTGCCCCTCCTGCTGATGGGGCCCCTGCTGGTGTGGCGGCTTTGGCGCGAGGGGGTAGGGCTGGGGCGGATCGGGATAGGGCTGGGGGCGGTGGTGCTCGCGGTCTTCGCCCTGGACCGCGCGCTCCCCTTCTCCCCCATCCAGAACGCCCTCGGACTGAAGGCCAGCCTGACCAGGCAGCTTCAGGACACCCGCGAGGAGGGCAGCATCGGCAGCCGCTGGCTCATGTGGCGGCAGACGCTGGGCATGGCGCTGGAAGCCCCCCTGGGAACGGGCAACGGCAGCTTCCGGGATGTCCTCCCGGCCTACCAGCGGTACCCTGGGGTCCTCTTCGCCAGCGCGCACAACTACTACCTCGAGACCGCCGCCACCGGGGGCTGGCCGCGCCTGGTCCTGCTGATGGGGGCGCTCGGGGCCATCCTCTGGCGGGGCTGGCGCTCGGCGGCCTGGCCCTGGACCCTGGGGGCCGCCGGGCTCTGGGCCACCCTGGCCTTTGACGCAACCGGGATGTACCCCAGCGTGATGATGCTGGCCTTCGCCGCCCTCGGGGCGGTCCACGCGCAGACCGCCCCATCGGCCAGCCCCCTGGCCCCCCGTCTCCCCGGCCTGGGGCTGGGCCTGGCGCTGGCCGCCTGGTGGTACGCCCCCTGCGGGCAGGACTGCGCCATAGGGCGCCACCTGGGCCACCGCCAGGCGGTCCTGGCTGAGCTGAAGGGGTCCTCAGCCCAGGAGGCCCGGGCCCTCCTGGAGAGGGCCGCCGGGCTCAACCCCAAAAGCCTCTGGGTCTACCGCGCCTGGCTGGGCTACGCCCAGACCCCGGCCGAGCGGGAGCGGCTCCTGGAGAGGATTCTAGAGGTCTTTCCCCTGGCCAACCCCCTGGACTACCTGGAGCTGGCCAGGCTGAAAGCCGCCCGGGGGGAGAAGGAGGCCGCCATCCGCACCCTCCAAACCGGTCTGGCCCGGTTTCCTCCCGGGTTCCAGGGCTACCAGGCGGCCAACTTCTTCGGCCGCCTTAGCGCCATCTACGACACCTGGGAACGGGAGGCCCCGAGGCTCCTGCGCGAGCTGCACCGGGGGCGTTAAGACCGACTTAAGGGCAGTTTCACTACCCCATCCACTGGAGCATCCAAGCTCCAGGAGGTCAGGATGAACTCTACGCAGAACGTAGCCCTTTCGGCCCTGCTGTTTTTGTACAAGACGGTACTCGAGCACCCCCTACCCAAGAACCTCGAGGCGATTCGGTAAGACCAGCCAAGCGCTCCCCCATCAAGGAAGGAGGTCCAGGCTATATCGGCAACACATGGGGTTCACCATCTGGTTTGTCGCTGCTTTACGGAACCGGAATGCGCCTGATGGAAGGGTTACACTTGCCCGTCGTTGACCTCGATCTGCTGGCCTTGCGCAAAGCGCATACCAGGGCGGTAGCCCAGGGGATGCCAAACAGCCCATCTCGGCCTGCCAATCCTCCAGAAGGGGCCGGTAGGGGGCTTTGAGAAAGGTGGCCGGGCCGGTGAAGGCTAGTTCCGCGCGACGCATGGCCTTCCTGGGAAGCCCTCGAGGGTCGGCACAACGACAACGGGTTTTAGAGCTTTTCGGTCTCCAACGCTTTTTGAATTTTGTGCCCTACCTCGCGTATCAGGTGAATAAGGGCGGCAAAGCGGGCGTCCTGGGTGAGACCCTTCTGGTAGCGGGCATAAATCTGCTGCATAATCACCCCCACCTTGAAAAGACCAAACACGTAGTAGAAGAGTATCCCCGAGACATCCCGACCGGTGCGCCGGGCGTAGGCCTGCACCAGCTCGGCCCGGCGGTAGTTGCCCGGTAGGTGGGTCAGGCCAAAGTCCCTGAGGCCCGGCGGGTCGTTGGCCTCGGCCCAGTAGGCCAGGGTGGTGCCCAGGTCCATCAAGGGGTCGCCTAGGGTGGCCATCTCCCAGTCCAGCACCGCCACTACCCGCCGTAGCCCCGGATCAAACATCAGGTTGTCGTACCTGAAGTCGTTGTGGATGAGGGCCGCAGGCTGGGGCGGGGGCAGATGGGCTGGAAGCCAAGCCATGGCCTGCTCCATGCCGGGGACCTCCTCGGTGCGGGCCTTCAGGTAACGCTCCGTCCAGCCCCGCACCTGCCGCTCCACATAGCCTTCGGGCCTGCCCAAATCGGCTAGGCCTGCTTTGGCGTAGTCCAGGCCGTGCAGTTCAACCAAGGCATCCAGCGCAGCCTCGCAGACCCTCCGCATCTGGGCAGGGGTCAAGCCCTCCGGGGGCTTTGTGCGCAGAATTACCCCATGGAGGCGCTCCATCACGTAAAAAGGCGCCCCCAGCACGCCTTCGTCGTCGCAGTAGAGAAGGGGCCTCGGCACCCTAGGGTAGACCGGCCAGAGGGCCTTGAGAATCCGGTACTCCCGGCCCATGTCGTGGGCGGTCTTGATGTTGGCCCCAAAGGGCGGACGGCGCAGCACCAGCTCCTGTTCCCCCAGGCGCAAAAGGTAGGTGAGGTTGGAGTAGCCGCTAGGAAATTGCAAGACCTCGAGCCGCCCCCCAGCCCCCGGCAGGTGGTCCTTCAGGTAGGCCTCCAGCGCCGCAACATTTAGCTCCTCGCCCTTGCGCACCGGTACAGCCTGGTCCATCGCGCCCTCCCCAAAAGCCTCAGAGCGAGACCTCTACCCCGTGGGCCTTGAGTAAGGCCCGGGCCACCACGGTTTTGTGCACCTCATCGGCCCCGTCGTAGATGCGAGCGGCCCGCTCATGCCGGTAAAAATAGGCCAGGGGGGTGTCGTCGGACAGGCCAAGCCCCCCGTGCACCTGGATGGCGCGGTCCAAAACCCGCTGCAACACCCCGGCCACAAAGAACTTGATCGCCGATATCTCCATCCGGGCCTGCTCCGCTCCCAGTTTTTCCACCTTCTCGGCCGCGTCCAACACCATTAGCCGGGCCGCGTGGACCTCGGCCTGCGACTCGGCAATCAGGTGCTGCACGGCCTGGCGCGAGGCCAGGGGTTTGCCCGGGGCCAGCTCCCGCCGGGCGGCGTAGGCGCAGGTGAGCTCGAGGGCGCGCTGGGCTATGCCCACCCAGCGCATGCAGTGATGGATGCGGCCGGGGCCGAGCCGCTCTTGGGCAATAGCAAAACCCCGCCCCCGCTCCCCCAGCAGGTTCTCCCGCGGCACCCGCACCCCCTCAAAGCGAAGCTCCGCATGGCTGGCCCAGCCCTCCCCCTCCTCCCCCATCACCGCTATCTTGCGCACCTTTTTGAGCCCCGGGGCATCGCTCGGCACGATGATCAAGCTGGCTCGAGCGTAGGGGTTGGGGTGCTCGGGGTCGGTCACGCACATCACAATGCAAAAAGCCGAGCCCTCAAAACCGGTGGTGTACCATTTGTGTCCGTTAATAACCCACTCGTCCCCCTCGAGCACCGCCGTGGTGGAGAGCCAGACCGGGTTAGACCCCGCGTGCTCGGGCTCGGTCATGGCAAAAGCGCTGCGCACCTCCCCGGAAGCCAGCGGCCTCAAGAAGCGCTCCTTCTGCGCCTCGCTGCCATGCCTCAGAAGCACCTCCATGTTGCCAATATCGGGGGCCTGGGTGTTGAAAGCGTAGTGGCCCAGCGGGCTGCGGCCCAGTTCCTCGCTCCAGCGGGCAAACTCGCTCAAGGAAAGGCCCATCCCCCAGGGCTTGGGTAGGGGGGGCAGCCACCAGCCCAAGGCCCTGATTCGCTCACGAAGCGCCCGCAGGGCCGGTTCCACCGCCGCAAAGCCGTCCCGAAAGAAGCGGGGCTCCAGCGGCCGCACCTCCTCCTCCACAAAGGCCCGTACTTCACGGATCAGGTTCGGGGTCATCGGCCTAAGCTTACCGCTTGGGCCAACGGGAGCAAAAGAGCCCCGGGTCATCTACAAACGGAGGAGGACGCGGCTGTTACCCCCGGAGCCAAGGGCGGCAACTGAAAATAGGCCCGCCCCAAGGCGGGCCTCCAAACACCTCCGACGAACAGCCAACCTGCCGAATCCAGCTAGGCCTTGGGCTGGGGGTACCCTTCCGCTTCCAAGACCCTAACGGCAATCCGCCGGCGCAGGGCCACTAGATCCAGCAGCTCGTGTTTGGTCAGGCGGCGGGCCGCGGAGGCCATGAGCCGCATCTCGTCGCCCTCGGCCAGCCGGGGCAGGATGGAGAGGGAGGCGGCCTGGGCCCGGTCAAGCGCCTGGTGCAGGTAAAGCTGGGCCATCTCGGTGTAAACCGGGTCGGCCAGCCTGCGTGCGCGCAGTAGGGCGCTCTCAGCGGCATAGATGTCAATCAGGATGTCGGCTGCTACCGCCAGCACCTCCTGCTCCTCTTCCACCTTCGGGCCAAACCGGAGCGCGGCTAGGCCCAGCACCGCCAGGGCCAGCTTTTTGAGCCCTTGCAGGGCGGCCACTTCTTTGTCCTCGGGATCCTCAAAGGAGGGCTCCAGCAGCTCCTTCTGAAGCTTCGTGGCCGCCTCAAAGAGGGGCAGCTCCCCCTTCATAGCCCGGCGCAACAGCATACCGGGAATCAGCAGGCGGTTAATCTCGTTGGTGCCCTCAAAGATGCGGTTGATGCGGCTGTCGCGGTAGGCCCGCTCAATCTCGTACTCGGCGGAGTAGCCGTAGCCCCCGTGAATCTGCACCCCCTCGTCTACCACGTAGTCCAGCACCTCCGAGCCCAGCACCTTGATGATGCTGGCCTCCACCGCGTATTCCTCAATGCCCCTCAGCACCGCCTCGGCAGCATTGGCCTTATCCAGCCCCGAGAGCGCCTCGTCAATCAAGCCCATGGTGCGGTAAACCGCGCTCTCCCCGGCGAAGATGCGGCTGGCCATCTCGGCCAGCTTCTGCTGGATGAGGCCAAAGTTGGCGATGGGCTGACCAAAGGCCACCCGCTCCTTGGCGTACTTGGCCGAGAGCCCCAAGGCCCCTTTGGCCCCGCCAATGGCGCCCGCCCCCAGCTTGTAGCGGCCCACGTTGAGCACGTTGAACGCAATCTTGTGCCCCTTGCCCAGCTCGCCCAGCACATTCTCCACGGGGACCTTGACGTCCTCCAGGAAAACCTGGCGGGTGCTGCTGGCCTTGATGCCCATCTTCTTCTCCTCGTTGCCAAAGCGCAGCCCCGGCGTGTCGCGCTCCACCAGGAAGGCGGTGAGGCCCTCCTTGGTCTTGGCGAACACGGTGAAGAGGTGGGCAAAGCCGGCGTTGGAGATCCACATCTTGGTGCCGTTGAGGATGTAGTGCTTGCCGTCCTCAGAGAGCTCCGCGCGGGTCTTAGCCCCCATGGCGTCGGAGCCAGACTGCGGCTCGGTGAGGCAGTAGGCTGCGATGAGCTCACCCGAGACCAGCTTGGCCAGGTACTTGTCCTTCTGCTCCTTGGTACCCCAGTAGACCAAAGGCAGGAGCCCGATGCTGGTCTGAACCCCGTAGGTGACGCTGAAACCCCCGGTCCCCGCGAGGGCCTCGGCAATCACCGTGCTGACCGTCTTGGGCAGGTCAAGCCCCCCGTACTCCTCGCCCACTTCTACACCCAAGAGCCCCAGATCACCGCACTTCCGCAGGAGGGGGATGTTGTGCTCCAGGGCCCCGTGCTCCATGGCCTCAGCCACCGGGCGGTACTCCTTCTCCACAAACTGCCGCACGGTCTCCTGGATCATGCGGGTGGTGTCGTCAAAATCCTCGGGGGTGAAGACCTTCTCCGGAGCCTCGAGCAGCCAGCCTCCGCCTTTGCTGTAGAGCTTCCTGTCCGCAACCATCTTCGCACCTCGGGGAAACTTGTACTAAGTCAAAGTTTATCAGCCGCCCACTCCCACGTCAACGCCAGCTATATTAGCCTGGCATGAGAGGCGCGGCGTTGTATCTGCTTGGGGTGATTCGCAGTCTAGGGTGGCAGGTCTTGGTCCTGGCGTGGTACCTGATTCAAGTGCTGGTGGGCATTCCCGCGTTTTTACTCTCCTTGCTGGGGCTCATCTACCTGGGGCTGCGGGTGGTCCCCGGTGGGGTGGAGTTCCTCAACTCCCTTCAGGCCACGCCCCTCTCCCTTTCTCAAGCCCTGATGCTGGCCTACCTGCCGATGGGGCTAATCACCCTCTTCCGCTACGGGGTGGATAAGTGGCGGGCGGTGCAAAACGAAAAGCTGCGGCTACGGGGTTGGGCGGAGGTCTACTGGAGGGTGCCGGAGAAGCAGCTCCACCTGATGGAATTTTTCGGGGGCTGGCTGGGAGGGCTCTTGGCCCAGCAGCTCTTCCGCCACAAAAGCCGCAAGGAGAGTTTCCAAACCGACTTTTGGCTCATCGGATTCTTCCACCTGGCCCTGGTGGGCAGCGCGCAGTACCTCCAGAATAGCTGGGTAGGGGTCGGCCTGGTGGGCTTTCTGGGAGCCGTGGCCTGGTTCAAGGCCTGCCAATAGGGCTAAACTTAGTTCATGCGCCTTTCCAAAACCGATATTTACGCCCTAAAGACCCTGGGCTACCTGGGCGCCCAACCCCCAGGGCGTTTTGTGGGCAGCGAGGAGTTGAGCCGGGCCACCGGGGTTAAGCACACCTACCTGGTGCGCATCCTGGCGGCGCTGGTGGGGCACAACCTGGTGGTCTCCAAAAAGGGGCAGGGTGGGGGGTATGCCCTACCCCGCCCACCCGAGGAGATTAACCTGCGCGACGTCATCCGGGCGGTGGACGGTCCCATCGCTCCCCTGGCCTGTGTCAGCCTCAACTGGCCCAAGCCCTGTGTGGAGGAAGGGCGTTGCTGGGCCCGTGGGCGGGTTTGGCTCAAGGTGCGGGACGCCGTGCTGGAAAGCCTGAGCCGGGTCAGCGTGGCCGACCTGGCCGCCGACTTTATGCAGGGCATAGACTACACCGAGTGCCTAGGACACCTGCTCCCTGCGAGCGAGCTGCTCACCCGACCCAGCCAGCGGCGGAAGGAAAGCCAGGCCCGGCCTACTCGAGCCCCCGCTGGCCCCTAAGCCAGTCCACCACCACCCGCGACCAGCCCTCGAGCCGCTCGTAGGCCGCGCAAACCTCCTCCAGGCTGGCCAGCCGGCCCTCCAGTTTTTCGGTCTCCACTACCCGGGGTTCGTCCTCGGCCTCCACCAGGAACACCACCCCGGCGTGCACCCGGCTCACCGGCGTATCGGACATCACAATCAGGCCCACCGGCTCGGCGGTGTAACGCCTTATCCCCACCTCTTCCAGCAGCTCGCGGCGCAGGCCATCCAGCAGAGGGTTGGCCTCCGGGCCGCGGTGGTCTTGGGGGTTGATATGCCCCCCCACCCCCAGGGTGTAGAGGTTGTGCAGCCGGGCCTCGCCCCCTCCCTTGGTGCGCCGCATCAGCAAGTAGCGGCCCCCGTGGCGCACCAAAGCGTAGGGGATAACTTGGCGATGGGTGGGGTCTTCTTCGGCCTGGGCGCGTTCTAGGAAGAAGCCCTCGAGCCCTATTTTCCTGAGCAATGGGGCTTCGAGGGGCATCAGCTTTGCCTGCGCGGGCGGAAAGGCCGAGGCGGGAAGCACATAGACCCGTTCCACGCGGCCCAAGATACCATCAGTCCAGGGGCGCTTCCCGCCCGTCCAGCCAGACCTTTTGCACCTTGGCCTCGCCGTGCAGGGTAAAAAGCGAGCCCAGCAAGTCTTCTACCGAGTCCAGGTGGCGGAAGTGCACCTCCAGGGTGCTGCCTGGCTCCGGCTTAATCCAGACCACATCGGCGGCCTTGCCCGGCACCAAACTACCGACTTCCTCACCCAAGCCCAGAATTTCGGCGCCCGCCTGGGTCGCCAGGTAGAGCAGGTGGGCCGGGGTCAGGTTCACCCCGTCCGGGGCGTGGCGCTGGGTCAGGTAGGCCATCAGCCCTTCCTTGAGCAGGCTGAAGCCGGTGCCACCCCCCACATCCGAGCCCAGCCCGAAGCGCACCCCGTGCAAAAGGTGCCGCCGCATGGGGAAAAGGCCGCTGCCGATGAAGGCGTTGGAGCTCGGGCAGTGGGCCACCGCGGCCCTGGTCTCGGCCAGCCGAAGGAGCTCGGCCTCGGTGGGGTGGACGTTGTGGGCGAAGACCGAGCGCTCCCCCACCAGGCCAAAGCGGTCGTAGGTTTGGAGGTAGTGCTCGCTCCAGGGGAAGAGCCCGGCCACGGTGCGGATTTCCTCGAGGTTCTCGTTGAGGTGGGTGGTGAAGTGCAGGTCGGGGTGTTCTTGCAAGAGGGTCTGGCAGACCTCGAGCAGCCCCTCCGAGGCCGAGAGCGAGAAGCGCGGGGTGACCGCGTAGCGCAGCTTGCCCCGGCCATGAAAGCGCTGGATGAGCATCTTCTGCTCGGCGTAGCTCCGCTCGGGGGTGGTGTGGAGCGCGGGGAGCAGGAGCCGGTCTGAACACACCTGCCCGGCGATGATGCGGAGCCCCACGTCCTCGGCGGCCCCGAAGAGGTTGGCGGTGGCCCCCTGGAAGTGCGAGCCGAAGACCAGGGCGGTGGTGGTGCCGTTGCGCAGGAGCAGCTTTACGAACTCCCGGGCCAGCTCGCGGGCCAGCTTGTTGTCGGAAAGCTGGGCTTCTAAGGGCAGGGTGCGCTTTTGCAGCCAGTCCAGCAGGCTGTAGCCCATGGCCCCAATCACCCGGGTCTGGGGGTAGTGCACATGGGTGTCCACCAGCCCCGGCAGCAAGATTCCCTCGCGGCAGTCCTGCACGCTGGCATTGGGAAACTGGGCCCGCACCTCAGCGAAGCTGCCCAAGGCGAGGATGCGCCCTTCTCGAAAGGCCAGGCCCCCATCGGAAAAGGCCTGCAAAGCGCCGGCCTCACGGAAGGGGTTCTTGGGGGTGTGAACGATTAGGCCGCGCAGGATGACCATGCCGACCTATTCTACAAAGAGCCCCACCAAGGCCCCCTGCCGCACGTCCACCAGCCCGTGGTCGGTCAGGCGCAGCTCAGGGATGACCGCCAGCCCCAAAAAGGAAAGCGCCATGTAGGGGTCGGGCAGGCTGACCCCCAGCCTCCGGGCGGCGGCCTCGAGGGCCTGGAGCTTGGCGTCCACCGCCTCCAGGGGCTCGTCGGTAATCAGGCCCGCGATGGGCAGGGCCAGCTCGGCCAGCACCTGGCCGTCGGCCACCGCGATCATGCCGCCCCCCAAGGCCTCGAGCCTCCTGGCAGCCCGCACGATGTCGGCATCCGAGACCCCCACGGCCATCAGGTTGTGGTGGTCATGGCCCACCGTGCAGGCCAGGGCCCCTTTTTGCAGGCCAAAGGCCGTGACCAGCCCCTTGCCGATCCGCCCATTTTTGCCGTGGCGCTCTATGCAGACCAGCTTGGCCAAATCGCGCGTGGGGTCGGCCACCACCTCGCCGTCGCGAACGGTGGGCTCGAGGCGCTCCTCGGCGGTCAGCACCTGGTGGGGGATGGCCCGCACCACCCGAACCCGGCCCCCCTGGGCCGGAATCCGCAGGTCGTGGGGTCGCAGCTCGGGCAGTTTTACGGTGCGGGCCACCGCCGCCGAGACCTTGGTCTTGGGCAGTTCAACCCGGAGCCGCCCCTGTTCGGCCACCAACCGGCCCCGCTGGTAGACCTGGGCCGCCACAAAGGCCTGCAAATCGTCCAGGACGACCAAATCGGCCTGGAACCCCGGGGCCACCGCGCCCCGCCGCCGCAGGCCGAAGTGCCGGGCCACGTTGTAGCTCCCGGCCCGCACCGCGTAGGCCGGGTCTACCCCTAGGGCGATGGCCTTGCGTACCAGGAAGTCCACCCCGCCCTCACGCAGCAAGTCCGAGGGCAGCCGGTCGTCTGTCACCAGGCCGATGCGGTCGGCGTGCTCGGGGCGGAGCAGGGGGGCCAACGCCGCCAGGTTGCGGGTGGTGGAGCCCTCGCGCACCATCAGAAAGCAGCCCGCCTCGAGCTTGGCCCGCCCCTCCTCCAAGGTGGTGCTCTCGTGGTCGGAGGCGATGCCGGTGGCCAGGTAGCCTTGCAGGGACCGGCCGGTCAGGGTGGGGGCGTGGCCCTCGGGCGACTTGCCGAAGCGCTCGGCCCGCCGCACCTTCTCGAGCTCACCCGCCTCGGCGGCCAGAATGGCTGGGAAGCTCATCAGCTCGGCCACCCCCACCACCCGCGGGTGGGCCAGCAGCCGCTCTATCTCCGCCAGGCCCAGCGCCGCTCCACTGGTCTCCAGCGGGGTGGAGGGCACCGAGGAGGGCACCGTGACCCAGACCTCCAGCGGCAGCCCTTCGCTGGCCTCCATCAGCCACTCCACGCCCGCCACCCCGGCTACGTTGGCGATCTCGTGGGGGTCGGTCACCACCCCGGTCACGCCCCGGGGCACCACCCCCCGGGCGTACTCGGCGGGGGTGACCAGGGAGCTTTCCAGGTGCACGTGCCCGTCAATCAGCCCTGGGGCCACCACACGGCCCTCCAAATCCACCACCTCTTGGGCCTCGGCGCCGGCATACTCCAGGCCCACCGCCGCCACCAGGGGGCCGGCCAGCAGGATGTGGGTGGGCTGGAGGGTCAGGCTGAAGACGTTGAGCAGCCGGGCGTTCTTCAAAAGTAGGGTACCAGGCCGGCGGCCTAGGGCCACGTCCACCGCGTACTGGAGATCAGCCGTTGTGGGTTGCATTTTGGCTGCATGCTAACGGGAAAGGCCGCCCGGCCGCAAGCGGCCCCTTTGGTATACCCTGCCCTAGAATAGTCCTTGTGAGCGCAAGGGCACCCCGAGACTTCTTCGCCGAGCAGGGCCTGGAGCCGCTGGACGCCCAGGGCTACCGGCGTGAAGCGCGCGTTGAGGCCTTCCCTTACTTAAAGGCCCTATCGGAGCGGGTCCTGGTCTTCGATGGGGCCATGGGTACCGAGATATTCAAGCACAACCTGACCGAGGCCGACTACGGGGGGGAGGCGTACAGCGGCTGCCCGGAAATCCTAAACCGCACCCGTCCCGACGTCATCGCAGCCATCCACAGGAGCTACCTCGAGGCCGGCGCCGATGTTATAGAGACCAACACCTTCGGCTGCTTACCCCACGTCCTCTCGGAGTACAACCTCGAGGCCGAGGCCGAGGACCTGGCCTTTGAGGCCGCTCGGCTGGCCCGCCAGGTGGCCGATGGCTACAGCCGGCCGCAGAAACCCCGCTTCGTGGCCGGGGCGCTGGGCCCCGGCACCAAGCTCATCTCCCTGGGGCAGATCGGCTGGGCTGAGATGTTCGCCTCCTACCGCACCGCCGCGCGGGGCCTCCTGCGCGGTGGGGTGGACCTGATCCTGCTGGAGACCTGTCAGGACATCCTGCAGGTGCGCTGCGCGGTGCTGGCGGTACGCCAGGCCATGCGGGACGTGGAACGGGAATTGCCGCTGCAGGTGCAGGTCACCGTGGAGTCTACCGGCACCATGCTCGTGGGCACCGACGACGCTGCGGCCCTCACCGTGTTGGAAAACCTCCCTGTAGACGTGGTGGGCATGAACTGCGCGGTGGGCCCTGACCTGATGGACTCCCACATCCGCCACTTCTGCCAGCACACCACCCGCTTTACCGCTTGCCTCCCCAACGCCGGCCTGCCCCGCAACGAGGGGGGTCGGGCGGTCTTTGACCTGACCCCGGCCGAGCTGGTTCGCTGGCAACAGAAGTTCGTGCAGGAGTACGGATTGAACGCGGTGGGAGGGTGCTGCGGCACCGGCCCAGACCACATCAGGGCCCTGGCCGAAGCCCTTTCGGGGGTGAAAAGTGGCCATCCGGCCTGGCCAGGCCGGCGGGAAAACGCCTTTGCCCAGGTGGCGAGTCTCTACCAAAGCGTGCCCCTACGGCAGGAGACCGGCATCCTGCTGGTGGGCGAGCGCACCAACGCCACCGGGAGCAAAAAGTTTCGCGAGCTCCTGTTCGCCGGCGACTTTGACGGAATGGAGGCGCTGGCCCAGGAGCAGGTGGCCGAAGGGGCCCACGTGCTGGACGTCTCGGTGGCCTGGACAGGGCGCGACGAGGTGCGGGACATGCGGGAGGTCATCCGGCGTTTCGCCACCAGCGTGCCCATCCCCATCATGGTGGACACCACCCAGCCGGAGGTGATGGAGGAGGCCCTCAAGCACCTAGGAGGGAGAGCCATCCTGAACTCGGTCAACCTCGAGGACGGCTTGGAAAAGTTTGACCGAATAGCGGCCTTGGCCAAGCAGCACGGGGCCGCCCTGGTGGCCCTGACCATAGACGAGGACAAAGAGGCCGGGATGGCCAAGACCCCTGAGCGCAAGGTGGAGATCGCCCTAAGGATGTACGAGCGGCTCACCCAGGTCCACGGCATCCCTGGCAGCTCCATCCTCTTTGACCTGCTCACCTTCCCCATCACCCAAGGCGACGAAGACACCCGCAAGCTGGCCATGTGGACGATTGAGGGCATCCGACGGGTACGGGCCCTGTTGCCCGAGGTGGGCTTCATCCTAGGCATCTCCAACGTCTCCTTCGGCCTCTCGGCCCAGGCCCGGGTGGTGCTCAACTCGGTCTTTCTGGACGAGTGCGTGAAGGCTGGCCTGACCGCAGCCATCCTGAACGCGGGCAAGATTCTGCCCATCTCTCAGATTCCCGAGGAGGCCTACCGGCTGGCCCTTGACCTCATCTACGACCGGCGGGTCTTCAGCCCCGAGGGGGAGGTGCTGCACGACCCCCTTTTCGCCTATGTGGACTACTTCGCCAAGCACAAGGCCGAAAAGGGCAGAAGCCAAGACCCCCTGGGCGGGCTACCGGTGGAGGAGCGGCTCAAAAAGCGTATCATTGAGGGGCGCAAGGTGGGCCTCGAGGCCGACCTCGAGGAGGCCCTGCAACGCTACAGCCCGGTGGACATCATCAACAAAATCCTGCTGGAGGGGATGAAGGTGGTAGGGGACCTCTTCGGCGAGGGCAAGATGCAGCTCCCTTTCGTGCTGCAGGCCGCCGAGACCATGAAAGCCGCGGTGCGCTTCCTCGAGCCGCGCATGGAGCGGCTGGAGGGGGTGCACAAGGGCACCATGGTCCTGGCCACGGTCAAGGGGGACGTGCACGATATAGGGAAAAACCTGGTGGACATCATCCTCTCCAACAACGGCTACAAGGTGGTCAACCTGGGCATCAAAAAGCCCATTGAGGAGATTCTGGCCGCGGTGGATGAGCACAAACCCGACGCGGTGGGCATGAGCGGGCTTCTGGTCAAGAGCACCGTGGTGATGAAGGAAAACCTAGAGTACATGGCCGCGCGCGGCTACAGCATCCCGGTAGTGCTGGGCGGGGCCGCCTTGAACCGGCACTACGTGGAAAACGACCTGCGCCAGACCTACACCACCGGCCCGGTCTACTACGCCTCCGACGCCTTTGACGGCCTGCAGATTATGGAGGAGCTGACCGGTCATGCCCCGCCGCGCCTCACCAGCCGGGAAGTAAGCGGGCACAAGTACAAGACCGCCTACGAAATTTTGCAGGAGAAGCTTATGGCTGGTTCCGAATACATCCCCTCCAACACCCCGCCCGCCCCCCGCATCCCTAGGCCGCCCTTCTGGGGACGCCGGGTGGTGGACAAAAGCGAGCTGGAGATCGGGGTTATCTCTCGCTACGTGAACAAGAACGCCCTCTTCCGGGGCCAGTGGGGGTTCCGCCGGGGGGAGATGAGCCCGGAGGAGTACCAGGCCTACCTCGAGCGCCTGGCCGAACCCATGTTTGAGGAGATGGTGCTGCAAGCCATCGGAGAGGGCTGGCTCGAGCCCGCGGTGGTCTACGGCTACTGGCCGGTGGCCTCGGACAAGAACGACCTGATCGTGTTTGACCCCGAGTCCGGTCAGGAGCTTTTCCGCTTCAACTTCCCCCGGCAGATGGGCGCGAACTCCCGCCATCTGTGCATCGCCGACTTCTTCCGCCCCCGCTTTGCCGAGCCCATCGGCGACGAGCAGGCCTGGTTCCCCCCGGCGGCCTGGGAGAACGGCGCGCGCGATGTGCTGGCCGCCCAGGTGGTGACCATGGGCCGCAAGGTCTCAGAGGTGGCGCAAAAGCTCTTCCAGTCCGACGCCTACCAGGACTACCTCTACCTGCACGGGTTCTCGGTGGAGATGGCCGAGGCCCTGGCCGAGTACTGGCATAAGCGCATCCGGCAGCAGCTAGACATCGCCCAGGACGACGCCACCAGCCTGGAGGAACTCTTCCGGCAGGGCTACCAGGGCAGCCGCTACAGCTTCGGCTACCCGGCCTGCCCCCGGCTGGAGGACCAGAAGTACCTCCAGGAGCTTCTAAAGTGGCAGGAGGTGGGCATAGAGCTGAGCGAGGAGTACCAGCTCATACCGGAGCAGTCCACCAGCGCCATCATCGTGCACCACCCCAAGGCCAAGTACTTCAACCTGTAGCCCCCTCGAGCCTCAGTTCGAGGCCCTCCTGAGCCGGTCCATAATGGCCCGGCCCAGGCCTACCTCTGGCACCGGCTCAGCGTAAATGGCCTTCAAGCTGAGGCGGTCAAGCTGGTGCAAGGCCTCAAACAGGTGCGCCGCGGCCTCCCGCAGGTCGCCGGTGGGGGAAAGCACCTTGACCACCTTGAAGCCCTTGGGCACATCGCGAAAGGCCAGGTAGCCGGCCTCCTTGCGCTCCTCCGGGGCGACCTCATGGGGGTAGGCCAGGCGGATTGGGGTGCGAGGGGCGTAGTGCTGGGGAAGCTGGCCCGGTACCAAGGGGCGCTGCTTCGGCCCCACCTGTAGTTCCACCGGCCCCAGCACCTCCTCCAGCGCTTCCAGCGGCACCGCGCCGTGCCGCAGCAGCAGCGGCCGTTCACCCAGCCAAAGGATGGTGGACTCCACCCCAAACTGGGTGCGCCCCCCATCCACAATCAGGTCCACCCGGCCGCCCAAGGTCCGCTCTACGTGCTCCGCTCGGGTGGGGCTCAGATACCCGAAGGGGTTGGCGCTGGGCGCGGCCACCGGCACCCCCGCCCGACGGATGAGCTCCAGCGCTACCGGGTGGGCCGGCATCCGCACCGCCACGGTGGGCAGGCCCGCAGTGACCAGGCTGGGAACCCGTCCGGACTTGGGCAGCACCAGGGTCAGGGGGCCAGGCCAGAAGCGATCCATGAGTTCCTCTGCCAGAGGGGGCACCGCCTCCACTACCTGGGGCAGCATCCCCCTCTCCGCCACGTGAACAATCAGAGGGTCAAAGGTAGGGCGGCCTTTGGTCTCAAAAATCCGGGCCACCGCCTGCGCGTCCAGTGCGCTGGCCCCTAGGCCGTAAACCGTCTCGGTGGGAAAAGCCACCAGCCCGCCCAAGCGCAGTAGGGCCGCAGCACGCTGGAGGTTTTCCTCGGTTGGAAGCACCACCATACAACCCGGCCATCATAGCAAACCCCCTTCGCAGACCAACCCTGGGGGCCGCTCGAGCCCCTGGAAAACCCGGCGGGCCTCCTCGCCAAGGGCCTGGGCCACCGGCCGTCTCAAGGCTCCCTCCCGACAAACCAAATAGACCGTGCGGCCCGCCCCCGGCGGAGCCAGGGGGCGCAAGCGGGTCCATCTGGCCTCTCCCAGCGTCCAAAGGGCCACCTCGGGCAGGAGGGTCAGCCCCCCCACCTCCTCCACCAGGTGCACCAGGGTCTCCAGGTCGCCGCTTTGGAACTCCACCCGCCGCCGGGGCAGGCCAGGCCGGCAGACCGCGAGAATCTGCTCGCGAAAGCAGTGCCCCTCGGAGAGGACCCAGGTGTCCTCGAGGGGTATCTCCAAAGGGTGGAGCGCCGGCTGGGCGTAGAGCGGGTGGCCCGGGGCCACATAGGCGACAAAACCCTCCTCAAAAAGCGGGGTGAACTCGAGGCCCGGTAGGCGCTCTGGGGTGCCGATCAGGCCGCCGTCCAGCCGCCCTTCCAAAAGGGCCTGCAGAATTCCCGGGGTCAGCTCCTCCCGCACCGAGAGCTCGAGCCCGGGCCACCGCTCGGCGAGCCGGGGCAGCAGGCGGGGCAGAAGGTAAGGGGCCAGGGTGGGAATAACCCCCAGCCGGAACGGCCCCTCAAAAAGCGCGGCCTGTCCTTCGGCCAAGGCGCGTATTTTTTCCACCTCCTCCAGCACCCGCCGGGCCTGGGCCACCACTGCCCGGCCCACCTCGGTAGGCTCCAAGGGCCGCTTGGCCCGGTCAAAAAGCCGCACCCCAAGCTCCTCCTCGAGCCGCCGTACCTGCACGCTTAGGGCGGGCTGGGTCAGGTAGACCCGCTCCGCTGCCCGGGTAAAGCTACCCTCCTCGGCCAGGGCCACCAGATACCGGAGCTGCTCCAATGTCATAAATCTAGTTTATACTGGGAAGGCCAACAATCTATTGGACTTATTCCACAGGCCCCTTTAGGGTAGAAACTGCTCGGTTTTGCCGGGCAGGAGGTTGGAGATGTTCCTGAGAATAGACCGGTTGCAGATTGAGTTGCCCATGCCCAAGGAGCAGGACCCCAACGCCGCCGCGGCGGTGCAGGCCCTTCTGGGTGGGCGCTTTGGGGAGATGTCCACCCTGATGAACTACATGTACCAGTCCTTCAACTTCCGGGGGAAGAAGGCGCTCAAGCCCTACTACGACCTCATCGCCAACATCGCCACGGAGGAGCTCGGGCACATTGAACTGGTTTCCGCCACCGTCAATAGCCTCCTGGCCAAGAACCCCGGTAAGGACCTGGAAGGAGGGGTGGACCCCGTAAGCGCCCCCTTGGGCTTCGCCAAGGACGCCCGCAACGCCGCCCACTTCATCGCCGGAGGGGCCAACACCCTGGTGATGGGGGCCATGGGGGAGCACTGGAACGGGGAGTACGTCTTCACCAGCGGCAACCTCATCCTGGACCTCCTCCACAACTTCTTCCTGGAGGTAGCGGCCCGCACCCACAAGCTCCGGGTCTACGAGATGACGGACAACCCCGTGGCCCGGGAGATGATCGGCTACCTCCTGGTGCGGGGCGGGGTCCACGCCGCCGCCTACGGCAAGGCCTTGGAGAGCCTCACCGGGGTGGAGATGACCAAACTCCTCCCCATCCCCCGCATCGACAACAGCAAGTTCCCCGAGGCCAAGAAGTACATGGAGCAGGGCTTCCACCGCAACCTCTACCGCTTTAGCCCCTCCGATTATCAAGACCTGGGCCTCATCTGGAAGGGCGCTTCCCCTGAGGACGGGACTGAGGTGGTGGTGGTGGACGGCCCCCCCACGGGCGGCCCGGTGTTTGACGCCGGACACGACGCCGCGGAGTTCGCCCCCGAGTTCCACCCGGGCGAGCTCTACGAGATTGCCAAGAAGCTCTACGAGAAGGCCAAGTAGCCCGTGGCCCCGCCCACCCCGGCCGGTGCCCGGCCGGGGTGGGCCCCTTACCGGTAAACTGGGGCCGTATGAGCTGGTTGCAGCGCCTCCGCGAGGGGCTCAGCAAAACCCGCGACAGCCTGGTGAGAGCGATACCCTGGAGCAAAAACCCCGAAGAGGTGCTGGAGGAGCTGGAGTTTGCCTTGATCGCCGCCGACGTGGGCGTAGAGGCCAGCCAGGAAGTGCTGGAAGAGGTGCGGCGGTCGGGCAAGAAGGACCTCCGCGAGGCCCTAAAGCAAGCCCTCACGGTGCAGCTCGAGCCCGACGCCTTCCGGGCTAAAATCCGCAAAGCCGGCTTCAGCCCAGACGCCAAAAAGAGCGTGGTGGAACCCAAAGGTAAGGTAATCCTGATGGTGGGGGTCAACGGGGTAGGCAAAACCACCACCATCGCCAAGCTGGGGCAGTACTACCAAAAGCAGGGCAAGCGGGTGATGTTCTGCGCCGGGGACACCTTCCGGGCCGCCGGGGGGGCCCAGCTCGGGGTCTGGGGCGAGCGGCTGGGCATCCCCGTCGTCCAGGGCCCCGAGGGAACCGACCCCGCCGCGCTGGCCTTTGACGCCGCCTCAGCCCGCAAGGCCCGGGGCTTCGACCTCTTGTTGGTGGATACCGCTGGGCGTCTGCACACCAAGCACAACCTGATGGAGGAGCTGGCCAAGGTCAAGCGCTCCATCGGCAAAGCCGACCCCGGCGAACCCGGGGAGGTCTGGCTGGTGCTGGACGCCATCACCGGCCAAAACGGGCTGGAACAGGCCAGGAAGTTTCACCAAACCGTGGGCCTCACCGGGGTCGTCGTGACCAAGCTTGACGGCACCGCCAAAGGGGGCGTGCTGGTGCCCATCGTGCGCACCCTGGGGGTGCCCATCAAGTTCATCGGGGTAGGAGAAAAGGCCGAGGACCTGCAGCCCTTTGACGCCGCGGAGTTTGTGGAGGCGCTTTTGGGTTAGGCGGATGCTGGACCTGTGCGCGCTGTACCGGCCCTTGGCCTCGAGGGAACACTCCGGCCAAGCCGGAGGCCTCCCCTACCTGCTCCAGCCCCAGTTTCCCCTGCTTTTGACCAACACCGCCTTTGGCCACAAAGCGGCCGCGCAGAGGGAAATCGAGGCCCGCTTCCTAGCCCTAGGCGCACCCCCCGCCTTCACCCTTTGGGAGGAGGCCGACGCTTCTGCGCTCCTGGCTGCCGGCTACCGCCCTGGGGGCACCTTTGAGCTTTGCGTTGCAGAGGCCCACCCCACCCCCCACCGGGTGGTGCGGGTTCCCTGGTCGGAGGCCTGGAAGGTAGCCCGCATCCTCACTGAGGCCTACGGGGCCTCGGCGTGGCGGCTGGCCTTTGCCCAGGCGGTGGGCCGATGGCTGCAAAACCCCAGCCACACAGCCCTCATCGCCTACGCCCAAGGACACGCCCTTGGGGCCGCGCTGGTGGCGGAACCGGCCGGACTTATGCTCGGGGTGCTGCCAGATGGTTTGGGGCAGGAGGCGGGCCGGGCCCTACTGAGCCGCATCCACCCCAGGCCCTTCATCCGGGCAGCAGGTACCGAGCTCGAGCTGCCCGGGCGGGTGGTCGGCCGCCTGGTCCGTTACGAGCTTCCCGTAGAATGACCCCTGTGAGGAACCTAAATCCCTCTGAGCGCAACACCCTGCTGCTGGCCCTGGCCTGGCTGGTGGCCTTGGTGGCCACCCTAGGCAGCCTCTACTACTCCGAGGTGCGCAACTTCATCCCCTGCACCCTCTGCTGGTACCAGCGCATCGCCATGTACCCGCTGGCCCTCCTGCTGGGCATCGCCCTGTGGCGGGGGGACGCTGGCGTGAAACCTTACGCCATCACCCTCTCCCTACTGGGCCTTTTCTGGAGCAGCTACCACCTTCTGGAGCTTTGGGTCCCGGGCCTGGCCCCCAACGTCTGCAAGGGTCCCATCCCCTGCAACGTGGAGTACTTACCCCAGTTCCCCATCCCCCTGCAGGCCTGGCTGGCCTTCGCCCTCATCACCCTGGCCCTGCTGGGGGTAAGCCCGCGCCGGGACTGAGCTTGCGTGAGGCCCGGGAAACCCAATAAATTGGGGCTACCGAGCCATACCAGGAAGCCGGCTTGGAACGCTGGGAGGTCGTATGTGCGCACCCCACGTGATGAGTCTGGTAGAAAGAAGCCTCAGCAGGCGGGAGCTTTTGGGCTTGGCCACAGGCCTGGCCGCGCTGGCCGCCGTCAGCGCCAAAGCCCAAGGCCAGGTTTCTGGAAAAGCCTTTAGCAACGTGGCCGACCTGACCCATGTGGCCTCACCCAGCTTCCCTATGTTCCCCGGGGCCAGGCCCATGAAGATCACCGAGGTGGTCACGGTCAGGAAGGATGGCTACTACGGCAACATCCTAGAGGTCTGGGAGCACACCGGGACCCACATGGACGCCCCAGCCCACTTTGTGGAGGGCGGCCTCACCGCCGAGAGCCTACCGGTAAACCGGCTCATCGCACCGCTGGCCGTCGTCAACATCAAGGACAAGGCCGACCGCAACCCCGACGCCGAGGTCACCATAGACGACCTTTTGGCCTGGGAGCGCCGCCACGGGCGCCTGCCGGCCGGGGCTTTCGTGGCCATGTACTCGGGCTGGGAAAGCCGGGTTGGCGACCCCAAGGCCTACGTCAACCAAGACGGCGCCGGGGTGCAGCACTACCCGGGGTTCAGCCCGGCCGCCGCCGAGTTTCTGGTGCGGGAACGGAACATCGTGGGGGTGGGGGTGGACACCCTCTCGCTCGACTTCGGGGCCTCCAAGGACTTTAAAAGCCACGTCACCTTGCTGGGGGCGGGCAAGTACGGCCTGGAGAACCTAGCCAACCTGGCCAGCGTGCCGCCTAGCGGGGCCATGGTCATCGTGGGCGGGCCCAAACACAAAGGGGCCTCCGGCGGCCCCACCCGGGTCATGGCCATCTGGTAGCTCAGGCCCGGACCAGGGCGGCTCGAGCCCGGTCGGCCATCTGGAAGAGCCGCTCCTTGGTCAGGGGAAGTTTCCCCTCCAACACCAGCCCCCTTCCTTCCTCCCAGTGGGCGTGGTGGTGGATGTGCCCTCCTGGAACGCGGAAGGCAATGTGCTTGAGCTTGGCGTGTCGGGGCGATACCGAGGCGAAGAGGAAGGGCTCCCCCCGCTCGTCGGAAAGGGAGACCGCCATCATGGTGGTGGGGAGGTCGTAGGGCCGCTCCATGCGGTAGATGAAGTCGGGAAAGTCGGACTCCTTGCTAAAGGCCACGCCCTTTTCGACGGCGTACTCCTTCATCCAATCGATGACCTGGACCCAGGCTTTGTAGAGCATCTCGTCGCGGCCGGTGCTCATAGGCCCCAGTCTATCAGGAGGACAAGTCACACAGAAGGTATACCCCCGCGCTTAGGATGGGCCTCAATGCGACCGGAAGACCTTCCCCCCTTGCCCGAAGCCCCAGGGGTCTACCTATGGAAGGACGGGGTGCGCATCCTGTACGTGGGAAAGGCCAAAAACCTAAAGGCGCGGGTCAATAGCTACTTCCACAGCGAGGGCAAGAGCCTGCGCATCGCCCAGGAAGCCACCAGCTTGGAGTTCATTCTGGCCCGCGACGAGGTAGAGGCCCTCCTCCTAGAGGCCAACCTCATCAAGCACCATCGCCCTCACTACAACGTTTTATTGAAGGACGACAAGCATTACCCCTTCTTGAAACTGACCAAGGAGGAGTGGCCTATGCTCCTGGTGGTGCGGCGGGTACAAGACGACGGGGCCCGTTACTGGGGGCCCTTTCCCGAAGCCAGCGCAGTGCGGCGCATCAAGCGCTTGATAGACCGCTACTTTCTCCTGCGCAAGAACTCCGGCTACCCCTTTAGAAGAAGGCGCTATCCCTGCCTCAACCACGCCATGGGCCGCTGCCTGGCCCCCTGCGTGGGCCAGGCCGATCCAGAGAGCTACCACACCGCTGTGAAGCAGGTAGAGGACTTGTTGGACGGGAAAATTGAGACCCTCTACGCGAGCCTAGAGGCCCAGATGCGGGAAGCCGCGCGGCAGCAGGATTTCGAGCGGGCCGCCGAGATTCGCGACCAAATCGCGGCCATCCGGAGTTTTTTCGGCACCGCCCAGCAGGCCTACGACCCGGAGATGGGCGATCTGGATTTCATAGGCTTCGCTCGAGCCGGCGAGTATGCCATGCTGCAGCACTATCAGGTACGGGGAGGACAGATGCTGGGGCGGATCAGCCGCTTTATAGAGGGGATTGGAGACGCCAGCGACGCAGAGCTCCTGGAGGCCTTCCTACGGGACTACTACCTCGAGGCCACCCCCCTGCCCCCCCTGGTGCTGCTCCCCTTCGCCCTGGAGGTCCAGGAGGCCTTTGCGGCCTTCCTAAGCGCCAAGGGGCGCAAGGTAGAGGTGCGCGTACCCCAGCGGGGCGAGAAGACCCGCCTCATTGAGCTGGCCCAGAAAAATGCCCAGGCCGCGCTCGAGACCGAGCTCAAGCTCCTGGAGCGCAAGGGCGACCACCCCGCGCTCAAAGGGCTGATGGAGCTGCTGGGCCTCTCCCGCCGACCCCACCGCATCGAGGGGTACGACGTCTCCAACCTCCTGGGGGAAAGCCCGGTGGGCTCCATCGTGGTGTTTGAAGGGGGAAGGCCCAAAAGGTCCGAGTACCGCCGCCTCAAAATCCGCGGCCTGCAGGGCCGCCCCGACGATTACAAAGCCCTGGAGGAGACCCTCGCCCGCCGCTTCAGCGGCAGCCTTTCCCGGCAGATGCCCATCCCCGACCTAATCCTGATTGACGGGGGGTTAGGCCAGGTGCGGGCCGCCGAGCGGGGCCTCCAGCAAGCCGGTCTGAGGCTCCCGCTGGTGGGCTTAGCCAAGCGCGAGGAAACCCTGGTGCTCCCCGATGGCCGCACCCTCGCGCTTCCCCTGACCCACCCCGCCTTGCAGCTCCTCATCCACATCCGAGACGAAACCCACCGCAACGGGCTGACCTTCCACCGCAAGGAGCGTAGCCGAAAGGCCCTGAAGAGCATCTTTGACGACATCCGAGGCATAGGCCCAGCCCGCAAGCGGGTCCTCCTGCAGCACTTCTCCAGCCTGGAGGAACTCCGGGCTGCCAGCCTAGAGGAGCTGGCCCGGCTTCCCGGTATGGATAGGCGCAGCGCCCAGGCGGTGGTGCGGGCCTTACAGGAACTGCCAAACCACCCAGCCAGCCCCTAGTATCCTTCCTGCACCACGTTCAGGAGGGGCTCTCCACGGACATACCGGCCCACCTGCTCCCGCACCAGCTGGAAGCCCCGCTCAAAGAGCTTAGGGGTGGAGCCAGCGATATGGGGGGTGAGGAAGACCTCCGGGAGTGACCAGAGGGGGTGGCCCTCCGGCAGGGGTTCTGGATCGGCCACGTCGGTGTAGAAACGAATCCTACCCAATCGAACTGCTTCCACCAGAGCCTCCTGGTCTACAGTCTTGCCCCGTCCCGCGTTCACAAAGAGGGCCCCCGGTTTCATCCGGGCAAAATGCTCATGGCCCAGGAGCCGCTCGGTGGCCGGCGTGAGGGGCAGCAGGTTCACCACAATATCCGCTTGGGGCAGCAGCTCCGGCAGCTCGGCCAGGGTATGCACCCCTTCGCGGGCGGTGCGGGCCACCCTCAGGAAGGACACCCCAAAAGGAGCCAGGCGGGCCTCGGTGGCCCGGGCGATGGAGCCGTAGCCCAGGAAGAGCAGCCTGGCCCCCTCGAGGTCCTCCACCCATCGGTAGGCCCACCGCCCCTCCCGCTGGGCATCGCGAAACTCGGGGAAGCGCTTGTAGGCCGCCAGAATAGCCCCCACAATCCACTCGGCCACCGGCGCATCGTGCACCCCCGCCGCATCGCAGAGCACCACCCCCGCCGGAAGCTTAGGCAGAATCCAGTCCACCCCGGCGGTGAGGGTCTGCACCACCTTGAGCCGCTTCAGGTTGGGCAGCTCGGCGAAAAAGCGCCGGGCTCGAGCGCTCCCGTAAGGGGCCACAGCGAACTCGGCCTCCAGGGCCTCCTCGGACAAGGGATCTTCTCGGGGTAAAAAGGCCACCTTTACCCCTTTGGGAAGGCCCTCTAGATGTTCTGGGCGTGTGGAGTCAGGCACCAAAAGGACCACTGGGTTACTATACCCGGTCTGCCCCAAAGGCCCACCACGAGGGTGGGCTAGGCCCACAAACCCCCACCACCGGCTGGGTAGAATCGCCCAAGGCTGTGGACGAGGTTCAGGACATCCAGACCCGCAAGCGCAAGCACCTCGAGGTCTGCTTGAGCGAACCCGTTGAATTCACCCGCCTCACCACCGGTTTTGAGCGCTACCGCCTGCGCTACCAAGCTTTTCCAGAGCTAGCCCTGGCCGAGGTGGACCTTACTACTTTCTTTCTAGGCAAGCGCTTGCGGGCCCCTTTCTTAATCGGCGCTATGACCGGAGGAGAAGCCAACGGGGCCCGGATTAACCGCGCCTTGGCCCAGGCCGCCGAACGGCTGGGCGTGGGGATGATGCTGGGCAGCCAACGGGTGATGCTCGAGCGCCCGGAAACCCGGCTTAGCTTCCAGGTACGCGACGTGGCCCCCACAACCTTGCTGGTGGGCAACCTGGGCCTGGTCCAGCTCAACAAGGGGTACGGCCCGGAGGAACTCCAGCAGGCGGTCTCTTTGGTAGGGGCCGACGCCCTGGCCCTACACACCAACCCCTTGCAAGAAGCCCTGCAACCAGGGGGCGACACCGACTTCCGTGGGCTCTTAGCCAAGCTAGAAGCTCTTCTCCCCAGGCTTCCCTTCCCGGTACTGCTGAAGGAGGTGGGCCACGGCATCGGGAAGGAGGCCGCTAGGCTGCTCAAAGGTCTTCCCGTCGCTGCCCTGGATGTGGCCGGAGCAGGAGGGACCAACTGGGCCAAGGTGGAGGAGCTGGTTCACTACGGACGCGTCCTGCACCCCGAGCTGGTGGAAACGGGGATTCCCACCGCAAAGGCCCTGGTGGAGTGCCGGGAAGTTCTTCCCCACACTCCCCTGGTGGCCTCTGGAGGCATCCGCAGCGGCACCGACGCGGCCAAGGCCCTGGCGTTAGGGGCCGACGTGGTGGCCGTGGCCCGCCCCTTGCTCCAACCTGCCCTGGAAGGCCCTGAAGCGGTGGTGGCCTGGATTGAGAGCTTTCTAAACGAGCTGCGGGTGGCCCTCTACGCCATCGGGGCCCGCACCCCCCGGGAGGCCAGGGGGCGCATCGCGCGGATATAAAAAGGCCCGGGTGGCCCGGGCTTGCTTCTGGTTGCGGGGGTAGGATTTGAACCTACGACCTTCGGGTTATGAGCCCGACGAGCTACCAGACTGCTCCACCCCGCGTCGTGCGGCAGCTTTTTATGTTACCGAAAAAGCCATCTGCGGTCAAGGGCTTGTCGCCGTGGAAGAAGGAGAGGAGCAGGGCGGGGAACCGACCCCGCTTCGCCAGGGTGACCAGGTCCAGGACCACCAGGAGCCTGGGCTTGGGGCCTCGCTTCCTCCCCACGGGCGAGGCGGATGAGGGCTCGGGTGGGCCAGGGGTAGCGGTTGAGGAAGCGGGAGAGGGCGGCGGGGAACTTGGTGGGGCTGTGCTGGGGCCTGGCTTTGCCGTGGCTTTGGAGGAGAAGGAGGAGGAGAGCTTTGAGGGTTGCATATCCTTGAGGGGAACTGGATGAGTGCAAGTTTTGAGCGGATAACTATACACCAGGCTTTGCCTTTCGGGCGGACCGGAAGTCCGGGGGGCAGAAGGGGCGTGACACCGCACTTTCTGGGCTTGCCTAGTCCAATCGCCCCGTACTCCGGAGGGGGGCAAGGGAACGCCTCAAGGCCGTAGGCCAGAAGCCTCTAGAGTGTACATACCTTCGCGGCTCCTGTCTTCCGCTTCCCTGTGGTGCCTAGAGGATGTGGGTGTAGCGCCAGGGTTTCTTCCTCCTGCCCGTGAGGGTGGGAGGGCTAACCTCTTCTTGGGCTGGGTTTAGACGTGACTTTCACCTTGCCTTTCGGCGTCACACGAAGAAGGTTTCACGCAGAGAAGGCTCTGAAAAAAGTCCATGGGTGAAGATGGATTGGCACGTTTCCGGATTGCTTCCAGAGCTTCTCTTTTGACCTCCTCCACATGGTCTCGCACCGACAAGAGAACCAACGCCTCAGGTGGGGCGTTCGGGTTTCCTGCCACTGCCAAGCGCACTACCCAGTCCTCATCCTCTGCCAGGTTTCTGAGGACTTGGGCTGGAGCATTGGGGTTCCCAGCTACGGCTTGGCGTACCGCTTTTGCCCTGTCCTCCGCTAGCCTCTTGAGGGCTTGAGCCGGGGTGTTCGGATTCTCCGCTACTACCCGGCGTGTCAGCCAGTCTTCTTCCTTCGCTAGCTCCTCGAGGACACGAGCCGAGGTATTCGGGTTCCCCGCTACGGCTCGGCGCACGAACCCGTCCTCATCCCTCGCCAACTTCTCAAGGACTTGGGGCGGGGCACTGGGGTTCCAGGCTACTTCCCGGCGCACTTCCTCGCCCTTATCCCCCGCTAACCTTTCCAGGGCATGGGCCGGCGTGTTTGGGTTACCGGCGGCTGCCTGGCGTACAGCCTTTGCCTTGTCCCCCGCCAACCTCCTGAGGACTTGGGCCGGAGCGTTCGGGTTCTCCGCTACAGCTCGGCGCACTATCCAGTCCCCGTCCTCCGCTAGGGCCCTGAGGACGGCTTCCGGCGTGCTCGGGTTTCCTGCCACCCCCTCCCGCACATCCCGTTCCCTATCCCTCGCCAGGACCTTGAGGGTTTCCGGCGGGCTATTTGGATTCCGTGCCGCCGCCCTGCGCACCTCCGCATTCTTATCCCCTGCTAGGGCCTCAAGGACCTCCCTCGGTGCGTTCGGGTTTTCTGCTGCCGCTAGGCGTACCTCCCAGCTTTCATCCTGCGCCAGGGCCTCGAGGATGTGCGCCGGGGTGTTCGGGTTGGTCGCCACTCTCCAGCGAACCGTCCACTCCTTGTCTTTCGCCAAGGCCTCGAGGGCCTCTACGGGGGTGTTGGGATCCCTGGCCAGATCCAACTTTTTCCGATAGTCCATCCCTTCCTCCCTTTATCTTCTCAACTCGTGACGACTCTTCACCATGGGATGGAGGTTGGGGTGCTCCTGGACCGCCTCCTGCACGTTCTCTTCGGGACCAAGGGCCAAGGAATACACAACCTTCGCCGGAGCATTTGGATTTTGGGCCACCATAAAGCGCGCCCCCGTCTCTCATATCCCGTCAGAACCTTGAGGACCTCTGGCCGGGTGAAGGTGTCCCCTGCTACATCCTAGCGCACCTGCGGGGGGGTAGCGTAGCGTATTTTGTGGGTTAATCTGGAGGTGTCCGATGACCCAAGATGAGCTCCGGCGGTTGACCAAGGAGGAGATCAGCCGGCGCATCCGGGAAGGGGTGAAGGCGGTCCTTGAGCGGGTGCTGGAGGAGGAGATGACCGAGCACCTGGCCGCCGGCTACCGGGAGCGCACACCCAGCCGGCGGGGGGAGCGCAACGGCCACTA
>NZ_QWKZ01000049.1 GCF_003574085.1 Meiothermus luteus | reverse complement strand
CCCCCGCACCAGCACCGGCCGGCTCGAGGCCGCCTCCACCACCCGGTGGTACTCCTCCAGGTTCTCGGTGAAGTCGGCCTTGATCACATCGGCCCCCAGCTCCACCGCCTGGCGCACCAGGGGCACAATCCGGTTCACGTCCCCGTCTGCTTCGTAGCCAGCCCTGCCCGGCCGCATGGCCAGGGGCTCCACCATGAGGGGCATCCCGTAGCGCTCGGCCTCGGCTTTGAGCCGCTGCACGTTCCGGAGGCTATCCCGGTAGAGCCCAGCCTCCCCCGGCAGCCACAGGAGGTTGACCACCAACGAGGCCGCGTCCAGCCGCAGGGCCAGCTCAACCACCCCCTCCATCATTTCGGCAAAAAGCAACCCTGCAGCAGCGCCGTAGGCGTTGGTGGTGTCGGTACGCAGCACCAGGGCGGGCTTGTGCCTCCCTGGCAGGCGCTGCAGAAGGTGGGCCTGGCCGGGGGCAAGCTGGAGGGCGTCGGGGCCTGCTTCCACCAGGGTCTGCACGGCTTGGCCCAGCTTCTCTAAGCCCTCCAAGAAGCCCAGTTCCCCAAAGACCCCATGGTCCACCGCCACGTTCAAGCAGCGCCCATCGGGGGCGAAAAGGCGGTTTAGGCGGGGCTCGGTCATCTCACCTTAGTCCAGGTCGTTCTGGAAGCTCTCGTAGCCGTTTTCCTCCATCCAGGTCTTGACCGCGTAGGGCGGGCGGAAGCCGCTGGGGTCTTGCACCGGCCCTTCCATCCAGTGAGGCTTGGCCGCGGGCGGGGGTTCTTGGCTCCAGTAGAAGTAGTAGAGCACCCAGTAGCCGTGCTCGTCTTTGAGCACCAGGGCCTCGCCGTAGCCGTCGGCCATCTGCCGGATGGCCCTGGAGCGGGCCTCGCGGTAGGTGAGCTCGTCGTACTCGCGGGTGGTGGCGGACATGCCTCCTCCTACTTGCTCTCGTTTACAAAGAGGTTGTAGCCGTTTACCTCGAGCCAGTGGACCATCTGGTAAGGCTCCTTGAAGTCTTCCTGGTTTTGCCTAGGCCCCTCCACCCAGTCGGGAGGATGGGAAGGCACGGGCTCGCGCAGGCCCAGCACCCCAAAAAGGTAGTAAAGCCCGTAGTAGCCGCCCGTCCCCTGGAGCACCAGCCCCTCTCCGTAGCCGTCTACCAGAATTCGCTGGGCCTGGGGCAGGGCCTCAGCGTAGGGCATCCGGCGAAACACCTCGGCGGTCATGCGCCCTCCGGGTAGAGCCGCACAAAGTCGGTGGTGAGGCGGTCGGGGGCCATGGGCCGGAAGACCGCATTGGCAAAGGCCTGGTGCAGCGGGTGGTCGCGGTAGAGGGGCACTACGCCCTCGTGGGCAAAGTCCACCACCAGCAAGTAGCGGTAGCGGGGCGCCTCACCTAGTGCCTTGCCCAGCTCAAAACCCACCACGCCCGGTATCTGCCCCAGAACGGCCCTGGCTTGCTCAAACATCGCCCGCACCTCCTCCTCGGAGGCCTCGGTGTTGAAGACGATCAGGTGCCGCACCATGCTAGGCCCTCACAAACCTCCCGTGCCAGTCGCGCAGCACCTCGAGGGTGACCACCATCGCACAGCTACGCGGCCCGGCGACCACTTGGGCTGGCAGCCCCGGCTCACCCAGGTGCTCCAGCACCGCCAGGGCCCCCTCAAAACGCTGCTCGCGGGTGTAGTGGCTGTAGGTGATGAGGGTGGGAATTCCGGCTCTCTGGGCCGCAATCAGGCCGTTTTGGGAGTCCTCAATGGCCAAAGCCTCTTCGGGCGCAATACCCAGGTTTTCCAGGGCTTTTAGGTAGACATCGGGGGCGGGCTTCTTCCGGGGCACCATGTCCCCCGCCACGATGGTCTCAAACCAGCCCAGCACCTCTTCCCCGGCCTGGCGCAAGAGCACCTCCACGTTGGGCAGCGAGGTGGTGGTGGCAATCGCCAGCTTCACCCCCTGCGCCCGCGCCTCGCGCCAAAGCCTGAGCACCCCCGGCCGGAAGGGCACCTCACCCGAGGCCACGATTTGGTTGTAGAGCTCGGTCTTGCGCCGGTGGAGCCGGGCGATGTCGGCCTCCAGGAGCTTGGGGCACTCCGGGCAGTGGTAGAGGTAGTGGGCAATCCGCTCCTTGCCGCCCGTGACCCACAAAAGCCGCTCGTAGAGCTCCTGGCTCCACTCGATATCCAAGCCGGCCTCGGCAAAAGCCCGGTTGAAGGCCAGCCGGTGGCCCTCCTCGGTCTCGGCAATGACCCCGTCCACGTCAAAGATAAGCGCCCGCATGTTCCACCTCCGACCTAGCCGAAAACCAGCGCAGGGCCCCGCCGCTCCAGCAGCCGAGGCACCCGCTCCGAGAGGCCCAGTTGGGCGCAGAAGTCCACGTCGGCCCCCAGGCCCTCTCGCTCCAGGGCCAAGGCGGCCTCGGAGGCCTTGAGCACCGGCAGGGCCGGTTTTTGCGCCAGGTGGAGGGCCATCTGCACGCCGTCGCCCACCGGCTCAAAGCCCTCGGCCAGGAGCCCCTGGGCCAGTACCCCGGCGGTGTAGAGGTCGTCCATGCCCACCTGGCCCTCCTTACCCGCACACAGGATGGCCACGTCCGAGCCCAGCCGACTCGCTAGCTGGATGGCCGCGGGAGCGTTCAGCAGCGAGGCCAGCAGCACTTCGCGGGCCAGCCCGGCGGCCTTGTGGGCGGCTTTGGTGCCGTTGGTGGTGGCGTGGATGACGGTGCGGCCCGTGAGTTCGGCCAAGGCGGCCTCGCGGGGGCTGTTGCCGAAGTCGAAGCCCTCCGGCCGCAGCCCCCCCACCTCCCCGGCTAAAAGCTCGCCGTTTTGCTTGAGGGCCCGGGCCGGCTCGAGGCCTGCGGTGAGCCAGAGGGCCTGGGCCCCGGCCTCCAGGAACATGGTGGCGGTGCTGGTGGCCCGGATTACGTCCACCACCAGCATCACCTCGGCCTGGGGCAGGGCCTCCAGGGGCAGGGGATGCACCCGAACGCGCTTCATCGGCCCAGCAGCTCCAGCACCGCCCGCACCACCGACCCGGGGCGGAAACCCAGGTTCTCGTAGACCACCGGGTAGGGGGCGCTGGCGCCAAAGTGGTCAATCCCCAGCACGGCATCGGCGTAGCGTTCCCAGCCAAGGGTGCTGCCTGCCTCCACCGCCAGGGTGGGCAGGTGCCGGGGCAGCACGGCCTCTCGGTACTCCCGCGGCTGGGCCTCGAAGGCCTCCCAGCAGGGCAGGCTCACCACCCGCACCGGGATGCCCTCCTCGTCCAGTAGCCTTTGCGCTTCCAGGGCCAGGGCCACCTCGCTGCCGGTGGCCACGATGGCCGCCCTCGCATCTGGGCGCTCGGAGAGAGTATAGCCGCCCTTCAGGGTGCCCTCCGGGCCGGCCAGGCTGCCTCGATCCAGCACCGGCACCGCCTGGCGGGTGAGCACCAGGGCGGTGGGGCCCTCCTTGCGCTCCAGGGCCATCCGCCAGGCGTAGGCGGTCTCGAGGGCGTCCGCCGGGCGCACCACCCAGAGGCCCGGCATGGCCCTGAGGCTGGCCAGGTGCTCGATGGGCTGGTGGGTGGGGCCGTCCTCGCCGATGGCCACCGAGTCGTGGGTAAGCACGAAAACGGTGGGGGTGCCCATCAGGGCCGCCAGCCGGATGGCGGGGCGCATGTAGTCGGAGAAAACAAAGAAGGTGCCCCCATAGGCGCGGTAGCCCCCGTGCAGGTTGAGGCCGTTCAGGATGGCCCCCATGGCGTGCTCCCGCACCCCGTAGTGCAGGTAGCGCCCGGTGGGGTTCTCGCGCGAAAAGGCCCGCATCCCCTGGGCCTGGGTGTTGTTGGAGGGGGTGAGGTCGGCGCTGCCGCCCAACAGCTCCGGCAGGGCTGGGGCCAGGGCATCGAGCACCTTGCCCGAGGCCGCGCGGGTGGCAATTTTGCCGCTGAAGCTGGGAATAAGCCGCTCCCAGTCCAAAGGGGGCAGCTCGCCCTTCAGCCGGCGCTGCAGCTCCCGCGCCTCCTCCGGGTAGGCCGCGGCGTAGCGCTCCAGGCGGGCCCGCCAGTCGGCCTCGAGGCGCTGCCCCTTGGCGATGGCCGCCCGGAAGTGCTCGTAGACCTCGCGGGGGATTTCGAAAGGGGGGTGGGGCCAGTTCAGGTTCTTGCGGGTGGCCTCGAGGGCCTCGGCGCCCAACGGCTCGCCGTGCACCTTGTGGCTCCCGGCCTTGGGCGAGCCGGCCCCGATCACCGTGCGCACCGCAATCAGGGAGGGCCGGGCGTCTACCTGGGCCGCCCGGAGGGCCGAGCGCAGCGCGGCCAGGTCTTCACCATCCACCCGCTGGGTGTGCCAGCCGTAGGCGGCGTAACGGGCCAGCACATCCTCGCTGAAGGAGAGGTCGGTTTTTCCGTCAATGGAGATGTGGTTGTCGTCCCAGAGCACAATCAGTTTAGAAAGCCCCCAGTGCCCAGCCAGGCTGGAAGCCTCCCCTGAGACCCCCTCCATCAGGTCGCCGTCCGAGGCCAGCACGTAGGTGTAGTGATCCACCACGGTGTGGCCCTCGCGGTTGAACTCGGCGGCCAGCTTGCGCTCGGCCAAGGCCAGCCCCACTGCGGTGCTGATGCCCTGGCCCAGCGGGCCGGTGGTCACCTCCACCCCAGGGGTGTGCCCGTACTCGGGGTGGCCCGGGGTCTTGGAGCCCCACTGGCGGAAGCGCCGCAGTTCGTCCAGGGACAGGTCGTAGCCGGTCAGGTGCAACAGGGCATACAGGAGCATGGAGCCGTGCCCCGCCGAGAGCACAAAGCGGTCGCGGTCGGGCCAGTGGGGGTTGGTGGGGTTGTGCTTTAGGAAGTCGCTCCAGAGTACATAGGCCGCTGGGGCCATCCCCAGGGGCATGCCCGGATGGCCGCTTTTGGCCTGCTCCACCGCGTCCGCGGCCAGCATCCGGATGGCGGTGATGGCCTGGGTCTCGGTTGTGCTGAGGGTGGTCTCCATGTGTCTCCTTTCACAAGGGCAGCCTTGGGGCTAGTTTAGGGGGGATCAAACAAAAACATCAAGGCTGATACCGAAATTTTCTATAAAATCTACTTATGCATTTTATGCATTCCGAATAGGCAACCACAGCGGCTCCATCCTGAAGCTTAGCGCTTTTTGCCCTAAACTAACCCCGTGGCCCACGCCCCTCAACCCCACGCTTTGCGTCCCGGTCTCCGCCTGAAGGGCCTCGTTCCGGGGCAGAGCGTGTACGTGGAGCACGTGCGCCCCCTCGAGGGCGCCCTCCAGATCACCTACCGCGATGCCCAAGGGGGGCTTGGGGAAGCCTTGCTCTACCCCGAGGACCTCGCCCAACTGGAGGTGGAAGCAGCCTCCCGCTTTCCCCTGGACGCTCCCGGGGACCTCTTCCGCCTGGCCGCCGAGGCCAAGCGCATCCGCCTCGCCTACCTCTTTGACCCCTACATGGCCGTCCACGCTTCGTTGGTGGAGCCTCTGCCCCACCAGATTGAGGCGGTCTACGGGCACATGCTCCCCAAAAATCCCTTGCGCTTTCTCCTCGCCGATGACCCCGGGGCGGGAAAGACCATCATGACCGGGCTTTTCATGCGGGAGCTCGCCTTAAGGGGGGCCCTGGAGCGGGCCTTGGTGGTGGCCCCTGGAACGCTGGTCCTCCAGTGGCAGGAGGAGCTTTGGGAAAAGTTCCGCCTCCCGTTTGAGGTCTTCTCCCGAACCCGCTTGGAAACCTCTCGGGAAAACCCCTTTCGGGAACATCCCCTCTGGATTGCCCGCCTGGACCAGCTCGCCCGCTTCCCCGAGGTGGCGGAAAAAGCCCTGGAGGTGGACTGGGACCTGGTGGTGGTGGACGAGGCGCACAAGATGGCCGCCACCTACTACGGGCAGGAAATCCAGGCCACCCGGCGCTACCGCCTGGGCCAGCGCCTTTCGGAGAAAGCCCGCCACTTCCTGCTCCTCACCGCCACGCCCCACCGGGGCAAGGAGGAGGACTTCCGCCTCTTCCTCGCCCTCCTAGACCCCGACCGCTTCGCCGGAAGGCCCAGGCCCCAAAGCCCTGCCCTAGACGCCCAAGGGGTGTGGCTGAGGCGGCAAAAGGAGGACCTGGTGCGCTTTGACGGTACCCCTCTTTTCCCGGAAAGGCGGGCCTACACCGTGGCCTACGCCCTTTCCCCCGAGGAATGGGCGCTCTACGAGGCGGTGACCGATTACGTGCGGGAGGAGATGAACCGGGCCGAGGCCCTGGAGGAGGGGCAACGGCGCACCGTGGGCTTCGCCCTCACCCTGCTCCAGCGGCGCCTGGCCAGTAGCCCTATGGCCATCGCCCGCTCCTTGGAGCGGAGACGCAAGCGCCTCGAGGCCCGGCGGGAGGAGGTGAAGCGGGGCTTGGCCCTGCGTTTCCCCATCCTGGAGGAAGAGGACATTGAGGAGCAGGAGGAGTTCCCCACGGAGGAGCTAGAAGCCGCCCCAGAGGTGCTGGACCAGGCCACCGCGGCCCGCACCCTGGCCGAGCTAGAGGCGGAGATCGCAACCCTCAAGTGCCTGGAAAGGAGGGCCAAGGCCCTTCTCCAAGAGGAGCGGGACCGCAAATGGCAGGAGCTCCGCGCCCTTTTGGAAAGCGAACTGATTCGGGGGCACAAGCTCATCCTCTTCACCGAACACCGGGACACCTTGGAGTACCTGGAAGGGCGGCTTCTCCGCTACCTGGGCCGGCCTGAGGCCCTGGTGAGCATCCACGGGGGGCTTTCCCGGGAGGAGCGCCGCCTGCGCCAAGCCCGCTTCACCCAGGACCAAGACGCCCTGATCCTCGTCGCCACCGACGCCGCCGGGGAGGGTGTGAACCTCCAACAAGCCCACCTCCTCATCAACTACGACCTTCCCTGGAACCCAGCGCGGCTGGAACAGCGCTTCGGCCGCATCCACCGCATTGGCCAGACGGAGGTCTGCCACATGTGGAACCTGGTGGCCGAGAACACAAGGGAGGGCGAGGTTTACCTGCGCCTTCTGCGCAAGCTGGAGGAGGCGAGCCAGGCCCTGGGGGGCAAGGTCTTTGACGTGCTGGGCAAGCTCTTCCAGGAAAAGCCCCTTTGGGAACTCCTCCTCGAGGCCATCCGCTACGGCGAGGACCCCGAGGTGCGGGCCCGGCTCTTCCGGCAGGTGGAAAGGGCAGTGGACCGGAAGCACCTGGAAACCCTCCTGCAAAGCGCCCTGGCCACGGAGGTCCTGGACCCTAAGCGCCTCGCCGAGCTCAGACTGGAGATGGAAAGGGCCGAGGCGCGGAAGCTCCAGCCCCACTACCTGAGTAGCTTCTTCCAAGAGGCCCTCGCCCGCCTGGGGGGCACCGTCCACCCCCGGGAAGCGGGGCGCATGGAGGTGAGCTTCGTCCCGGCACGGGTGCAGCGGGTCCGGCCCGGGGTGTTGCGGAGCTACACCCGGGTCACCTTCCACAAGGACAAAGTCGCCCTACCCGGTAAACCCGTGGCCGACTTCCTGGTGGCGGGCCATCCCCTCCTCGAGGCGGTCTTGGACGCCACCCTGGCCGAATGGGGAGAGTACCTGGAGCGGGGAACCGTGCTGGTGGACGAAAACGCCAACACCCCCCGCCTTCTCCTGGCCTTGGAGCACGAGGTGCAAGACGCCAAAGGCCCCGTTTCCCGCCGCTTCCTCTACGTGGGGCTGACCCCGGAGGGGGCGGTGCGGGAGGAGGGACCCGCCCCCTACCTGGACCTCCGCCCCGCCACGGAGGAGGAGCGGCAAAGGGCCCTGGCCCTTCTCAACCACCTGGACCTCCCCGCCCTCCTGGCGAAGGCGGAAGCCTACGCCGCCACCCACCTTGCCCGGGCCCACCTGGACGAGGTCCGCCACCTCCGCCAGGTGGAGGTGGACCGTACCCTGAAGGCGGTAAAGGAAAGGCTTCTTTCCGAAATCTACTACTGGGACGCTGTGGCCCACCGGGAGGCCCAACGGGCACAGGCGGGCAAAGCGGGGGCCGCGGGGCGGGCGGAGGTGGCAAGGCGCCGGGCCGACGAGCTTCGGGAGCGCCTGCGCCACCGCACCCAGGAGTTGGAGGAAGCCCGCCACCTCCGCTCTCTCCCGCCCCGGCTTTCCCAGGCCATCCTGGTGGTCCCTCCCTTGGAGCGGGGGCTCACCGCCCCGGAGCAGGAAACGAGGGACCGCCTGGAAAGGCTCGCCGTGGAGGCCGTCTTGTGGGCGGAGTGGGCCCTGGGCTACGAACCGCGGGAGATGCCCCCAGGCCACCCCGGCTACGACGTGGAGTCCCGCACGCCGGAGGGAAGCTTGCGCTTCTTGGAGGTCAAGGGGAAGGGACCCGGGTCGGACGTGGTGACCCTCTCCCGCACCCAGATCCTCACCGCCCTCAACAAGCCGGAAAGCTGGTTTTTGGTGGTGGTGGAAACCGATGGGCAAAGGGCCCTTCGCCTGCACTACGTTCCCCCCTTCATGCGGGAGCCCGACTTCGGTGCCACCAACGTGTCCTACCGCCTAGATTACGTCCTGGCCCAGGCCGTGCGGGTGGTTGAGGTACCCAGGTGATACTCCCGTATAACAAGCTCCGGGCTTCTTATACGAAAAGGGGGGTACAGTATCATAAGCCCCGTGCGCCCCGAGCCCTTCTAGGCCCAGGTCCTGGGTATGCTCTTCGTGTGAGCATAGCTTTTGGGGTGACCCACGCCTGGGCCATGCGCTTGATAGAGAGGCTTGCGCAAGAGGGTGTCCTCTCCCCCCTCGGCCAGGCCCGGCGCAACCGCCTTTATGGTGCCCGGGAGATCCTGCAAGCGCTGGAGGAGCCCAGCTATGCCGAAGAAGCTTATTGAGGTCGCCCTACCCCTCGAGGCCATCAACAGGCAAGCGAGCCGGGAGAAGTCCATCCGCCACGGCCACCCCTCCACCTTGCACCTCTGGTGGGCGCGGCGCCCCTTGGCCGCCGCCCGAGCTGTCCTCTTCTCCAGCCTGGTGGACGACCCCGGCGAGTACCTGCCCCCCGAACAAGCGGAACGGGAGCGGGAGCGCCTTTTTGGCCTTCTGGAACGCCTGGTGGACTGGGACAACGTCAAAAGCCCCAAGGAGGCCCTGGACCCCAAGACGGGGGTCATCGCCGAGGCCCAGCACGAAATCGCCAAGAGCCTCGCCCGTTCCTCGGGCCAAAAGCCGCCCACCTCCCGCGAGGACCGCAAGCGGATAGAAGCCCTCCTGGCCCTAGCCCCCCCGGTGCTGGACCCCTTCGCCGGGGGCGGCACCATACCGCTTGAAGCCCAGCGCCTGGGCCTTGCCACTTACGCCGGGGACCTGAACCCCGTGGCGGTCCTAATCAACAAAGCCCTGGTGGAAATCTCGCCCCGCTTCTTCGGGCTCCCCCCTGTGAACCCCGAGTACCGGGCCAAGGCCAGCCAAGGCGACAGCTTCTTCGGGGCCCAGGGCTTGGCCTGGGACGTGCGGTATTACGGGGCCTGGATGCGGGAGGAAGCCAAGCAGCGCTTGGGGCACCTCTACCCCGACGTGGAGGGGCAGACCGTTATCGCTTGGATATGGGCCAGGACCGTGACCTGCCCCAACCCCGGGTGCCGGGCGGAAGCTCCCTTGGCCCGCTCCTTTTGGCTTTCCAGGAAGAGGGGAAAGGAGGCCTACATCGTGCCCGAGGTGGCAGGGGGAAAGGTTTTTTTCCGCGTAGCGCATGAGGGCAAGCCCCCCGTGGAAGGCACCATAGACCGCAGGGGTGGGGTTTGCCTGGTTTGCGGAAGCCCCATCCCCTTGGACCACGTGCGCCAGGAGGGGAAGGCAGGGCGCCTGGGGGCCCGGCTTATGGCCATCGTGGCCGAGGGACAGAGGGGGAGGAACTACCATCCCCCCACCCCGGAGCACGAGGCGGTGGCGAAGGCGGTACTGCCTACTTGGAAGCCTTCCACACACTTACCCAAGCAAGCCTTGGGATTCCGCGTGCAAAACTACGGCCTCACCACCCACGCCGACCTCTTCACCCCCCGCCAGCTCACCGCCCTCGCCACCTTCGCCCACCTGGTGGCCGAGGCCAGGGAAAAGGCCTACGAAGACGCCCTAAAGGCGGGCCTCCCCGACGACGGGGTACCCCTTGCCCAAGGGGGTAAAGGGGCCTGGGCCTACGCCGAGGCGGTGCGGGTATACCTGGCGCTGGCGGTGGACCACCTAAACAATCGGCACAGCACCCTCGCCACCTGGGATGCCAGCCGGGATAATGTGCGAAGCGTATTCGCCCGCCAAGCCCTCCCCATGACCTGGGACTACGCCGAGGCTAACCCCTTTAGCGAGGGCACCGGCGCCTGGGAAGGCATGGTGGACTGGGTAGCCCGCGCCCTGGAAGCCCTTCCCGCCCATCCCCCAGGCCACGCCCGCCAGGTGAACGCCCTGGAGGCGGTGAACGGGGTGCCCACCCCACCCCTCATCTCCACCGACCCTCCCTACTACGACAACGTGCCGTACGCTGACCTTTCGGATTTCTTCTATGTTTGGTTGCGGAAGATGCTCAAGGACACCTACCCCGAGCTCTTCCGCACCCTCCTGGTCCCCAAAGAGGAGGAGCTCATCGCCGACCCCTACCGCCACGGGGGAAAGGAAGCCGCCAAGCGCCGCTTTGAAGAGGGCATGCGCCAGGTCTTCCGCAACCTGCGGGCCAAGGCCCACCCTGACTACCCCCTAAGCCTCTACTACGCCTTTAAGCAACAGGAGATGGAGGAAGAGGAGGAAGAGGAAGAAGCCCCCAAAGTGGCTTCCACCGGCTGGGAAACTTTCTTACAGGGGCTGGTGGACGAAGGCTTCCAGATAACCGCCACCTGGCCCATGCGCACCGAGCTTGCCAACCGCCCCCGGGGCCAGGGGGCCAACGCCCTCGCCTCCTCCATCGTCCTGGTCTGCCGCCCCCGGCCGGAAGACGCCCCCGTGGCCACCCGGCAGGAGTTCCTAAGGGTCCTGCGCCAAGAGCTACCGGAGGCGCTACGCAAGCTCACCCAAGGGAACGTGCCCCCGGTGGACCTGGCCCAAAGCGCCATCGGGCCCGGCATGGCGGTCTTCAGCCGCTATAAAGCCGTTCTGGAGCCGGACGGCCGCCCCCTTTCCGTGCGCGAGGCCCTCACCCTCATCAACCAGGTGCTGGACGAGTTCCTGGCCGAGGAAGAGGCGGAGCTGGACCCCGACACCCGCTTCGCCATCGCCTGGTACGAGCAGTACGGCTACGGGGAAGGCCCCTACGGGGACGCTGAAACCCTGGCCAAGGCCAAGAACGTGGCCGTGGCGGGCCTGATGGAAGGGGGCATCCTCCTCGCCAAAGGGGGCAAGGTGCGCCTCTTCCGCCCCGAGGAGTACCCCAAGGACTGGAACCCCAGCGCCGACAAGCGGCCTTCCGCCTGGGAGGCCGCCCACCACCTCATCCGCCTTCTGGCGAGCGAAGGGGAAAGCGCCGCCGCAAGCCTCCTGGCCCAGCTTCCTGGGCGCCTTGCCGAAGGGGCCCGGGCCCTGGCCTACCGCCTCTACCAGGTGGCCGACCGCAAGGGCCGGGCGGAAGACGCTTATGCCTTCAACCTCCTGGCGGGAAGCTACGGGCACCTGGCGGTGGAGGCCGCGAAGCGCCGGGAAGTGCAGGAACGGCTGCTATGAGGTTAGCCTTGACTAACGGTTGCGGCAGCAACAACATGGGGGGTGTGAGCGAGGCAAGCAACACCAGCTTCCGGGATTATTTCAAGGAGGTCATGCAGGACCCCGAGGAGCGTCGGCTCTACCGGGAAGTCTTGGAAGAGGAACTCCGGAACCTTCTCGTTTACCTGCGGAAGCGCCGCCGTCTGACCCAGCAGGCCTTGGCCGAACGCCTTGGGGTCACCCGGAGCCGCGTGAGCCAGATGGAGGCATCCGCTGGGCTTTCCACCAGCCTCGAGGCCTTGGCCCGGTACGCCCAGGCTCTGGGCCTTTCCTTGCGGCTTGAATTCGCCGACGAAGACGGGGAAGTGCTTGCCCGCTATAGCCTTTCCCCGGATGAGCCCTTAGGGGAAACCCCTAGAACCCCTGCTGGATAGCCTCAAGCCCTTTGGCCCGGAAAGGGTAGAGGGGGCGGTTTGGAGGACGCCCACGGAACCTTCGGTCATGTGTGGCTTCGCGTGGCCGCCACCTACCAGAGCGCCCTCTTCCCGGAAGGGGCCCTATTCCAAACCTTCAGCCAGCGCAACCTGCCGGTAAACCTCTGGCCCTACCTCAGGCTTTATGTGGACTTCCTGGCCGGGCAGATGGGCCTTCCCCGGCTGGTGCTTCCCGCCTTCAAGGTCTAGCGGTGCATTTGCCCGCGGGTGCCCTCCCCCAGGCCGTATGCTCTATCTATGGCGCTCAGCAACCGGGAAATCGTGGGGCGCGGGTTGGACCTCCTCAAGGCGGCCCTAAAACCCTTTGTGGAGCGAGAGTACCGCCGGGTGTACGGGGAGGACTGGGCCAAGGAAGTAGCAGAGGTCCTGCGGGGCGACCGCTACTCCCTCCAAGACCCCGACGCCCAGGCCCTCCTGAAGCTCATGGACTTCCGCTGGAACGAGGTCTTCGACGCAAAGCTTGGCCGCTGGGGCCGTACCCTGGTTAAGGAACTTATAGAGGTGCGCAACCGCTGGGGGCACCAGAGCGCCTTTAGCCTCGAGGACGCCCACCGGGCCCTGGACAGCATCACCCGCCTTCTGGAGATGATCGCCGCCGAGGAGGCCCGGGAAACCGACCGCATGGCCCGGGAGCTTCTCAGGCGGCGCTACGAGGAAGACGCCCGGCGCGAGGCAGAGCGTCGGGTTGGCGAACGCGCTCAGGTCCCCAATCCCAAGGGGCTTCCCCCCTGGAGGGAAGTGGTCACGCCTCACCCCGACGTGGCCTCGGGCCGCTACAGCGAAGCGGAGTTCGCCGCCGATTTGGCCCAGGTGCACAAGGGAGAGGCGGGGCCCGAGTACGGGGACCCAGAGGAGTTCTTCCGCCGCACCTACCTAACCCAGGGACTTTCGCGCCTTCTGCAAAGCGCTCTCAAGCGGCTCTCTGGCGAAGGGGGCGACCCGGTGGTGGAGCTCCAGACCGCCTTTGGTGGGGGCAAGACCCACTCCATGCTGGCTCTTTACCACCTTTTTGGTGGACGCGTGAACCCCAAGGAGGTCCCTGGGCTGGAAGACCTTCTGGCCCAAACGGGCGCCGGCCAAGTACCCGTGGCCCGCCGCGCCGTCTTCGTGGGCACCGCCTTTAGCCCCGCCCGCACCCATCCCAAGCCCGAGGGGATCACCGTGCGCACCCTTTGGGGAGAAATCGCCTACCAGCTCGGGGGAGTAGAGGGGTACCGCATGGTGGAAGCGGAGGACCAGACCGGGGTAGCTCCCGGCTCGGACGTCCTCAAAGGCCTCTTTGACCGGTACGCTCCGGCCCTCATCCTGATTGACGAGTGGGTGGCCTTCCTGCGCAACCTCTACGGGGAAACGGACCTCCCCGCCGGCACCTTTGACCAGAACCTCACCTTCGCCCAAGCCCTCACCGAGGCGGCCAAGCGGAGCCCCCGCACCCTGGTGGTGGCCTCCCTTCCGGCCTCCGACATGGAGGTGGGAGGAAGCGGGGGGCGGGAGGCCCTTATCCGCTTGCAGAACGTTTTCGGGCGGCTGGAGTCCGTGTGGCAGCCCGCCACCCAGGACGAGGCCTACGAAATCGTCCGCCGCCGCCTCTTCCTTCCCCTTTCGGAGGAGGGCTACCGCCAGCGGGACGCCGTGGTGCGGGAGTTCATGCGCTACTACCGAGAGCACAAGGGAGAGTTCCCAAGCGAGGTCTTGGAACCCGAGTACGAGCGCCGGATGAAGGCCGCCTACCCCATTCACCCCGAGCTCTTTGACCGCCTCTACGAGGATTGGTCTACCCTCGAGGGCTTCCAACGCACCCGGGGGGTCCTCCGCCTCATGGCCTTCGTGGTCCACAGCCTCTGGACCCGGGGCGACCCCTCCCTCCTCATCCTTCCGGGAAGCTTACCCCTGGACGCCGGGGGTCCCCGCTACGAACTCGTTCGCCACCTATCGCGCTACCAGGAGGGCTTTGACCAGGTGGTGGACGCCGACATAGACGGCCCCAACGCCAAGGCCCTGATACTGGAACGTGAACGCCCCATCCTGGGCCGCCATCAAGCCGCGCGCCGTGTGGCCCGGGCGGTCTTTCTCGCCACCGCCCCTGCCGCCGCCGGCCCGGGCCAAGCTCACCGGCCCAAGGGGGTCCAGGGAGTGCGGGTAAAGCTTGGAGTGGCCCAACCGGCGGAAAGCCCCTCCCTTTTCACCGACGCCCTTAAGGCTCTCTCTGACCGCCTCACGTACTTCCACGCCGAAGGGGACCGCTACTGGTTTGAAACCCGCCCGAGCCTGAACCGTCTGGCCCAAGACCGGGGAGCCTCCCTGGACGAGCACGAGGTGGAAGCGGAGATCGTCGCCCGCCTCCAAACCTGGGCCAAGGGCCGCCCTCCCCTCTTCAGGGCGGTCCACGTTGCGCCCTCGGGGAGCGGGGATGTGCCCGATGAACCCGCCCTGCGCCTGGTGGTCCTTCCCCCCGTAGCCCCTTACACCAAGGAGAACTCCGAGGCAGAGCGGCTCGCGCGGGAAATCCTAGAGCGCCGCGGCCAGGCGCCAAGGCTTTACCGAAACGCCCTTCTCTTCCTCGCCGCCGAAGCCCCCTCGGTGCCGGACCTGAAGGAGGCGAGCCGTAGCTATCTGGCCTGGAAGTCCATCCTGGAGGACCAAGAGGGGCTCAACCTGGGGCAGGCGGACGTGCGCCAGGTAGAGGCGCGGGTGCGAGAAGCAAGCGAAACCCTGGCCAAGCGCTTGGAGGAAGCCTACCGCTACCTACTCACCTTCCACCAACCAGACCCAAAGACGCCCCGCCTAGAAATACACACCATGCGCCTTCTCGGGAGCGGTAACCCTCTGGAGCGGGCGGCAATCAAGGCTAAGAACGATGGCCTAGTCTACACGGACTGGCACCCGGAACTCATGGAGGGCACGCTCAGGCAATTCGGCCTCTTCGCCGCCCGAGAAGGAGTGTTGCCCCTGAGATGGCTTTGGGAAGCCTTGGCCACCTACCCTTACCTACCCAAGCTAAAAGACGAGGAGGTCCTCCTGGGTGCCGTGAAGAAGGGAGTCCAAGAGGGGCGTTTCGGCTATAGCCCCGAGCCTGAGGACAGCGCCAAGGTTTTCCTTAGGGAAAGTGTGGAGCCCAACCTCTCCGGCTACCTGTGGGAGCGGGAAAAGGCCGAAGCGTTGGTGTGGCAGAAGAAAAGCACAAGCGTTGGGGTTCCAACAAATTCGGGTACCCAACCGGATGCCACAACCGAGCCATCGGGTACGGATAAGTTCAGCCCTCCCCCGCCTCCTCCTCCCGTACCCAAAGCCCGCCGCTACTACCTGAAGAAGGAGTTGGACCCCGCCGATCTGGTGCGGGATGCTAGCCTCATAGCCGAGGAGCTGGTGCAACACTTGGCCAAGGAACCTGGGGTGCGGGTGCAGGTGGTCATTGAAGTGCAGGCAGAAGCCCCGGATGGGTTTTCCAGCGACCTGCAGCGAGTCCTACGGGAAAACAGCCCCCATATCAGCGGGGAGTTCAGCGTAGAGTAGTCCTGAGTAAAATCCACTGCTGTCCCCCCCACCGACCGGGCGCGGCCGTTTTGGTAGGCTTAGGTAATGTTCGAGGGGTTCCAGCGCTTAGACGTTCAGACCTCCGAGGTGCGCATCCACCTGGTGAAGGGAGGCCAGGGCCCACCCCTCCTTTTGCTGCACGGCTACCCCCAGACCCATGCCATGTGGCATAAGGTGGCTCCCGCGCTGGCCCAGCACTTTACTGTGGTGGCTCCCGACCTACGGGGTTACGGCGACAGCGGAAAACCCCCTGGCGATCCCCAGCACCAGAACTACAGCAAGCGCCGGATGGCCCAGGACCAACTCGAGGTCATGCGGGCCCTAGGGTTTGAGCGCTTCTTGGTAGTGGGGCACGATCGGGGGGGCCGGGTAGGCCACCGCATGGCCCTGGACTACCCCGAACGGGTGTTGAAGCTGGTGGTGCTGGACATTGTCCCCACTCCTTACGTCTTCGCTCACCTGAGCCGCGAGCTGGCCGTGGCCTACTACCACTGGTTCTTCCTGGCCCAGCCCAGGGGCTTTCCTGAGCGCCTGATTGGCTTTGACCCTATTGGGTTTTTGCACCAGAAGCTGGGTGGCTGGGGGACAGGCTTGGGGGTTTTTGATCCGAGGGCCTTGGCCGAGTACGAGCGCTGCTTTCGCGACCCCGCCACCATCCACGCCACCTGCGAGGATTACCGGGCAGCAGCCAGCATAGACCTAGAGCACCACGCGGCGGATACCGAAAAGCTACGCTGTCTCCTGCTGGTGCTTTGGGGCAGCAAGGGCGTGGTGCACCGCACTTGTGACCCTCTTGCGGCCTGGCGGGCGTATGCTCAAGACGTGCGGGGAGAAGCCATAGAGGCGGGACATTTCCTCTGCGAGGAAAACCCTACCGAAACCCTTAGGGCCTTGCTCGCTTTTCTGCTTTGAGGGACCTTGACCCAAAGGTGGCGCGGGCGTGAAAATCCCCTCGTGGAGCAGGCTGCCCGGGCCATGCTGCTGGAAGCGGTGGGCCGGCCCTTGCGCTTAGGGGAGCTACGGCTGCCCAAGCCCCAGGGCCGCCAGGTCTTGCTCCGGGTGCGGGCCTGTGGGGTCTGCCGTACCGATTTGCACATCTACGAGGGCGACCTGCCCCACCCCAAGCTGCCCCTGGTGCTGGGGCACGAAATTGTGGGCGAGGTGGTGGCCCTAGGCCCGGAGGCCAGGCGCTTCCGGCTGGGCCAGCGGGTGGGGGTGCCCTGGCTGGGCCACACCTGCGGCCGCTGCCGCTACTGCCTCAGGGGTCAGGAGAACCTCTGCGAGGAGGCCCGCTTCACCGGCTATACCCTGGACGGGGGCTACGCCGAGTATACCCTGGCCCACGAGGACTACTGCTTGGCCCTGCCGCCGGGGCTGGACGACCTGGAGGCGGCCCCCTTGTTGTGCGCGGGCCTGATCGGCTACCGGGCCTACCGGCTGGCCGGGGCGGGGGTGGAGCGGCTGGGGCTTTATGGCTTTGGGGCCGCCGCCCACCTAATTGCCCAGGTTGCCGTGTTCCAAGGGAAAAAGGTCTACGCCTTCACCCGGCCCGGCGACACCCAGGCCCAGCAGCTTGCCTTGCGGCTGGGGGCGGTCTGGGCCGGGGGTTCCGACCAGAGGCCCCCCGAGCCGCTGGACGCGGCCCTCATCTTCGCCCCGGTGGGGGCCCTGGTGCCCCAGGCCCTACAGGCCACCGAGAAGGGCGGGGTGGTGGTCTGCGGGGGTATCCACATGAGCGATATTCCGGCCTTCCCCTACCGCCTATTGTGGGAGGAGCGCACGGTGCGCTCGGTGGCCAACCTGACCCGCCAGGACGGCGAGGAGTTCATGGCCCTGGCCGCCCAGGCCAAGGTAAGGCCCCAGGTGGAGCCCTTTGCCCTCGAGGAGGCCGACTTGGCCCTGCATGCCCTGCGCGAGGGCCGGGTGCACGGGGCGGCGGTGCTTCGGATTAGTGCGGGGTGAAGAAGAAGGCAAAGCCCAGCAACAGGTAGACCCCCAGCAGCAGTACGCCCTCGAGCCAGTGGGTCTCGCCGTCCCGCACCACCGCGTTGGTGGCCAGAATCGAGGCCGCCAGGGCCGCGAGCTCCAGGGGGTTCTGGAAGACCAGGTCCATCGGATGCCCGGCAAAATAGCCCACAATCACCAGAATGGGCGCTACCAGCAGGGCAATCTGCAGGGAAGAACCCACCGCAATCTGCACCGCCAGATCCATCTTGTTTTTCATGGCAAATACCACCGCCGCAAAATGCTCGGCGGCGTTGCCCACCAGCGGAATCAGGATGATACCCACAAAAAACTCCGAGAGGCCCAGGGCCTGGGTGGCCTCCTCCAGGCTGCCCACCAGAAACTCGGCCATCACCGCCACCCCCGCGGTGGCCGCAGCCAGCACACCCACCGCTACGGGAAGGCTCCAGGTGGCCTCGTGGTGTTCTTCGTCGGAGATGCCGGAGATCAGGTCTTTGTGGGTGCGCAAGGAAAAATAGACGTTGGAGAGGTAAATCAGAACCAGCACCCCTGCCGTGGCCAGGCTGAACATCTGGTCGGGCAGGCTGGGGTCTACCACCTTGAAGAAGCCGCGCTCGGCCAGGTCAAAGAGGGCCGGCAGCAGGAAGGCGATGAGCGTGAGGGTGAGCAAGGAAGCCATCAGCCGGGCGGCCTGGGCGTTGAAGCGCTGGGTGCTGTAGCGCAGGCCGCCCAGGAAGACCGAGAGCCCCAGCACCAGCAGCAGGTTGGACAGGATGGAGCCGGTGATGCTGGCCTTCACCACTTCAATCTTGCCCGCGAACAGGGCCACCAGGGCGATGATAAGCTCGGCGGCGTTGCCAAAGGTGGCGTTGAGCAAGCCCCCCACGGTGCTGCCGGCCCGGCCCGCCAGCTCCTCGGTGGCCCGGCCCATAAGGCCGGCTAGGGGCAGCAGGGCCAGGCTAGAGGCCAGGAAAATCCAGACCGCCGGGGCGTGGGACACCTCCAGCGCCACCGCCAGGGGCACGAAGGCCAGCAGGATGTAGTTCCACATGGGCAGACCTTCTTTGGCCGCTCAGCCCAGCCACTTCTCCATGAAGATCAGCTCGTCCCGGCGATAGCCCAGCCGCTCGAAGAAGTCCTGGGCCCCGGCATACGAGGGCTCTACCAGCAGGTTCAGCTTCAAGCAGCCCTTGGCCTTGAGGCGGGCCTCGAGCTCCTCCATCATCCGCCTGCCCCAGCCCTGCCCCTGGCCGAAGGGGTGGATGGCCATATGGTAGAGCCAGCCCCGCCGCCCGTCGTAGCCGGCGAGCAGCGCCCCTAGGATCTGCCCGTCTTCTTCCACCACCAAAAACAGGTCGGGGTCGCGCTCGAGCTTCTTCTTTATCCCTTCAAAGCTGTCCGAGGGGTTGATTTCCAGCCCCGCTGCCTGCCACAAGGCCAGCACGCTCGAGTAGTCTTCCAGGCGGAATTCGCGGATGGGCATGATGCACCAGCCTAGCGCAAACCCAGCCCTAGGGGAAGGGCGGTAGCGGGGCTTGTGGGGGGCCGTAGCTTGGGCCAGATACCGAGCCACCCTTCCTCCCCCGGAAAATAAAGCCGCGACTCCCTCTGGGGCCAGGGGCTGAGCTGCTCTGGGGGAACTTGGCTAGGCCACGCCCCACACCCCCTCAGGCGGGCCGCATGCCCTTTACCCGAACGCCGGGTCAAACCTGGCGAACTGGTTGGGGCTGTCCTGCCTTGTGGTCCTTGAGCTTCCACGGGGCGGGGTGCGTGGCACACCCTACGGGTGTAGACCCGAAGGGGTTTCCCAACCGGGAATCTACCCCCAAGCTGGGTAAGCGAAACCAGTCCGAAGGGGTTGGTGTGGCGAGGACCAGAATCCCACGGATGAATCCGTGGGGGGCACCAATAGTGAAACACATCTGTTGCCCGTCATGCTCCGTGGCTCTAAACCGGGGCCACGTGGGGAGCTGCTACATCCCATGCTGGAAAAAAGTGGGCTTCGTAGTCCCCTTTTGTAAACAACGAGGGTGGAACCTCGAGCCCGCTCCCGCTTTCTGCGGTGGCACGGAAGGGGTTTAGGAGCAGCCTCCAGGCCAAGCGCCATGCCGGGCGCAAGGTGAAGCGGCTTTTTGTGCAGGATAGCGGGCCAACCCGGCGGGAAGGGTCCAAGCGCGCCGGGGCTTTGCAGAGGCCTATCCCTCGAGCCCTCTAAGGCTCTTCCTCTGTGCTTTCTAGCAAGGCCCGGAGTATCTGCCACCACTTTGGTCCGCTTAGCTCGCCAAGGTACAGGCCCTCCATCAACCAAAGGAGGATCTCGCCCGGGTACTCGGACTGGGAGAGGAGGCTCTGGAAGTGCTCGGGGGTGAGCTCTTCCGCGGTCCACACCTCGGCCTGCCAGTCTTCCTCCGGTTCAGAGGGCAGGGGGATCCAACCCTCTAACCTTTGGCCTACCCAGGGCACGGGGAGGAGAACCGTTCTCCGTCCCTTCAGGAGGAGGAGAGCTCCCCGGGCTTCGGGCAGTCGGTCCAGCCGAAGGGTGAAGCGGCCTTCCTCCGTGACCCGTAAGGCCCCTTCGGGGGAGCGCCACTCCCCGGGCACAGAAGGCTTTCTCCAAGATTCTTCCAAGAGATTGCGGGCCGGCATGAGCATCAAGGCCCTTGCCCCGGTATCTTCTTCCGGACCTTTTTCCCTAGAAACGAAGCGCACCGGGAAGCGGAGCTGGGGCCTGGGGGGTGTTTTCGGAGGGGCCGCCCTCGGGGTAGCCCTTGCCCTTTCCTCTCCCCGATTCCCTTTCCAAAGTGCCTCCCACCAGCCGGGTGGTAGGTGGCTCAGGCTGCGGAGAAGGCGAAGTTCCCGGGGTGCCTCCATCCAGGCCTGCTCCCGGCTGACCATGAGCGCCCGCACCTCCCTTTGCGCTGCGGCATCGTCCAGGTCTTCCGCCAGGAGGCGGGCCAGCTCCAGGCCCAGGCCCCCGCCAAGGCCCGGGTGAAGGCGAAGGGCTTGGCGGAGGCGCCCGTGGGCCTCGGCCCGCTCCCCTTGGGCCAGGGCCAAAAGCGCCTCCCGCCCAAGCCGCAGGGACCGGGCCACGGGGTCCGGACTTCTGTCCCCCTTGGCCTCCTCGAGGCTCACCTGGGCCCGGGCTTCCTCATGGAAGGCTTGGGAGAGGGGCAGCTTCCCCTTTTCTAGGGTCGCGATGGCCTCCTCCAATAGCTCGCGGAACCCCTTCACCTTCCCCCTCCCCTGGCCAGTAAGCGCGGGCAACGCCCGTCCCGGAGCGCCTCGAGGACCTCCCCGTGGTACTCCTCCACCAGGTCCCAGTCTAGCCCATTGCCGTCGGGAAAAAGGTGCCCGGGTGCGGAAGGGTGGGAAAGGATTTGGAGAAGGATGGCCGCCGCCCCCGTGTACCAGAAGGGCCAGGTGTCCTTTAGACGGGGGGAAGCCAGGGATTCGTCCTCGGGCAGGTTAACGTTGAGGCGCAGGCATTTCCCCGTAGCCTTCGCCTCGCAGAGCGTATAGATCTTCTCCCTAGAGAAGTTGAGACAGACACTAGACGGGCAAGAGTCCTCATCCACGTCCAAGCCGCCTACCGACCGGAACAGGGTCCTGGGGTCCCCTGTATAGGGGTCGGCGGTGGCGTCGCGGAGGAAGCCGTAGACCACCAAGGCCGAAACGGCCTGCTCCAAGCTTCGCCTGTCCAACCTGTAGCGCCGGCTCAGCAACCGGAAGAAGGCGTGGGCCATGGCGGGGAGGGGGACGAGGGCCAGGACCATCTCGGGCATCAGGGCAGGGGGA
>NZ_QWKZ01000048.1 GCF_003574085.1 Meiothermus luteus | reverse complement strand
CCACCCGGTAACCCGCGGTCACGGCTGCGGTGAGGAGGGCAGAGAGCTTGAGCAGGATGGGGATGGCCCCCCCTGCTCCCAAAGACGAACCCCTCCCCGCGGTGGCCGCCAAGCCCAGCGCAGCAGGGCGGGCCATCCCCATCCTGCTCAAGCTCTCTGCCCTCCTCACCGCAGCCGTGACCGCGGGTTACCTGGTGGTGCACATGGGCACCACCGACATCTGGGTTCCCCTCGGCGTAATCGCTATAGGGCTGGCCCTCTCGCTCATCCAGTGGCGGCTTTCCGAACCCTTCTGAGGCCGAGGGCCCGCGGTTGGTTTCCCGTGGAACGTTGGCTCAACCTCGCCTACGTGGGCGCAGTTCTGCTCCTGGGCCTGGTAAGCTTATGGCCGCGGCTTACCACACAGTTCGCACCCGTCCAGACCAGTCTCCCAGGAAACCCCTCGAGCGAAACCCCGGCCGTGCTCCAGCCGGGCCCTGCCCGGCCGCCGGTGGCCAGGGTAAGCCTCAACACCGCCAGCCAGGCGGAGATTGAGAGCCTCCCTGGGGTGGGGCCCACCCTAGCCCGAAGGATCATTGAGAACCGGCCCTATCGCTCCGTAGAGGAGCTGGAGCGGGTCAAGGGCATTGGCCCGAAGCTCCTCGAGCGGCTCAAACCCCTGGTTGTCCCGTGATGCCCTACGCCTTGGGTCTAGGGGCCCTGCTGGGGGCCCTTACCCAGCTTTCCCCCTGGTGGTTCCTAGGCCTTCTGGCAGGGCTGCTCTTTCCCCATGGAGCCCGCTGGACGGGCCTGGCTGCCTATGGGCTGGTGGCGCTCCACTTGAACCTGCTCCAAGACCCCTGGAAGGAGCAGATCGGGCAGTGGGTGCGCCTAGAAGGGCGGTTGCAGGAAGGCTTCCTACACACCCCTAAAGGGAAGGTATACGTCCGCCACTTCCCTCCTCTAAAGGAGGGCTACTACGTTCTAGAGGGCCACCTCTTGCGCCCTCAGGGCCGGCGCAACCCTGGGGGATTTGACCAGCGCACCTGGCTGCGTGGGTTGGGGGTGTCCGCCGTGCTGCAGGCCCGGCGAGTGGTGCGTTTTGAGCCGCCCAGGCGGGAGCCCCGAGACTGGCTCAGGGGCCAGCTTACCGCCGGCCTCTCCCCCCCGGCCGCTGCACTCGTTGCCGCTTTGACCCTAGGCGAACGGCGCGATCTCGGGAGCACCTACGAGGAATTCCAGCGGGCCGGGCTGGCCCATGCGCTGGCCCTGTCGGGGCTGCACGTGGGGATTTTAGCCGCGTTTTTCGTGCTCGTGCTGTACGGGCTAGGCCCTTGGCGCTACCTGACCGCGCTCGGTCTGCTGCTGGTCTACCTCTGGCTGGTGGGGCCTCAGCCCTCCTTGGTGCGTGCGGTGATCATGGCCGGGTTGGTGCTCTTAGGGTTGTTCCTCGGCCGGGGACGGGTAGGGCTTTTGCCCGCCCTGGCGCTGGCCCTGTTCACACACCTCTCCCTCGAGCCCTACGCCATCTTCAGCCTCTCAGCGCAACTCTCCTACCTGGCCGTGCTGGGCATCGCCTTGGTGCTGCCCCACCTACCCCGCCTTTCCGGATGGCGGCAGTGGCTTTGGGCCTCCCTCAGCATCACCCTAGCCGCTCAAGCCCTCATCCTCCCGCTCCTGCTGCACCAATTTCACCAGCTCCCCCTGGTTTCCCCTCTAGCCAATTTGCTGGTGCTGCCCCTCCTCAACCTGCTGGTTCCCCTGGGCTTCCTCAAGCTGCTGGCGGGAAGCCTTCTGGCTGGCCCCACCGAGGCCTTGAGCAACCTAACCCTGGGGCTGGTGGGATGGCTGTCCAAGGGCCCCCAGCTCCGCTGGGGCGAGATAACCCCGGTGGGGTTCGCCCTTTACTACCTGGGCATCCTTCCGTTGTTGCTCGGTCTCTACGGCAAGGTGCGCTGGCCCAACGCTTTGGGGTTGACGGCCACCGCCGCTTTGGTCTCCCTAGCCTCCCAGTACCCCAGCCGGGCCGAGCTCTGGCAGCTCGATGTGGGCCAAGGGGATGCTACCTTGGTGCGGCTGCCCGGAAGGGTAGAAATCCTGGTGGACGGGGGGCGGGGATGGGCCTACCCCAACCTGGAAAGGGCCCTGCGGGCCCTAGGGGTGGACGACATCGACCTTCTAGTTGCCACCCACCCCGACGGGGACCACGTGGAGGCCCTGCTCCAGGTGGTGCAGAACTTCCCGGTGGGGCTATTGGTGACGGGCCCTAGGGCCACAGGAAACCCCTTAGATGAGGCCCTGAGGAGGACCGCCCAGCTCCGCAATATTCCCATCCTGGAGGCCGGGGCTGGGACCCAGCTCAGCGTCGCGCGGGCCCACCTACGCTTTCTCGGTCCACAAGGCGACGAAACCGAAGACAACCAGCGAAGCCTGGTCTTCATCCTCCAGTACGGCCAGAAAAAGGCTCTCTTTACTGGGGACGCCCCAGCCTCGTCCGAGGCCCGCTGGCCAGCCGAGAAGGTAGACATCCTCAAAGTAGCCCACCACGGCTCCGAAAGCAGCACCAGCGAGACCCTCCTCGTCGCGTTTCAACCGAACACAGCCCTTATCGGAGTGGGCAACAACCCCTACGGCCACCCCAGCCGGGCGGTGTTGGAGCGGCTGCACCGCTACGGCGTGGAGATACGCCGCACCGACCTGGAGGGGGCCATCCGCATTAATCTGCGCTAGGCCTCGTACCCCAAGGCCTGTAAGATGGCGGTGAGCTGCTCCTCCGAGTGGTAGCTGATCTCAATCCGGCCCCGGGAGGGATGGGTAAAGCGCACCCTGGTGCCCAGCCGGTGGGAGAGCTCGCGGGCGATGTCGGCATAGGGGTCCTCCCGGCCAGGGCGGGAGGGGGCCTGCGAGCGCTCTTTCAGGCGTTCGGTCTCGCGAACGCTGAGCTGCTTAGAGAGCACCTCGGAAAGCCCCCAGTTTCGCAAAGACTCGGGCAGCATCAAGAGGGCTCGAGCGTGCCCTGCTGTGATCCTATTTTCCTCCAGAGCCCGAAGAATCTCGGGGGTAAGTTGAAGCAACCGAAGGGCGTTGGTGATGGTCACCCGGGCCTTCCCCACCGCCTTTGCAACCTCCTCCTGGGTCATGCCCATCTCCACCAACCGTTTGTACCCCTCGGCCTCCTCCACCGGATTGAGGTCTTCCCGCTGAAGGTTCTCTATCAGGGCTATCTCCAAGGCCTCCCGATCCCCGATGTCCCTTATAAGAACCGGCACCTCGCGCAACCCCACCATCTGACAAGCCCGGTACCGGCGTTCCCCTGCCACCAGCTCGTACATATCCCCCTTGGGCCGCACCAACAGGGGCTGGAGCAGGCCTTTCTCTCTGATGGAGGCCGCCAGTTCTTCTAGGGCCGCCGGGTCAAACCTGCGGCGTGGCTGGGTGGGGTTGGGCTTAATCAGGGCCAAGGGAAGCTTGGTAAGGGCAGCAGGGGTCTTGGGCAGCAGGGCCTCCAGCCCCCGGCCCAGACCGCTAGGCCTTTTGGACACGGCGCATCACCTCCTCGGCCAGGCGGCGGTAGGCGTGGGCCCCGCTGCTGGTCGGCGCATACCGACCTATGTCCTGGCCGTAGCTGGGGGCTTCGGCCAACCGGACGTTCCTAGGGATTACCGTCCAGAAGACCTTATCCCCCAGGTTTCCTCGGATGTTGCTTTCCACCTGCTGGGACAGCAGGGTGCGAGGGTCGTACATGGTAATCAGCACCCCCAGCAGCCGCAGGGACGGGTTGAGGCTCGAGCGCACCCGGTCCACGGTCTCCATCAACCCCGCCAGCCCCTCTAAGGCATAGTACTCGGCTTGAACGGGTACGATAAGCCCTTCCGAGGCGACGAGCACGTTCAGGGTAAGGGCCCCCAGGCTCGGGGGAGCGTCCATCAGAATCAGGTCATAGGCGGCCTCTATGGGGCGCAGCACCTCAGCTAGACGACCGGGATGCTCAACAAGCTCGGCTGTAGCCCCCACCAAATCAGGGCTCGAGGGGAGCAGGTCAAGGCCCTGAGCCACGTGCACCACCGCCTCCTGGGCCCCGGCTGCCCCCACCAAAACTGGGTAGATGCTCTTCTCCAAAGGGCCCCGCCCCAGCCCCGAGGTCGCGTTCATCTGAGGATCAAGGTCCACCAGCAAGACCCGTTGACCCGCCCGGGCCAGGTAGGCCGCCAGGTTTATGGCGGTGGTGGTCTTCCCCACCCCCCCTTTCTGGTTGACGATCCCGATTCGCCTCACGCCCCTCCTAGGATAACGGATTCTTAGCCGGCACACCCGCCTTGCGGGGGTACTCCTCTGGGGTGGGGCGGCGCTTCCTCAACACCACCAGCCTCCGAGCCTCCCCCCCAACCGGCAGCGAGAGCGGCAGGACCCCCTCCAGGGCCCCTCCCAGCTTCTCCAAAGCCCCCTTAGAGCGGCCAAGCTCACCCTCCACCTCAGGCCCTTTTTGCAGCAGAACGAACCCTCCTACCCGGACCAGCGGCAGGGCCAACTCGGCCACCACCGGCAAGGAGGCAACCGCCCGCACCACCGCCGCATGGTATGTTTCACGTTTTACACCTCGGGCCAGCTCCTCCGCGCGCCCCCAGAGGGCTTCAGCGTTGTCCAGTCCCAACCCTTCTATTGCGGAGGCCACGAAACGGGCTTTCTTCTGGGTGGCTTCCAGCAGGCAAAGGCGCAAGCCGGGGCGCACGATGGCCAGGGGCAGCCCCGGAAACCCCGCCCCCGTGCCCACGTCCACCACCTCCGCCCCGTCCGCAAAACCCGGGTAGAGCAGGCAGGTCAGGGAGTCCACAAAGTGCTTCAGGACTATACCCCTCTCGTCGCGGATGGCGGTCAAATTCATTCGCCGGTTGGCCTCCACGAGCATCTGGTAAAGCCGGACAAAGCGCGGGATGTGGGGACCTAGGTCAAGGCCAAGCTCCCTCCCGGCCTTCAACAAGAGTTGGGTACCCTCAGGGCTCATAGCCCGGCTTGTAAAACGTGAAACATCCCCACCTAGGCCACCGCACGGGCCAGGTAGACCAAAAGGGCGGTGACGTCGGAGTCTCGTACCCCAGGGATCCGCGCCGCCTCCGCCAGCGACTGAGGCCTCACCCGGCCCAGCTTTTCCGCTGCCTCCTTGGAGAGGCTGGGCACCCGGCCATAGTCCAGGTGCTCGGGCAGGCGGTAGCCCTCGAGCTCCCTCAACCTCTCCCGCAGCCGGGCCTGCCGCTCTATGTACCCCGCGTACTTGGCCCTCAGCTCCACCTGATAAGCCTCCGCCGGGTCCAGCGGGATCTCCGGAGGCCCAATGCGCTCCAGCAATTGGGTGTAGCCCACCTCCGGCCGGCGCAGGTATTGCAGGGCCGAAACCCCTTCCACACGCAGCCGCTCCAGCCGCGCCAGCTCGCGTTGAACCCGGCCGTACTTGGCCCGCACCCGCTCCAGGTCCTCATAAGGGCGCAGCCCCCACTCCACCGCCAGCGGGACCAGCCGCTCATCCGCGTTGTCCGCCCGGCACAAAAGGCGCAGCTCAACCCTGGAGGTCATCATCCGGTAGGGCTCATCCACCCCCCGGCGCACCAGATCGTCCACCATGACCCCTATGTAGCCCGTCTCCCGGGGGAGGTAAACCTCGGGAAAGCCCTTCGCGTGCCGGGCCGCATTCAGTCCCGCCAGAAGCCCTTGGGCCGCAGCCTCCTCGTAGCCGGAGGTCCCGTTGAGCTGCCCTGCGGTGAAAAGGCCCGACAGCCTGCGGGATTGCAGCCCTGGGGTGAGCTCGAGCGGGTCCACCGCATCGTACTCCACAGCGTAGGCGTAGCGCTGGATTACCGCCCGCTCAAACCCCGGTAGGCTTCGCACCATCTCCACCTGGAGCTCGGGCGGCAGGGAAGAGCTAAAGCCCTGCAGGTACAGCTCGCTGGTATGGAGGCCATCCGGCTCAACGAACAAAAGGTGGGTCTCCTTATCGGAAAAACGCACCACCTTGTCCTCAATTGAAGGGCAGTAGCGCGGGCCAATCCCCTCTATATCCCCCCCATACAGGGGGGAGAGGTGTAGGTTCTCCCGGATCAGGCGGTGGGTCAGCTCGGTGGTGCGGGTCTGCCAGGTAGGGCGGGCGGTGGCGTGGGGCCCCGGGGCGCCGGAGAAGGTGCCCGGTGGGTCATCGGGGGGGACCAGCTCGAGCCGGTCGTAATCCACCGAGTCGGCTTGGATGCGCGGGGGGGTCCCGGTCTTAAAGCGCATCAACCGATGGCCCACAGCCCGTAGACTCTGGGAGAGGAACCGGGCCGGAGGTTCCCCCTGACGCCCCGCCGGCCGCGAGCGCCGCCCGTACCAAACCACCCCCTGCAGAAAGGTTCCGCTGGCCACCACCACCGCCCGGGAGGGAAGCCTGCGGCCGTCCACGGTTTCCACCCCGCGCAAAACCCCTTCCTCCACCCAAAGCCCCGCCACCTCGGCCCGCACCACCTCAATGGCTGGATGGGCCCGCAACACCCGCTGCGCCTCCAGCGCGTAAGCGTCCCGATCCACCTGAACCCGCAGGCTCTGCACCGCTGGCCCCTTGGAGCGGTTGAGGACCCGGGTGTGAATCGCCGTAGCGTCGGCCAGGCGGCCCATAAGCCCCCCCAAAGCCTCCACCTCCGCCACAAGCTGGCTCTTCCCTGGCCCTCCCACCGCAGGGTTGCAGGGCATCAGGCCAATTCGCTCGGGGTTGGAGGTGACCAACCCCACCCTAACCCCAAGCCGAGCGGCCGCCCAGGCCGCCTCAATTCCCGCGTGCCCACCGCCCACCACCACAACATCAAACTCCGCCATTCCAAACCCCTAGCTCCGCATTGTAGCGCACCCCACCCACCCCCGAGAAAGCCCCTCTTGGGCCCCCTGGGGGGAGGTTCTTCCCCCAGGGAAGACTCGAGTAAAATGTTCAAGCTGAATCGGGGGAGGGAGTGGCCTTGACCCACACAACGGTCTGGCAAAACGTTTTGGAATACGTTCGCCAAAGCATCACCGAGGTGGAGTACCACACCTGGTTTGAGAAGATCCAGCCCCTGGGGGTGGTCAACGGTTCGCTCGAGCTCGGCGTACCGACCAGCTTCTTCAAAGGGTGGATTGAGGACCACTACGCCGAGCTGCTCACCGAGGCCTTGACCCGCCTGGGGGCGCAAACCCCCCGCTTTGAAATCAAGGTCATCCCGGGGAAACCCATCCAGGAAGACATCTTCTCCGCAGCCAGCTCCCCCAAGCCCCAAGAGCCCCGGGCCCGCCTCAACCCCAAGTACACCTTTGAGAACTTCGTGGTGGGGCAGAACAACAATCTGGCCCACGCCGCCGCAGTGGCGGTGGCCGAGTCTCCGGGAAACGCCTACAACCCCCTTTTCATCTATGGGGGGGTAGGGCTGGGGAAGACCCATCTGATGCACGCGGTGGGCCACTCGGTGGCCCAGCGGTTCCCCGACAAAAAGATTGAGTACGTCTCTACCGAAACCTTTACCAACGAGCTGATTAACGCTATACGCGAAGACCGCATGACCGAGTTCCGGGACCGCTACCGTTCGGTAGACCTACTCCTGGTAGACGACGTGCAGTTCATCGCGGGAAAAGAGCGCACCCAAGAGGAATTCTTTCACACCTTCAACGCCTTGTACGAAGCCCGCAAGCAGATCATTCTCTCCTCCGACCGCCCCCCCAAGGACATCCTGACCCTGGAGGCAAGGCTACGCAGCCGATTTGAGTGGGGCCTGATCACCGACATCCAGCCCCCCGACCTGGAAACCCGTGTGGCCATCCTCAAGATGAACTCCGAGTACCGCAACATGCGGGTGCCTGAGGAGGTGCTGGAGTACATTGCCCGCAAGATCACCTCCAACATCCGTGAGCTGGAGGGCGCCCTAATGCGGGTGATTGCCTACGCCTCCCTCAACGGCGTTCCGCTCAGCAAAGCGGTGGCGGCAAAGGCCCTTTCCGACGTCTTTGCTGCCACCGAAAGCTCCTTGGCTCCGGAAGACATCCTCAAGGCGGTGGCCGAGTACTACGGCCTCAGGGTCGAGGAGATCCGGGGGATGGGCCGACGCAAAGAGGTGGTCATCCCCCGCCAGGTAGCGATGTACCTCATCCGCGAATTGACCCACGCCTCCCTGCCCGAGATAGGCCAGTTCTTTGATGGCCGGGACCACACCACGGTGCTTTACGCCATCCAGAAAATCCAGGAGAGCAGCGAGAGCGACCCCAGCCTGCAGCAGGCCCTGAAGAGCATCCGTGAGCGCCTGCGCTAGTCCCTTTACGAAGAAAACCGAACGATCACCCAGAAGAGACCCCTTTAACTTATTAACACCTGTGGATAAATTTGTGGATAACCTGTGGAAAACCCTGTGGATAAACCTGTGGACAAGCGTCGCGCCGTCGGCCCTGTGGATAACCGGCCTCCTTATCCACAACTTATCCACAGCTTATCCACAGGTATGCGGGGAACTTATCCACAAGCCGAATTCGTTCTACAAGGTATTTTCCATGGGTTTTCCACATATCCACAGCCCCTACTATTACTACTACTCTTTTTTTAAAAATTGAGAGTAGTCAATAGGAATTTTCGTTTAAGGGAGATGTGCCGCTCGCAAAAGTGAGGGCCCCCAAACCCCTTCAGGGCTGCTAGAATAACCTGGCTCACCTGGGGCCGACCCCAATATGGAGGCCAGTGTGGAAGTTCGTATCCCAAAACGCACCCTAGCTGAAGGGCTCTCCCTCCTCGAGCGGATCATCCCCAGCCGCAGCTCCAACCCCATTCTCACCTACCTGCCCATTGAACTCTCTGAGCAGAGCCTCATTCTGCGGGGCACCAACGGCGAGGTGGACCTCGAGGTCAAGCTGCCCGCCGAGACACAAGGTTCGGGGCGGGTTTTGGTACCGGCGCAGACCTTCTTCCAAATCGTGCGCAGCGCGCCGGGCGAGCTGGTAGAGCTGGTTCTTCGGGAGGGAGAGCGGCTGGAACTCCGCTCGGGGGCCTTCAGCACCCAGCTTTCCACCACGAACCCCGATGGCTATCCAGAGCTCCTGTTTGCCCTTGGTGACGGGGGGCGTATCGTGGCGGCCCGGCTAGCGCAGGCCATCACCCGGGTTCGCTACGCGGCCAGCACCGAGGAGTACCGGGCCATATTCCGAGGGGTGCAGCTCGAAATGTCCCCCCAGGGCCTGCGGGCCGTGGCCTCCGATGGCTATCGCCTGGCCCGCTACGACTTGCCCATGGAGCTTTCCACCCGCAAGCTGGTCGTTCCGGCCAAAAGCGCCGATGAGATCGTACGGGTCTTCAAGGACAAGGAAGAAGAGGTGGTCTTCGCGGTAAGGGAGGGAAGCCTGACCCTGGGGAGCGACTCCCTGCGGATGTCGGTCAAGCTGATGGAGGGGGAATTCCCCGATTACGAGCGGGTCATCCCTCAGGGCTTCGTGATGGAGGCCCTTTTGAAGGCCGAGGCCCTGCGGGAGAGCCTTAGGCGGGTGGCCGTTCTGTCCGACCGCAACAACCACCGGGTCAACCTGCTTTTTAGCCGGGAGAGCCTGACCATTGACGCCGAGGGCGATTATGGGCGGGGAAGGGAGGAGCTGCCCCTCGAGGCCACGGGGGAGCCCCAGCTTATGGTGGCCTACAACGCCCAGTACCTGATTGACGCCCTGGGCCCCATTGAGGGCACGGTGCGCGTGCGGCTTTCCGGTCCTACCAGCCCCACCCTTCTGCAGGCGGTGGAAGACGAGGGCTACCTGGCGGTGGTGGTGCCCCTCAGGGTCTGAGCCTTAGCCCGTTTGCGACGCTGGGGTGTAAACTCGTAATCGGCTTTAGAAGGGCTTCCAAGCGAGGAGGAAGGATGACCACGATTGTAGAAGTAAAGGGGCGCGAGGTGCTTGACTCTAGGGGAAACCCCACCGTGGAGGCGGAGGTGGTGCTGGAGTCAGGGGCGAGGGGAAGGGCCATGGTGCCCTCTGGGGCCTCTACCGGCGCCCACGAGGCGGTGGAATTACGCGACGGAGGGCCCCGTTTTGGCGGGAAAGGGGTGCTTCGGGCCGTGGCCGCCATCAACGAGCGCATTGCTGAGGAGGTAGCCGGGATGGACGCCCTGGAACAGGAGGCGGTGGACCGGGCCATGCTCGAGCTTGACGGGACCCCCAACAAAAGCGCTTTGGGGGCCAACGCTATCTTGGCGGTCTCCCTGGCCACCGCTCGCGCTGCTGCCGAGGCTTTGGGCCTGCCCCTTTACCGCTACTTAGGCGGCATTCAGGGGGTGACCCTGCCGGTGCCTCTAATGAACGTGATCAACGGGGGAAAGCACGCCGACAACAACGTGGACTTCCAGGAATTCATGCTGGTGCCGGGAGGGTTGCCCAGCTTTAGCGAGGCCCTGCGGGCTGGGGTGGAGACCTTCCACGCCCTTAGGTCTGTCCTGAAGGCCAAGGGGTACAACACCAACGTGGGGGATGAGGGAGGCTTTGCCCCAGACCTAAAATCCAACGAGGAGGCCGTGGAGGTCCTGCTCATGGCCATAGAAAAGGCCGGTTATAAGCCTGGCGAGGAGATTGCTTTGGCCCTAGATCCGGCCAGCTCAGAGTTTTACCAAGATGGGAAGTACGTGTTGAAGGCCGATGGGAAGGCCCTTTCAGGTCCGGAGATGGTGGCCTACTGGGAGGACTGGGTTAATCGGTACCCCATCGTCTCCATTGAGGACGGGCTGGCCGAGGACGATTGGGGGACCTGGAGGCTCCTCACCGAGCGGCTGGGGGGGCGTGTGCAGCTCGTTGGGGACGACCTCTTCGTGACCAACCCGGCGATCCTCCGGCGGGGGATTGAGCAGGGGGTGGCCAACTCCATCCTGGTCAAGGTCAACCAGATTGGCACCTTGAGTGAGACCCTCGAGGCCATCCGCTTGGCCCAGCGTTCCGGCTACACCGCGGTGCTTTCCCACCGCTCGGGCGAGACCGAGGACAGCACCATTGCCGACCTGGCGGTGGCGGTTAACGCCGGCCAGATCAAGACTGGTTCGGCCAGCCGTTCGGACCGCCTGGCTAAGTACAACCAGCTCCTGCGCATTGAGGAGGAGCTGGGGGCAGCGGCCCGGTTCCTAGGGTTTTCGGCTTTTAGAAGGTAGCCCTTCTTCAGGACTCCAAGATGGGACTTGCCAAACGCACCAAAATCGTGGCCACCCTGGGGCCTGCTTCGCGCTCGCCGGAGACGATCCTGGCCTTAATAGAGGCTGGCGTGGACGTATTCCGCCTCAACTTCTCCCACGGCTCCTCCGAGGAGCACCGCCGGTCGGTGGAGATGGTTCGGGAGGCCTCGGCGAAGCTGGGCCGCACTGTCGCCGTTTTGCAGGACCTGCAGGGGCCTAAAATCCGCTGCGGCCGCTTTCGGGAAGGAGCGGTGGAGCTGCGAGCAGGCCAGCGGTTCACCATTACCGCCGACCCAGTGGAAGGGGATGAAACCCGGGTTTCCACTACCTACCGCGGCCTGCCCAACGACGTCCAACCCGGGCAGATACTCCTCCTAGACGATGGGAACATCCGGTTGCGGGTGGAGGAGGTGCGGCACAACGATATTCACACCACGGTGCTGGTTGGAGGGAAGCTTTCCGACAACAAGGGCATCAACATCCCTGGGGCCGACCTCTCCATCCCAGCCCTGACCGATAAGGACATTGAAGACATCGCCCTAGGGGCCGATCTGGAGGTGGACTGGGTGGCGATTAGCTTTGTGAGAAGTCGGGACGACCTCCTCCTAGCCCGCCACTACCTGACCCGCTACAATTCCCGCGCCCGCTTGATGGCCAAGATTGAAAAGCCCAGTGCCGTGGCCCGCTTTGACGAGATTCTAGAGGAGGCCGACGGGATTATGGTGGCCCGGGGCGATCTGGGGGTGGAGATGCCGCTGGAGGAGGTCCCGGCGGTGCAGAAGCGAATCATCCTCAAGGCGGTGCAGGCTGGTAAGGCGGTGATTACCGCCACCCAGATGCTGGAGTCCATGGTCAAGAACCCCACCCCCACCAGGGCCGAGGCCTCCGATGTGGCCAACGCCATCTTTGACGGAACAGACGCCATCATGCTTTCGGCGGAAACGGCTACGGGGATGTACCCGGTGGAGGCGGTTTCTTTCATGACCCGGGTTGCCAAGACCATTGAGGCCACCCAGGAGTACCACGACCGCTTGAACGCCCTTCGGCCCCCACCCAACCGTACCGTGCAGGACGCCATCGCCCGGGCGGTTGACGACGTGGTGGAGTCCACCGGGGCGAAGGCCATCGTGGTTTTCACCGCCACCGGGGGGGCCGCGCGAAGGGTGGCCCGTACCCGGCCCCCGGTGCCCATTCTGGCCCTGACACCCAACCCCCACGTGCGCAACCAGCTTGCCCTGGTCTCGGATGTGCTGCCCCTTCTGGCCCCAGACCCCAAAGACACCGACGATATGGTGCAAATAGCGGTGGAAAAAGCCAAGGAAACCGGCCTGGTGGGGGTGGGGGAGTATGTGGTGATTGCAGCTGGGGTGCCCTTTGGGGTGCGGGGCACCACCAACATGATCCGGGTGGAACGGGTAAGCTAGGGGCCCCCTCCGGTGGCCCCGTGCCTTTTTTGGGGCCTCGAGCTGGGCTAGACTGACCCTGGATGGACCTGCCCTTTCCGGTTTACCTCATCGGGCTGCGCGGCCTGCTGGTTCTGCTGGTTTTGCTTTTGCTGGGGGCGTCCTTTTTCCTAAACCTTTCGCTTCTGCTGCGGGAGCCGGCCCCGTGGCAAGTGCGTTTTTTCCGCCTCACCGCTGGGGCAGCGGTGGTTGCCTTTGTGACGGAGCTGTTGGTGCGCACCCTCTTCATGGGGGGGGTCGGCAGGTTGCATGCGGTGTATGGGCTTTTGGCGACCGGCATCCTTTGGTTTGTGAGCGGTCTGGGGGAGGGGGGATGGTTTCGCAGGAGCCTTAGCCATCCCCCGGAGAGGGTAGGCCCCTACTTCTTCTGGGCCAGCTTGGTGGGGGTTTTGCTCTGGTGGCGCTTTATTGAGACGGGGATAGGCCGCTAGTCCGTGTATTATTCCTGGCGTGAGGGTGCCGTGGTTTGAGCTGTTTTTGGCCTTTTTGCAGGTCGGCCTGGTGGCTTTTGGGGGTGGGGGGAATGCCCAGCTTTACCAGGCCCTGGTGCTTAAGCGGGGCTGGATGGGGGAGCGGGAGTTTTTGGAGACCACCGCCTTGGTGCGGGTTCTGCCGGGGCCGATTTTTGCCAACACCGCGGCTCACCTGGGCATGCGGCTGGGGGGGCTTATGGGTGCGGTTTTGGCTTTGGTTGGGGTTCTGGCCCCGGGGAGCCTTCTGATGCTCCTTTTGAGCTTTGCCTACTTCCGTTTCGGGGCTGTTCCTGGGTCACTGGCCGAGAGCGCCCTAGACGGGGTGGCGGCGGCAGCCATAGGGCTCATCCTGGCGACGATGGTGCGCCAGGCACCGGTTGCCTTGGACTCCCTAAAGGCGGTGGGGCTGGCAGCGGGCGTCTTCGTTACCTACGGACTTCTTCACTGGCCGCTTTTGCTGGTGCTGCTGGTTCACGTTCCTATAGGGGTAAGCCTTTACTGGGGGGAGGCGGCCCGTCCGTGGGACGGGGCGGGGCTGGAGGTGCCTCCTCGTGGATGAGGTTTTACAGGTTTTTTTGACCTTTCTGCGCTTGGGGGCGCTGAGCTTTGGCGGGGGCATGGCCAACCTGCCGGAGATGGCTCGAGTCCTCATGGCCAACGGCTGGGTTACGCGGCAGGAGTTTGCCGATGGGTTCGCTTTGGGGCAGTTTGTTCCGGGGCCCAACATGCTGGCGGTGGTGTTCTACGGCCTGGCCGCGGCGGGGTTGCCCGGGGCTTTGGCAGCCCTGGCCGGCATGTTCCTCCCAGGGGCCTTAGGGGCCATATGGCTGGTGAAGGGCTGGCAGTGGATGGCCCGCTCCCAGTGGAGCCGGGCTCTTCGGAAGGCCCTGGTGCCGATAGCCATGGGACTTAGCGCGAGCATGGTGTTGATTCTGGTTCAGGTGGGGGTAGACGCGGTGGGGTGGCTGCTGGGGGTGGTCGTGGCGGCCTTGCTCATCCACCGCGGGGTGCCTGTGGTCTGGGTTATAGGCGGTGGGGCCTTACTAGGGCTTTTGGTGGGCTTGGCCTAGCGCGGGCGGCCCTTCTCCCCTTTGAGGAGGGGCTCAGCCTCGGCTGGAGCGGCCGGCCGCCCCAGCAAGTAGCCTTGGCCCAGGGTAAAGCCCTCGGCCAGGAGGAACTCTAGCTGGGCTTGGGTTTCGATGCCCTCCACGATGATCTCCAGCCCCAGCTCCTCTGCTAGCCCCCGTAGCGCGCGCAGCAAGCGGGCCTGGGGCGAGTGAGGCACTGGAAGGGAGCCCAGGCTAGACATGAAACCCTGCCCCAGCTTGATTGCCCGGAAGGGCAGGCGGGTGATGCGCTCCAGGGAAGACAGGCCTGAGCCGAAGTCGTCCAGGTGCAGCGGATGTCCCCGCTCGGCCAGGGCCCTAAGAACCTCCAGCCCCGCCTCTTCCAGGGCTACCTCCTCGGTGACCTCGAAGATCAGTCGCTCTGGAGAGAGCTGGTTATGGGTCAGATGGGACGCCACCTGGTCAAGCAACCCTGGTTCTAACTGACTGCTGGCCAGGTTCACCGCCACTGCAATCTCCCAGCGAGCGGCTTGCTGCGTTGCCATCCCCAGGATCCGGTCGCCGAGGCTGGACATCCACCCTTCTTCCTCGGCCAGAAGCAGCAACTTTCCTGGAGGAACCATCCCCAGCCCAGGGGGATTCCAGCGCAACAGGGCCTCGAAGTGGTGCAGCTGCTGATTGGCCAGGTGAAAAACAGGCTGGTAGTGCAGGGCCAAGCTTTCCGCAACCCTAGAACTGCCTTGTGAAAGGGCACGCTTCAGGGCTCGACGCAGGGCTACGGTTTCACGTGTGTCATAGGCCAGACTGGAGTCAAAAAAGCGCACCGTACCGGGCCGGGCGCTGTCCAGGGCCAGCTCAGCGGCGCGGGGCAGCTCGAGCGGGGATACCCCTGGCTGGGCCAGGATTACCCCCACCTGTGGTTTAAAATCGAAGTCAGGAAAGCGAACGGCCAGCCTAGCCTTTACCCCGGCCTGCAGTCGCTCCAACACCGCATAGACCTCCCGATCCTCCCTCAACCCCTCCAATAGCAACCAGAAGTTGTTTTCCTCCCAAGCCAGGTGATCCGAAAGCCGCAGATCGGCCTGAATGACCCGGGCTATCTCGCACACCGCGGCAAAGTAGACGGTCTCCCCTTCCAGCCGCCGCAGGCGTTCCAGCGAGCGGCAGCGCAAGGCCACCAAGGCCCGGTGGCCTGGTGGTAGCCGAAGGAGCAACTCTCGCAGGCTGCGCAGGTTTTCCAGCCCCGTTTCGGGGTGGTGGTAGCGGCTAAAGCGTAGCTCTTCCTGTAGCTCCTCGCCGTAGAGCAGCCAGGCCATGTGGTGGGCCAGGCCCTCCAGGTGGCGCAGGTCCAGCTCGTCAAAGGCGTCGGGACGCCCGAAGTGGTCAAGGTAGAGGTAGGCCCGGGGCCGCCCCCTCACCACCACCGGGGTGGCCAGCATGGCCTGAATCTCCCTGGAGCGGCCCGGCCCCTCGAGCAGGGCCCGCCGCTCAGGGTCTAGCCGGGCGTTGAAGGCAGCTATATCGGCCTGGGTGAACACCTGGGCCCGGATGTGCCGGCTGAGGGAGAGCGGTTCGCCGGGGCTCAGCGAGACCTGCTTGAGCGCGGCCAGATCGTAGCCGCGGGCCGCCACGAAGTGGAAGCGCCCGTCGGGACCGAGCAGGGTAGCGCTGCCGGCCTGGGCCGCCGGCACCACCGCCAAGGCGGCGTCCAGGGCCCGCTGCAGCACCTCCTCGGGGGAGAGTTCTTCCTTTAGGCCGCTGGACAGGAGCTCGAGCGAAGCCTCTAGGAAACGCCCCTGGCGGTAAGAATCGCTGATGTCGTAGCCCATGCACTGCAGCCCCGCCGGGTGGCCCGCCTCGTCGCAGACCGCCACAAACTCCCAGCGGCTGCGGTTCCAGGCCTGCCGCAGGGGTTTGCTGAACTCTACCCAGAAGGCCTGGCCCGGATGTTCTAGGGCCTGCTTCGCGGTATTCATCACCTGAGGAAGGTCCTCTTTGGCCACATGCTCCAGCGCCGAGGCGCCCAGAGGGAGCGCCTTCATGCCGGTGTAGGCCAGGTAGGCCGGGTTGGCGTAGGTGTAGCGGCCTTCTAGGTCGGTGCAGACCACCATCAGGCCCCGGGTAGCTTCCAGGGGGTTGAAACTCGGCCTATCCTGCTGCATACCGCCACCCTTCCCTAGCCCCAGGATAGCCCTCGCCCGCCCTCAAACCGGCGGCATTTGACCGCCAGCCTGGCGTTTTGCGCAGTGGGCGCACACTGCCCCGGCAGACCCTGGCCGGGGGTAGGTGGCAGCTTGGGTTATCTCAAAACTTGCACTTATACATCCGGGGGGATACTTATGCGCCGTGACCCCTTGAAAAGGGCTGTGTGTTTCCTGTCTGATGACAGGTGCCATGCACACAGCCCAATCCCTACTCTCGGCCATCCTGGCCATCCTGCCAATCCGCCCTCTCCCGCTTCCTGAACCGGTATGCCTGGCCTACCCACGCCCCCATCCGCTTGGCAAGGAAAGAGGCTGAAAAAGTATGGGGTGGCCACCTTTCCCGCCACGCCTCGCACCCTGCTGGTGTGGGGCAGGAGGCGGTTCACCATTGAGCACTTCTTCCGGGCCATGAAGAGCGAGTTTTCCCTAGGGCAGTTTGGTCAGCGGACCCCTTTGGGGGTGCATCGGTTTCTGGTGCTCTCCTTCCTGGCCTACCTGCTGGCCCACTGGGTGAAGCTCACCCCTGGAGAAGGGTGTACCTGGTGGGAGGCGGGGCGGGAGGGCTCTTTCCTGAGCTGGTGGCCCGGGTCTTCATGCGGGAGCTCTCGCTTCTGGGGCTCTGGCCTCCGCCTCTGGGGACAGGGGTGGGAGATACGTGTTTATGCGGGATATACGAGAGGTGCAAGTTTTGAGATTATCTACATAGATTTGGTATAAGGTTGTTATGAGCTACGTCTTCTCCTGTGAGGGCGCCTTTGGCCCGCACAACCCGCCCCGAGTGGCCGTATTCCGCCCGCAGGGGGCTTGAGGAAGGGATAGTCCCCCCTTTTCCCGGATGGCCTCCGCCTCCTTCCCCTCCACCCGGGCCTGGACCAAGGGGGGCGCAGGTGCAGGGCCAAGACCTCCACCCGCCGCACCTGCGGGTAGTCCCCCTTCCCCCTCCGCCTCGGGGGAGAGGGAGAGGAGGGCCCTTTGCAGGGCCTCTGGGACCAAGTGGGGAAGAAGGTGAGGGTTGGTGCGGGCGAAGCGGGCTGCGCTGCGGAGGGAGTCCATACGCAGGGCTATAGAGCTATGTCTACCCCGTAGTAGGGTATGGCAGTCAAGTCTGGGTAGCAGGTGGAACGGTTGACCCTGGAAGCTCTGCCGGTTAGGATAGCCCCCAGAGTCTTATCCGGAAAGGAGAGCCTATGCGGCAGTGGGTATGGGTGTTCATCTTTTTGGTTCTTGGGGGCTTTTCTTTGGCCCAGGACCGGACCCAGGTGCTGGTCTACGGCGGGGACTGGACCGATCTCATCACCCTGGACCCGCAGGTGGTCTATGAGTTCAGCGGGGTGATGATCGCCGATAACCTCTACGAAACCCTGGTGCGCTTTGAGGGGAGCGACCTCGCCACCTTGCGCCCGGGTCTGGCGGAAAGCTGGAAGGTGGAGCGGGGAACCACCGACTGGATCCTCACCTTCAAGCTCCGCCGGGGAAGCCGCTTCTCCACGGGCCGGGAGGTCACAGCCAAGGACGTGGTCTTTAGCTTTGAGCGGGCCTTGGCCCTGAAAGGACCGGGCTCCTTCCTCTTCACCGACATCGCCCAGCTCAAGCCTGGGGCCACCAAGGCCTTGGACCCCTACACCGTGGAGGTCCGCATTCCCAAATCCGCCTCTCCCCAGTCCTTCCTATCCATCCTCACCTTCACCATCGGGGGCGTGGTGGACTCGGAGGAGGTCCAGAAGAACGCCAAGGGCGGGGACTTGGGCAAGGACTGGCTCACCAACAACTCCGCAGGTTCCGGCCCCTACCGCCTGGTGCGCTGGGACCGGGGGAACCAGGTGATCCTCGAGGCCAACCCCCACGCCCGCATCAAGCCCAAGGTCCCCCGGGTGGTCCTGCGCTACATCCAGGAGCCCGCCGTGCTCCGCACGGCCTTGGAGTCGGGGGAGATTGACATCGCCGAGGGCCTCACCCCCGAGGGGCTCAAGGCCATCGCCGCCAACCCCCGCTTCAAGGTGGTGCGGGCCGAAACCCTGCGCCTCCAGTACCTGGGCATGAATATGAAGGCGGGGAGTCCTTTCGCCAACGCCAAGCTGCGGGAGGCCATGCGCTACGCCGTGAACCAGGACGAGCTCCTCCAGGGACTCCTACAGGGGAATGCCGTCAAGACCCAAACCCTCATCCCCAAGGGGTTGCTTGGCCACAATCCCACGACCCCCTACAAGTACGACCCCAACCGGGCCCGCAAGCTCCTGGCCGAGGCGGGCTACCTGCAAGGGCTTGAGTTTGAGCTTTTGGTGAGCACCGGCATCTGTGGGGGCGGGGTGCCCTGCCCAGACGTGGCGGCCAAGCTCCAGGCGGATATGGCCAAGGCCGGGTTCCGCGCTCGGATCCGGGCCATCGCCAACGCCGAGGTCCTCGCCACCTACCGGGCCCAGAACCACCAGGTGGTCCTGGCGGGCTGGAGCCCCGACTTCCCGGACCCGGATGGGAACGCCACCCCCTGGGCGGACTACGGAGCCCGCTCCTTGGCCTGGCGCAACAGCTACAACGACGAGGTGGCGGCCAAGCTGGCCCGGCAGGCCGCCCTCGAGACCGACCCGCAAAAGCGCCAGGCCCTCTACAAGGTCCTTACGGAAAAGGTCCTCCGGGAAGGTCCCTACGTGGTCCTCTACCAGCCGGCCCAGCCCATCGGCCTCTCCGCCAAGGTGGAGGGCTTCCTGAAGAACCCCATGATGTCCGCCCCCCTCTGGCAGGTGAGCAAGCAGCCCTAGGGGCTTGGGGTATAGTGGAGCCCGTGGCTTAGGGCCACGGGCTTTCCTTATGGCCGCTTACCTGGTGCGACGGCTCTTCTTGGTCCTCTTCGTGGGCGTGGGCATCACCTTCGTGACCTTTTTTATCGCCCAGGTGGTCCCCACTGACCCGGCGGTGGCCGCCTTGGGGGAAAACGCCCGGGAGGAGCAGATCCGGGAGTTCCGGGAGCGCTACGGGCTAGACCGGCCCCTCCTGGTGCAGTACGGGATCTACCTGAGGCGGCTTTTGGCGCTGGACCTAGGCCGCTCCCTGCGCACGGGCCGCCCCGTGGCGGAGGACCTCAAGGAGTTTTTCCCCGCCACCTTGGAGCTCTCCTTGGCGGCCTTTCTCGTGGCGGTGGCCTTGGGGCTTCCCGCCGGGGTTTGGGCCGCTCTAAGGCAGAACCGCTCACCCGACCTTCTGGTGCGCCTTTTCGCCCTCCTCCTCGGCTCCACCCCGGTCTTCTTCCTGGCCATCCTCCTTCTGGACGTCCTCCACCGCCAGCTGGGCCTCCTGCCGGGCCCGGGGCGGCTCGACCCCTACCTCATCCCCCCGCCCCGGGTGACGGGCCTCGTCACCCTGGACGCCCTCTTGGCCAAAGACTTAGCCGCATTTAGGGATGCCTTGCACCACCTCCTCCTCCCCGCCTTCGTCCTGGGCTCCGCCTCCGCCGCCCTCCTCGCCCGCATGACCCGGGCGGCCATGCTGGAGGTCCTCTCCCAGGACTACGTGCGCACCGCCTGGGCCAAGGGCTTGGCCGAGCGGCAGGTGGTCCTGCGGCACGCCCTTAAAAACGCCGCCCTGCCCATCCTCACCCTGTTGGGCGGCCTCCTTGGGGGCCTCCTTTCGGGGGCGGTGCTCACGGAAACCATCTTCTCTTGGCCCGGACTAGGGCGCTACGTCACCCAGTCCGCCACCAGCCTGGACTTCCCGGCGGTGATGGGGGTGACCCTGCTGGTGGGCGTGGTCTACTCCCTTTTGAACCTCTTGGTGGACCTCCTTTACGCCCTCTTGGACCCGAGGATCCGCTATGCGTAGGCTGGCGCGGCGCTTTCTTCGTAACCCCGGGGCGGTGGTCGGCCTCTTCCTGCTCCTCGTCCTCGCCCTGGTGGCCCTCCTCGGCCCGGGCCTGGTGGGAGACCCCCTGGAGCAAAACCTGCTGGAGCGCCTCAAGCCCCCAAGCCCTGAGCACCCTTTGGGCACGGACCAGCTGGGGCGGGATGTCCTCGCCCGCGTGGTCCACGGGGCCCGCATCAGCCTGGGGGTGGGTTTCGGCGTGGTCCTGCTGGCGAGTCTCCTGGGTACAGCGGTGGGCCTTTTGGCCGGGGGGCTTGGAGGGCGGTGGGATAACCTCCTGATGCGCCTCACCGACGTCTTCTTCGCCTTCCCTTCCCTGATCCTGGCCATGGCCATCGCCGCCGCCTTGGGGCCCAACCTGGGGAACACCGTCTTAGCCGTGGCCTTGGTCACCTGGCCCATCTACGCCCGTTTGGTGCGGGCCCAGGTTCTGGCCCTGAGGGAAAGGGAGTTCGTGGAGGCGGCCCGGGCCCTGGGGGCGGGGCAGGGGCGGATCCTCCTCCGCCACCTCCTCCCAAACGCCCTCACCCCCGTCCTGGTCCAGGCCAGCTACGAGGTGGGGGCGGCCATCCTCACGGCGGCGGGCCTTTCCTTCATCGGCTTCGGGGCCCAACCCCCCACCCCCGAGTGGGGGGCCATGGTGGCGGAAACGCGCAACTACATGGCGGAGGCACCATGGGCGGCCACGGCTCCCGCCCTCGGCATCCTCCTCACCGTCTTGGCCTTCAACCTCTTGGGGGACGGGCTCAGGGACGTCCTGGACCCCCGAGGGCGCTAGGCCACCCGCTGGATGTTCCAAGGTTTGTGGGTGAAGAAGAGCTTGAGAGGCTAGCGCCCGAGGAGGCCAAAGAGGGCCCAGTGGTCCTGAAGCAGCTCGGGGTGCCACTGGACGCCCAGGAAGAAGGGGTGGTCCTCCAGCATCACCGCCTCCACCAGGCCGTCGGGGGCCACGGCGATGGGCTTCAGGTCCTTTCCCAAGGCTTTGATCCCTTGGTGGTGGTAGGAGTTCACCGGGAAGCCCTCGGGGAAGAGGCGGGCGAGGGGGCTTTCCGCCACCTGGCGCAGGCTGTGGGCCAGGGCAGGGGGCGGGCTTTTCTGGTAGTGGCCCGCATCGGCGAAGCCCTGGGCCGGGAGGTCCTGGTGGAGGCTCCCCCCCAAGGCCACGTTCATCACCTGTACGCCCCGGCACACCCCCAAGGTGGGGAGGCCCTTCTCCGCGGCGTAGCGGGCCAGGAAGAGCTCGTGGGCGTCGCGCTCTGGGCTTACCTCCCCCAGCTTGGGATGGGGCGTTTCCCCGTAATGTCGGGGGTCCACGTCCCCACCCCCGGGGAGGAGGAGGCCGTCCAGGTGGGGGA
>NZ_QWKZ01000047.1 GCF_003574085.1 Meiothermus luteus | reverse complement strand
GGCCCGCTGGGCGGAGGGGCGGCTGCGCACCGAAGGGGGGGTGCTGGTAGAGGTGCTGGAGGAGCCCCAGCGCTATGCGGCCATGCGCCAGGCCCGGCTGGCCCTCACCCTACCGGGCACCAACACCCTCGAGCTGGCCCTGGCCGGCCTGCCCTCCGTGGTCCTCCTGCCCCTGCATAAACCGGAGATGCTCCCTTTGGAAGGCTTCTTGCACTGGCTGCTGCTCCTTCCGGGGGCCCGCCCGCTCAAGCAGGCCCTGGTGCGGCGGGTGGCCGCGCGCATCCCCTTCCTGGCCCTGCCCAACCAGTGGCTGGGCGAGGAGGTCTTCCCCGAACTCAGAGGCATCTTTTCCCCCGCTGAGGTGGCCCGGAAGGGGCTGGCGTTGCTGGAGCGGGGCCCTCAGGTCCAGGCTCGGCTGGCCCGCCTGGGGGCCGAGGCCGGGGCGGACAACCTGGTGGCGCACGTACTCTCGCTATGAACCTGCTCCGCCTGCTCTATCCATTCTGGCCGCAGGGGCTTTTGGCCCTGGTCCTTTCCACTCTGCCCGCCCTTGCCCAGGCCCTCCTGCCCGCCCAAGTGGTCAAGCCTCTTTTTGACCAGGTGCTGGCCGGGGGGTTTGCTCGGCTCGAGCCGGTGCTGCTCGTGGGGCTTGGGCTGCTGGGCCTGCTGGTGCTGGGAGGGTACCTGTTGGAAGCCTTTGTGGGCTATCTTTCGGTCAAGATTCCGGCAGTCTGGCGGGAGCGAGTTTTTGACCGCCTGTTGGCGGCTGACCTGCGGGCCCTACCCTCTTCTGCGGGTGGGCTTACCGGGCGGTTGGTGGCGGACCTGAAGGAGCTCGAGGGGTTCGTCTTCTACAGCCTGGGGGGTCTTCTGGCCCAAGGGGTGCTGCTGCTTGCGGTTTTGTGGCAGCTCTTGCAGAACTACACCGAGCTGACCCTGTACCTAATGGCTTCTTTGCCCCTGTGGGGCCTGCTTCTGGCCTGGGTTGGGGGTTGGGTGAGCCGCTACAGCCAGCACACCCAAGCTGCCCTAGAGCGGCTTTCGGGGCGGATGGCGGAGGGGTTTGGCCGCCTCGAGCTCATCCGGGCCTTGAGCCTGGAGGGCTTTGCCCGGGAGCGCTTCCGCCAGAGCAACCGCAAGCAGTACCGGTTGGGCCGCACCCGGACGCTTATCGCGGCCCTGAACCTCCCTTTGGGCCAGCTCGCTACCACCTCCTTGCTGGGGCTTCTGTTGTACCTGGGGGTGGGGGCGGTCCAGCGGGGCCAGATGACCACCGGCGACCTCAGCGCTTTTCTGACCCTCCTGGCGCTGACCATCACCCCCTTGCAGACCCTGAGCCGCCTGGGGACTGGCTTCGCGCAAGCCGAGGGGGCAGCGGCCCGGGTGGTGGAGCTGCTCACCTTGCCCCAGGCCCCCAGCGGGGGCTCGTTGGCGCCAGCGCAGATGACGGGCCGGCTGGAGCTTCGCGGCCTAGGCTTCGCCTACCCCGGGGGGGCGCCGGTGCTGCGGGGGGTAAACCTTTGCCTGCCCCCGGGTTCCTTCACCGCCCTGGTGGGGCCTTCTGGGGCGGGCAAGAGCACCTTGTTGCGGCTGATTTTGGGGTTGTATCCCCCCAGCGAGGGCCAGGTGCTGCTCGATGGGCACGACCTCCAGGGGTATGAACCCCGCTGGCTGCGCGCTCGCATAGCCTGGGTGCCCCAAGAACCCCTGCTGTTTGCCGGAACCGTGCAGGAGAACCTGGCGGCTTTGGCCCCTGGGGCCACCCCAGAGGCCATGGAACAGGCCCTAAGGACTGTGGGGCTGTGGCCCGATGTAGGCCTACAAACCCGCCTGGAGGACGAGGGGAGCGGGCTTTCGGTGGGTCAGCGCCAGCGCTTGGCGATCGTCGCTGCGCTGCTGCGCGAGGCCAGGATTCTTCTCTTGGACGAGGTTACGAGCGCCCTAGATAAAAACAGCGAGGCCCAGGTGGTGGCGGCCCTCGAGGCGATTCGCCCGGGTCGGACGATCCTGGTGGTGGCCCACCGCCTTTCCACCGTGCAGCGTGCGGACCAGATTGTGGTGATGGAACAGGGGCGGGTTGTGGAGATAGGCCGGCATGAGGAGCTTATGGCCCGGGGTGGGCTGTACGCCCAGCTTTGGAAGGGCTATACATAAAGTGGGGATTTGACGATGCTCGAGGCGTACATAGGCAAGGCCCGTGGGGGCCGGGTGGTGCAGACCCTCTTTTTGGAGGCTGAGGTGCTGGAGGAGCTGCGGCGGAGGGCCCAAGCCGAGGGGCTTGGGTTTCAGGCCTTTGGGGGGTTGCCCTTGGCCCTGCGGCGGGTGGCGGTGCTCTATCCTCCCCAGGTGCCGGAGGTTTCCGACCCCACCGTGGTCTTGTACCTTCCCTCGCTGGAGGAGGCTGAGGCCATGGAGGCGCGGCTGCGGGCGGGGGTTGAGCCGGGCTTGGTGGGGGATTTGGAGCCCACGGAGGGCGGCTTTTTGCTGGCGGTCCTGCCCAAAGCCCTGCCTGCCTTGCAGGCCCTGGGGGTGGAGGCCCGGCCAGCCAGCCCCGACCAGCTTCCCCAGGCCCACGAGCGGGTGCGAAGCGTGGTGGTTCCCAGCCTGCGGGTGGATGTGGTGGGGGCGCGGGGCTTTGGGGTCTCCCGGAGCTACTTCGCCCAAGGGGTTAGGGCGGGCAAGGTACGGCTTAGAGGCCGGGTGGCCTTGGCCAAGGACGAGCTTCAGGAGGGCGACCTGATGCTGGCAGAGGGCTTGGGCAGCCTGCTGGTGCGCCGGGTACTGGGCCAGACCAAGCGGGGCAATGTGAAGCTCGAGCTGGAGGTCAAGCGCTAGCCAGCCTTTCCTTGAGCCAGACGGCGATGTCTTGGGAGACCTGCTCAGCTAAGGGGTCTAGGAGCATGTCGTGCTGGCTGGGGTAGCTTCGGTACTCCTTGTGGGGGCTGCCGAGGAGGCTGAAGTAGCGCTGTACTGCTGCCTCGGGTACGGTGTCGTCTTGGGCGGCCTCGAGCACCAGGGCAGAGGCCCGCACCCGCGGCAGAAGCCTTGGAAGCTGCCGTTGCAGCGCGATAAGTTGTGTCAGGGCCACGGTGGGGAAGTTGGGGTAGTTGGGGCTCTTGGCTTGCCGGGCGGCTACCTGAGCGGGGTCTGTGCTGTAGGCCCAAGGCTTGAAGGGATGGAGCAGGGGAGCCAGGTAGGCCAGCCGGTTTTTGAAGCCTAGAGCGGGTGCTAGGGCTACCAGCGCGGCGGTTTCGTGTTCGGCGGCCAGCCAGCCGGCCAGCAGGCCCCCCATGGAAAGTCCCACCACCGCCCGTGGCTCGGGTAGGGCCAAGTAGGCTTCCCGGGCGGTTTGGAGCCAGTCCTGCCAGCGGACGTGCCGCAGGTCTTCCGGGCGGGTGCCGTGGCCGGGTAGGGTGGGTTGGGCCACGTTGAACCCGGCTCCCCGCAGGAGATTGGGCAAGGGCCCCATGGTCCGGATGGGGTGGGAGGTGAAGCCGTGCAGAACCAGGACGTTCATGGACGTTCCTAGCTTAGCACCTGGGGGCTTGGACCCTCCCGCTCGGCGAAGCTATGCCGATGATGCATCACCCGCACGGCGAAGTCGTAGGTTAGGTAGCTGTAGGCCCAGTTGGAGAAGACCATCAGCCGGTTGCGCAGGCCCACTAGATAGTAAAGGTGTACCCCCAGCCAGGCCCCCCAGGCGGGAAAGCCGTATATCCTCAGGGGGCCTACCTCGGCGATGGCGTGGCTGCGCCCTAGGGTGACCATGCTACCTTTGTCCTTGTAGCGGAAAGGGAGCTGGGGCTCCTTTCGTAGGGATCGCAGGATGTTGCGAGCAGCCCAGGCCCCTTGCTGCATGGCGGCAGGGGCTACTTGGGGATAGGGCCGGTCGTCTGGTCCCTCCAGGTAGTTCAGGTCGCCGACCACGTAGACGGAAGGGGCTTCCGGGAGGAAGAGCGCGGGGGTAGTGGCCACGCGCTGCCCCCGGGTGGTGGGCAGGCCGGGCAGGGGGTGCCCGCTCACCCCGGCGCTCCAGATGACGTTGTGGCTGGGGATGAAGGTCCCGCTGTGTAGCCGGACGCCTTGGGGGGTCACCTCCACCACCCGCTCGCCCAGCCGCAGCTCCACCCCCAGTCGTTCCAAGAAGCGCTGGGCGTAGGTCCTCGAGCCCGGCTTGAAGGTACCCAAGAGGTGAGGTGCGCTTTCCACCAGGGCGATTCGTACCTCTGAAGGGTGGAGGCTTGGATAGTCCCGAGCAATCACGTGGCGGCGCAGCTCCCCTAGCGCCCCAGCCAACTCTACGCCGGTGGGCCCGCCCCCCACCACCACAAAGGTCAGCAGGGCCCGCCGGCGCTCAGGGTCCTGGGTGCGCTCCGCCTCCTCGCAGGCCGACAGGATTCGGTCGCGAATCCTCATCGCCTCATCAAGGGTTTTGAGGCCTAGGGCGTGTTGAGCCACGCCCGGCAGGCCGAAGTCGTGCGTGCGGCTGCCGGTGCCGATGATGAGGTAGTCGTAGGGCAGGGGCCGGCCTTCTACCCAAAGAACCTGGTCCTTCAGGTCGGCCCCCTCGGCCCTGCCCAACAGGAAGCGGACGTTGGACCGCCTGCGTAGGTAAGCCCGTATGGGGAAGGCGATCTGGGGAGCCTCCAGGCCTGCGGTGGCCACCTGGTACAAAAGCGGCTGGAACAGGTGGTAGTTGTTCCGGTCCACCAACACCACCTCTATATCCGGCCGGCCTGAGAGCACCCGTACCGCGTGCAGGCCGGCGAAGCCCGCGCCTAGAACCACCACCCTCTTGCGCTGCATCTTTCCTCCTAGGGACATCTGTCCCGAGGACATTGTACCTCTTTTCACAAGAAGGCACCAGCCCTTGACAGCGGGGGGGGGCGGCGTGGCATATATTTAGGAGTCCTAAAAATAGGAGGTGAAGCATGGTGAGGGTTTTCGCGCTTCTCTCAGCTCTAGGCCTTTTGTTCTGGGGTCTTGGGCAGACCGGGGGTACAGTGGCCTACCCCCAGGGCTACCGGACCTGGACCCACGTCAAGAGCATGATTGTGGAAAAGGGGCACCCTCTGTACGAGCTGGTGGGGGGCCTTCACCACATCTATGCCAACGAAAAGGCTATGCAGGGCTACCGGGCCAACCCCCGGGTCTTTCCTGAAGGGTCGGTGATTGTCTTTGACCTGCTCGAGCCGGTGGTGGGGAACCACGCGGTGGTGGAGGGCGAGCGCAAGGCGGTGATTGTGATGGAGAAGGATAGCCGCCGGTTTGCCCGCACCGGCAACTGGGGTTATGCCCTTTTTCCTGGAAACAGCCGCACCCCGGCCAACATAGACGTAAATAGCTGCTACGAGTGCCACAAGGGGGCGGCCAACACCGATTTTGTTTTCAGCGTGTACCGCCCTTGAAGGATAGAATACGGGCAGAGGCAGCGCCTAAGCCCGTATGAACACTGCCTTGCAAGATCGCCTCGCTGGAGCCCTAGAGCGCCTAGCTCAGGCCCAGCGGGTGCTTTGGTGGCTCAAGGCTGAGCCCCTGGGCCTGAGCCCTACCCAGGCCCAGATTCTCCTGCACCTAGGGCGCCGCCCGACGGAACGGATCGGGGAATTGGCCGAGGTCTTTGACCTGACCCCTGCTACGGTGAGCGAAGCGGTGCGCTCCTTGGAGGCTAAGGGGCTTCTACGCCGCGTTCCCGCTCCGGACCGGCGAAGCCGTGGGCTCGAGCTGACTGAGAAGGGAAAGGCTCTGGTGGGGTCCCTGGGGGACTGGAACCAGCCGCTTCGGGAGGCCTTGGATGGCCTTTCCTCGGAGGAGCAGGGGATGCTTTACCAGTGCCTTTTGCGTCTGCTGGCCAGTTTGGTGGAGGCTGGGGTGGTCACGGTGGGGCGGATGTGCTTGCTTTGCCAGCATTTCTGTCCTGCGGCAGCTCCTCTGGAGGCCCACTTTTGCGGGCTGTTGAAACGGCCTTTGGAACCACTTGAGCTAAGGCTAGACTGCCCGGAATTCGCGAAAAATGAAAGCCCCCATAAGGGGGCGGGGGTGGGCTTCCCTTAGGTCGCGCTGATGGCGATCCGCTTCACCCGGGCCTGCTCCACCTTGGGCAGGCTTAGGCGCAGGAGCCCATCGGCGATGGTGGCTTGGATTTTGTCCATCTCCACCGAGGCGGGCAGGGTGATGCTCTGGACGAAGCTCCCCCGGGGTAGCCCCCGCACCCAGTAGCGCCGCTCCCCGTCAGGGGCTTCAGGGTAGGTGCCCCGCACGGTGAGCTGGTTGCCCTCCAGCCGGACCTCCAGGTCGTCCTTCCGCAGCCCCGGGACCGCCATTTCCACCACCAGGCTGTCGTCGGTCTCGTAGAGGTCAAAGGCGTAGCCTCCGGTGCGCGGCGTGCTGCCCAAGGAAGCCGACACCTCGTTCCAAAGCCGATCAAACTCACTGAAGAGATCGCTTACGGTCGAGAGATTCCAGCTTCGCCAGGGCATCGTCTGAACTGGGATGTTCCGAACGATATCCAGCATACTGAAACCTCCTTCTGTCGTAGGGCCTCTCTCGCGGCTTGCCCTACCAAGCCTTATAATAAAAGTTGAGCCTTGTTTTGTCAAGTATCATTACACTTCTAATGCGGGATTAATCTTCCTCTCCTAGAGTCTTTGGTGGACAACGGCGTCTGGAGGTGCAAAAGTGCTACGCTTGGTTGCGCTCTTCCTACTGCTGGTGGGTTCGGCAATGGCCCAGGGATACCGGGGTTTGGCCCTTTACACCCCCTACCCCTCTCAAAGCGTGCGGGTAGGGGAGACGGTCAACCTATCCATCTCCCTGAAGAACTTTGGTTTACCCCCCCAGACCGTGCAGGTGCGGGTGGTAGAGGTGGCCCCAGGGTGGAAGGCCAGCCTGCTGGGGGGGGGGCGGGTGATTTCTGCGGTGTACGCCCTTCCCGATGCCGAGCAGAACCTCTCGCTTCGCCTGGAGCCGCCTCAGCGGGTACAGCCCGGTACCTACCGCTTCCGCCTAGTGGCGGAGGGGAGTGGAGGTGCGAGGGCTGAGCTGCCCATCGTTTTGACCCTGGGGCAGATTCTGCCCAAGCGGCTCTCCTTGGAAACGGAGTTGCCTGTGCTAAAGGGGGTTCCCACTGCGAGCTTCCGTTATCGGGTGACCCTCAAGAACGAGAGCGACCAGGATTTATTGGTGAACCTGGAGGCGGATGCCCCTCAGAACTTCCGGGTGAGTTTCAGCACCGCTTTCGGAGGGCAGGAGATAAACAGCCTGCCCCTCAAGGCTGGGGAAAGCCGGGACCTGGACGTCCAGGTGACCCCGCCCCGCCAGGTGGAGGCCAAGCCCTACGCGGTGACCTTGCGGGCTTTGGCGGGGGATGCCAGGGCTGAGCTGGTGGTCAATCTGGACATCACCGGGCAGGTGGAGCTGAGCCTTTCTACCCCCGAGGGGCGGCTTTCGGGCCGGGCCTACGCGGGCCGGGAGAACCCCATCAAACTGGTGGTGAAGAACACCGGCAGTGCCCCGGCGGAAAGCGTGGAGCTTTCAGCCAGCGAGCCTTCGGGGTGGGAGGTTAAGTTTGAGCCGGAAAAAATTGAGAACATCGCCCCGGGTGGGGAGGCCGAGGTGACGGCTCGGGTTAAGCCCTCCCCTCGAGCCGTGGCCGGCGACTACATGCTTACCTTCCGGGCCTCAGCGGGCAGCGCTTCAACCTCGGCGGACTACCGGGTCACGGTGCAGACCTCCACCCTTTGGGGCCTGGTGGGGGTGGCCTTGATCGCGGTGGCGGTAGGGGCGGTGGGCTTTGCGGTTTCGCGTTTTGGGCGGCGCTAGGAGGCCCTCATGGTCATTGAAACCCAAGGCCTGACCAAGCGCTACGGGAAGGTGGTGGCGGTGGAGGGGCTGAACCTCGCCGTTGAGGCAGGGGAGGTCTACGGCCTTTTAGGCCCCAACGGCTCTGGAAAAACCACCACCATCCTGATGCTTCTCGGCCTCACCGAGCCCACTGCGGGCACGGTGCGGGTGCTGGGTTTTGACCCTGTGCGGGAGCCTCTTTCCCTAAAGAAGCAGGTCGGCTACCTGCCTGACTCGGTGGGCTTCTACGGTGAGATGACCGCCTGGGAAAACCTGGCCTACATCGCTCGGCTGAACGGCCTGCCCAAGGCCGAGGCTGAGGTGCGCATGAGGCAAGTGTTGGAGCGTATGGGCCTCGCGGAGGTGGCCGACCGGCCAGTAGGCGCCTTCTCCCGAGGGATGCGTCAGCGGCTGGGGCTGGCCGAGGTGCTCCTGAAGGAGCCTAAGGTGGTGATTCTGGACGAGCCCACCTTGGGTTTGGACCCCGAGGCGGCCCAGGAGTTCTTGGGGATGATCCGGGGGCTAAAGGCGGAGGGGATTACGGTGCTCCTTTCCTCCCACCTCCTCCACCAGGTGCAGGCCATCTGCGACCGGGTGGGGCTTTTCCACAGAGGCAAGCTGGTGCTGGAAGGCCGGGTGGAGGAGCTGGCCCAGCGGGTTCTGGGAGGTGCCTACCGGATACGGGTGGGGGCCAGCCCCCTAGAGGGGTTGTCCGAGCGCCTGGGGGCCTTGCCAGGGGTAGCCCGGGTCCAGCTCGAGGGAACAGAGCTGCGCCTAGAGGCCACCCAGGATGTGAGGCCCCAGGTGGCCCGGGCCGTGCTGGAGGCAGGAGCATCCCTGAACAGCCTGGTTTTAGAGCAGCCGAGCCTGGACGAGGTTTACGCCCGCTACTTCCAGGAGGTGCGCCATGCAGCCTAGCCTCAAAGGTCGGCGGGAGGGTTCGCCCTGGGTGGGGCTCTGGGCGGTCTTCTTCAAGGAGATGGCCGACCACTTGAGCAGCACCCGGATGCGAATTCTGGAGGTGTTGATTCTGTTCTCGGCAGTGGGGGCAGTCTACGCTGGCGCCCAGACCCTGCGCCAAACCGTGAGCGAAGACCCCTTCCTGCTCCTGCGGGTCTTCACCGCCGCGCAGGACCCCCTGCCCTCTTTTGTGGCCTTCTTGAGCTTTTTTCTGCCCTTGGCGGCCATCGCCTTGGGCTTTGACGCCATCAACGGGGAGTACAACCGCAACACCCTTTCCCGCGTGCTGGCCCAGCCTATCTATCGCGACGCCCTTTTGTGGGGCAAGTTCCTGGCCGGGTTGGCTACCCTGGCCCTGATCCTGCTGGCCCTTTTCCTTTTGGTGGTGGGGCTTTCGCTAATCTTCCTGGGGGTGCCGCCGGATGGGGAGGAGGTGGGCCGGGCCTTGCTCTTCTTGCTGGCCACCCTGGCTTACGCTGGGGTCTGGTTGGGAATTGCCCTGGTCTGCTCGGTGCTCTTCAGGAGTGCCGCCACCTCGGCCCTGGCGGCCATTGCGGTCTGGCTGTTCTTCGCGCTCTTTTGGGGGATTATCGCCCAGCTCCTGGCCCAGGCGATGGCTCCTTATGACCCCTTTGACCCTGAGAGCGAGCTGCGTCAGGCCGAGGCCCTTCTGGCTTTTTCACGGGTTTCGCCCAATACCCTTTACGCCGAGGCCATCCAGGCCCTTCTGAACCCTGGGGTGCGGAGCCTAGGGCCGGTGCTCATCAGCCAGCTCCAAGGGGCCCTTTTGGGTTCGCCGCTGCCCCTGGGGCAGAGTTTGCTGCTGGCCTGGCCCCAGCTCACCGGGCTAATCGCGCTTACCCTTTTGCTTTTTGCCCTGGCCTACGTGCTCTTTCAGCGGCGGGAGGTGCGGGCCTGAGCTGGGGCTGCTGAGGGGCTCGCGCTGGAGGCCCAGGACCAGGGCTGTGCAGAGGCCCATCAACACCACCGCCAGCACCATGGCCTCGTAAAAGGGGAGCGCTCCGGGGCGACCCAGCCGCTCGTAGATGGCCAGGGAGAGGGTGGTCCACTCCGGCCGTTGGAGGGTTAGGGTAGCCCCAAACTCCCCCAGCACCGCGGCCAAGGCCAGGCCCAGCCCGGCGAGGGCCGAGGGGCGTACCAAAGGCCACTCCACCCGGAAGAAGCGCCGCCAGGGGGAGGCGCCGAGCACCCTTGCCGCCTCGAGCGTGCCCCTGGGCAGCCCTTGGAGGGCGGGCAGCAGGCTGCGGGCCAGCAGGGGGTAGCTGAGCAGGGTGTAGGCCCCTATAAGCAGCAGCAGCGAGCCCCTTTGGCCGGGATAGGCCAGTAGGTAACCCAGGCCCACCGCTACCGGCGAGACCATCAGCGGCAGGAGCCCCAGCCCATCCAGCCAGCCGGCTCCCCTCCAGACCGCATAGGCGTATAGAACCCCCAGGGTGAGGATGGGCAGGAGGGCCAGCCCGGCGAAGGCCAGGGTGTTCCCCAGGGCCTGCGTCCCCGGGGTGAACTCGAGGCTGCGCCAGACCGAAAGCCAGGCCGAGGGGCGCTCCAAAGCCCGCCAGAGCAGGGCCAGCAGGGGGCTGTAGAGCAGCCCAAGGAACAGGCCGACCCCCACGCCTACCCCCCAAGCCCGCCCCGGCGGGAGGGGCAGCGGTGCTTCGGCCCCCTCCAGGCCAACGGAGAGACGGGTTTGCAGCCAGGTGTACCCCAGGATGACCACCAGGGTAACCCCAAGCTGCATCAGGACCAGGGCGCTGGCCTCGGGGAAGGCCAGGCGCTGGGCTAGAGCGTAGTAGGTGGCGACCTCGAGCGTGGCCCATTCGGGCCCTCCCAAGAGCAGCGGTACCCCGAAGCTGGTGAAGCAGAACAGGAAGACCAGGCTGCCCCCAGAGAGCAGGGCAGGGAATAGGACAGGTACCCCCACCCGGAGGTAGGCCCGCAGCGGGTGGGCCCCTAGGGTACGGGCGGTCATCAGCAGGCGGCCGACGCTGGGCAGGAGCGCCACCAGAGGGCGCAGCACCAGGCCCAGGTTGTACAGCACCGCGGCCCAGAACAAGGCCCAGGGGGTGCCGTAAAGGTTTAGCCCCAGGGGGCCCTGGGGCCCCAGCAGGGCCAGAAACCCCAGGGCCACCGCTAGGGTAGGCAGCACCAGCGGTACCGTGGAGAAAGCCAGCCAGAAGCCCCTCCCGGGAAAGCGGTAGCGGAAGAGGTAGGCCAAGGGAACCGCCAGCCCAATGCAGAGCAGGGCTGAGCCGGTACCGTAGGCCAGGCTCCAGGCGAGCCGGGAGAGGTAGTAGGGGTCGGTGAGGGCCGCCCCCAGGCCTTCACCCAGCCCCAGGGCCACGATCCGGCCTAGCGGGTAGACCAAGGCCAGCCCCAAGAAGAGCAACACTAGAAGGGCCAGCCAGAAAGGGGCCGGAGGGCGCATTCTTGGCCCCTAGCGGCGGGCCTTGACCGCTTCGGCGCTCTGTCCTTGGACCACCACCTGGGTCCACTCGCGGATCCAGCGCTCCCGGTTTTGGGCAATTTGCTGAGGGGTGAGGCGGGCCGGCTGGGGGGGTATCTCCGCAAAGCGGAACACCTCGGGCAGCCGGGCCTCGCGGTGGGCTGGGTAGACCCACATCTCGGTAGGGATGCTCTCCTGCACTGGTTTGGAGATGAGCCAGTCCACGAAGCGCTGGGCGGCCCTCAGGTTGCGGGTGCCCTTTAGAATGCCCACGTACTCTACCTGGAAAAAGGCGCTGCCGGGGAGGAAGAGGTTGGCGGTGGGGGGCTGGTTGGGCTTGGGCCTGGCCTCGCTGTAGTAAAGCTCGGCGGCCGGGCTGGTGCTGTACGAAACCACCAGCGGCCGGTCGCCGCCGGCGCGGGTGAAGTGGGTGTAGTAGGCCTCGCTCCAGCCGCTGACCACCCGCACGCCGTTTTTGCGCAGTTCCTCCCAGAAGTCCAAGTAGCGCTCCTCACCTAAGGTGGCCACCGTAGCCAGTAGGAAGGCCAGGCCTGGGGAGCTGGTGGCTGGGTTTTGCACCACCAGCAAGCGGGCGAACTCTGGGGTGGCCAGCTCGAGCAGGCTTTGGGGCAGCGGGCGGTTTTGGAACTGGGCGCGGTCGTAGTTGAGGGCCACGTAGCCGAAGTCTACCGGCGTGGCGCGAAAGGTTTGGTCAATGAGGAGATTAGGGCGGAGCCCGGCCAGCCTGGGGGAGCGGTAGGGCTGCAGGATGTCGGCCTGCAGCGCGCGGGAGAGCAGGGTGTTGTCAAAGCCGTAGATGACATCCGCGATGGGGGCCCCTTTGCTCAGGATGGCCTTGTTCAACATCTCCCCCGCGTCGCCACCCTTGAGGAAGCGGAGCCTAATTTGGCTTTCGCGCTCAAACTGGGCCACCAGGCTCTTCTCCAGGTTGAAGCTGTTGTGGCTCAGAACGGTGAGGGTGGTCGGCTGGGCCTGTGCGGGGAAGAGGCCGGCCAGCACGATCAGAAGGCCAGAGGCTAAACTCCGGTTGTTGGGGTGCATAAAAAATCCCTCCATGTCATCGGGAGGGTGTGCTGTCATGCTCCCTACGGCGGTACTAACCGCATCAGGTTCAAAGGGTCTCTCTCAGCCTGGCCATCCCAGGCACCCCCGATGACGCTCGGATGATACGGCTTTTGCAGCAATTTTCCTAGGCCCTAGCTCACGGTCTGGGTGGCCACAATCCAGAAGCTGGGGTACTGTAGGCGCAGCTTCTGCGCGATGGATTGGGCCTGGTCCTGGTCTTGGGCCAGGCCAAAGAGGGTGGAACCTGAGCCCGACAGCAGCACGCCTTTCAGGCCGGTGCGGTAGAGGGCCCGCTTGAGGGTTTCCAGGAACGGGTAAAGGCGGAAGACAGGGCCTTCTAGGCTGTTCCAGTAGGGGGGCTCCTCCCCGGAGCGAAGGGCTTCCAGCAGGCCTGCTGTGTCCAGCTCCCCTTGCCAATCGGAGGGGGTGAGGTGGCGGTAGGCCTCCGCTGCCGGGATGGCTATTCCCGGGTTGACCAGTACCAGGTGGGCCTGGACCGGGGGCAAGGGGGTAAGGCGCTCGCCTATCCCCCGTCCTTCGGCCAGGCCCCCCAGCAGGAAAAAGGGCACGTCGGCCCCCAACCCTAGGGCGAGGGGGAAGAGGTCTAGGCCACGGGGATAGAGCCGGGCTAGGGCCCTAAGGGTGGCCGCCGCATCGGAAGAACCCCCGCCCAGCCCGGCGGCCAGAGGTAAGCGCTTTTCCAGCACCACCCGCACCCCCCCAGGCCAGCCGGCCGCCTTCAGGTAGGCCACAGCAGCCTTGTAGACCAGGTTCTCGCTGGGGGTTGGGAGGTGGGCGCCCCGCACCTCCAGCTTCACCCCCTCGGGAAGGGGCTCTACGAAGAGCCGGTCGGCCACCCCCACGGCCGCGAAGAGGGTGTGCAGCTCGTGGTAGCCGTCGTCCCTGCGCCCCAGGACCGAGAGCCCCAGGTTGACCTTGGCCGGGGCTAGAACGTCCATACCTTCGCCATCCCTTCGGCCAGGAGCAGGTCCTCGGGGTAGGTGACCTTGAACATCCGGCGGTCGCCTTCCACCAGGGCTACCGGGTGGCCCATGGCCTGCACGAGCTGGGCGTCGTCGGTATACTCCCGGCCCTCCGCGCGGGCTCGCAGGTGGGCCTGCCAGAGCAGCTCGCGCTTGAAGCCCTGGGGGGTTTGTACCAGCCGGTACCGCTCCCGGGGTATGGCCGTCCCATACTGGCCCGCCTCCTCCTGCACCAGGGTGTCCGGAACATCCACCGCTAGGGTAGCGGCCCCAGTTTTCCGTACCGCCTCCATGAGCCGCTGCACCGCCTCGGGGACCACAAAGGGGCGGGCCACGTCGTGGACAAGCACCAAGGAGCCGCTGGCAGCTTGCAGAAGGTTGAAGACGCTCTGCTGACGGGTTTGGCCTCCGGGCACGGTTTTTGCTGGTAGGGCCAGCTCCGCGCCGGGGGGTAGGGCTACCACAACCTCATCGGCCCAGGCAAAAGCCTCCAAGGCCCACTCCAAAAGGGATTTTCCCCCCACTCGCAAAAACGCCTTTGGCCCTTGGCCGATTCGCACCCCCAGGCCGGCGGCAGGGAGCAACACCGAGACCCTCACGGCTGGCATGGTAACCCACCGACGCGGGGTGAGGTCAAATCTCCACCTGGCTTTAATCTCGCGTGGTATCCTCGGCCCGTGACGGTTTTTGAGGCGTTCATCCTGGGTGTTTTGGAAGGGCTTACTGAATTTTTGCCTATCTCCTCCACCGGACACCTGACCTTAGCCGCCCACCTGCTGGGCTTGGACATCCAAAACGACCCCTTTATCAAGAGCTTTGTGGTGGTGATTCAGCTTGGGGCCATCCTGGCGGTGCTAACCCTTTACTTTCGCCGCTTTTTGCGCGATGTAGAGGTCTGGAAGCGCATTATCCTGGCCTTTATTCCCACCGGGCTGCTGGGCTTTTTGCTCGCGGATGTGATTGAGGGGGTGTTTTTGGGCAATGACCTAATCGTGGTGGTGAACCTCGTAGGGGTAGGGGTTGTTTTGCTCCTCGTGGACCGCAGCCTGGAGCGGCGTAAGCGCTACGACGATGTGAACCAGATGCCCCCCTGGAAGTCGGTCCTAGTGGGGTTGGCCCAGGCCTTGGCGATGATGCCAGGAGTCTCCCGCAGCGGGGCCACCATCGTGGGGGGGATGGCGCTGGGGATGTCCCGCAAGGCCGCCGCGGAGTTCTCCTTTATTCTGGCTGTGCCGACCATGCTCTCGGCCACCGGGTTTTCCCTTTTTCGTCACCTGGACGAATTCCGCGCGGAGGGTTGGGTTCTTTTGGCGGTGGGCTTTGCCGCAGCCTTTCTCTCAGCTTTGCTCACCGTGCGCTGGCTTCTTTCCTTTGTGAGCCGCAGCAGCTTTGCCCCTTTTGCCCTATACCGCATTCTCGTAGGGATAGTCTATGGGGTCTTCTTCCTGCGCTGAGCCTCTGGAGTAGGGTTTAGTCCAGCTCGAGCTCCACCCCCTCCCCCCAGCGGGGCGCCCGCTCGTAATCCAGGCCGAATAGGTCTAGGATGCGCTGGGTGAGGAAGGCCAGCAGGTCGTCAATGGTCCGGGGCTTGTGGTAGAACCCCGGCGCTGCGGGGAGGATGGTAGCCCCGGCCTGGGCGGCCTTGAGCATCGCCTCGAGGCTCGGCAAGGGGAGCGGGGCCTCCCTGGGTACCAGCACCAGCCGACGGCGCTCCTTCAGGGTTACGTAGGCGGCCCGGGTGAGCAGGTTGTCGGCCAAGCCGTGGGCCACCTTGGCCAGGGTGGTCGCGCTGCACGGCACCACCACCATGCCCATGGTGCGGAAACTTCCGGAGGCGATGGGTGCGCCCAGGTCGCTGCTGCGGTGCACCCGGTGGGCCAGGGCTTCCACCGACTCCACGGTTTCGCTGGCCTCCTCCACCAGCACCCGCTTGGCCCCCTGGGTCATGACCAGGTGGACCTCCAGCCCCGGCACGCGCCGCAGGGTACGCAGAAGGTCTAGCGCATAGGGCATGCCTGAGGCTCCGGAAAGGCCTACCACCAGCCGTCTGGGTGTCATGGCCCTTAGTCTACCCGTGGGGCTTGCCTAAAAAAGGCGCAGGGGCTACTCCTCTTGGGGGGGCTGCCAGGGGAGCCCCTGGAAGAACTCCCCTACCAGCCTGCCCACCAAGCCGCCCAGGGCCAGCAAGGCGATTAGGTTGGGGATGGCCATGAGGCCGTTTAGGGTATCGGCCACGGCGGTCAGGGCGGCCAGGCCCCCCAGGGGCCCCACGAAGGCGAAGGCCACGAAGGTCAGCCGGTAGGGCCAGCGTACCCCTTCGCCAAAGAGATAAGCGGCGCCCTCCTCGCCGTAGAAACCCCAGGAGGCCATGGTGCCCAGGGCGAACACCACCAGCATTGAGGCCAGCATGGGCACGCCGAGGGGATGCTCGGCGAAGAGGTGGCGGATGGCCTCCACCCGGTCCCCCCCCAAGAATCGCTCCCAAAGGCCGCTGGCGATAAAGGTCAGGGCCATAAGGGTGGTCACAAACAGACTTACGAGCATCTCGGTGAGCCCCCAGAAGCCCTGCCGCACCGGGTGATCCACCTGGGCTTGGGCGTGGGCGATGGCTGCGGAGCCCAGCCCGGCCTCGTTGGCGAAGATGCCCCGCCCCACCCCGGCCTTGAGGATTTCCGCGAGGCCCAGGGCGACGGCAGCTCCGGCGGCACCGCTGGCCGCGGCTTGAAAACTCAGGGCTGAGGAGAAGATTAGGGTAAAAGCAGCGGGCAGCTCGCCGATATGGAGGACCAAGAGGGGCAGTACCCCCAGTAAGAAGAGGGCCAGCTTGAGGGGGACGATAAACTGGGCGAACCGGGCCACCCACTGGATACCGCCACCCAGGAGTATCCCAATCAGCAGGGCCAGCAGGAGCCCGGTGATGGCCGGGGGGATACCGAACTCCTGCAAAAGGGCGTTGCCCACCGCCCCGGCCTGGGTTAGATTCCCAATACCAAAGGCTGCCGCTGCAGTGAAAAGCGCGAAAAGAGCGGCCAACCAGGCCATTCTTTTGCCCAGCCCATAGCGGATATAGACCATCGGCCCCCCCATCACCGAGCCATCGGTGTATTGCCGGCGAAAGTGCACCGCCAGCACAGCCTCGGCGAACTTCGTGGCCATGCCCACCAGGTAGGCTGCCCACATCCAAAGCACCGCGCCAGGGCCTCCCAGCAACACGGCCCCCACCATACCCACCAGGTGCCCAGTGCCCACCGTGGCCGAAAGCGCCACCATGGCCGCTTGAAAAGGGGTAATCTGGCCACCGAAACTCAGTGAACGCTCCCGGATGGCCCCTAGGGTTTCCCTAAGGGCCACCCCTAGGCGGCTGAACTGGACGAAGCCCGTGCGCAAGGAGAGGTAGAGGCCGACCAGGATAAAGACCAGCATCATCCCTGGGCCATAGACGGCTTGGTTGAGCGGTTCGTTGAGGGCAAGTATGTCCATGGCGCTTCCTCGCAGGCTTGTGGTTCGGTTAGGTTTGGGGCTCCGGCCAGGCCTCCACCCACACCCCCCGTCTGAGCTGGAAGCGGCGCAGGTCGGCTTCAAAGAGCCCTAGCCGGCCCTGCATGTGCGGGCGGGCTTCTGGGCGCAGGCGGGCCTCGAGCTGCGGGGTGCGCACCCGCACCTGGAAGGGACCTCCCACCAGGGCCTGCCAGCGCCCGAAGAGTTCCACGTCCACCACCGCTACACCCCCCCCCTTTCCATACAAAGAGAGTACCACCAGGGCTTCGGGTTTGGTCTGCGGCTGTGGCCGGGCCTCTAGAAGGCCTAGCTCGAGCAGTTTGGCCAGCACCTGGGCGGCCTCGAGGGGAGAGGCGTGGTTCATCAGCGCCTGGGCGATTCTCTTCCCCTCGGCCTGGGCCAGCACCCGAAGCTCCAGCGGGCTGAGCCGAACCTGCTGTGGGGATGGGCAGCCCTGCAGGACCAAGCCCCAGTCCTGGGGCAGCCGAATTTCCTTCCAGGCCTCGAACTGGTGCAGGATGAGCCGGTAGGTGCTGAGGTTGGGTTCGATGCTCTGGGCAGGGGCGGGCTGATTTACCTCAAAGCGGAAGGGGGCAGCGGGGACCCCGGCCAGCAGCTCCATAGCTGCCAAGCCCTTCAGCGGCCCGGCTTCCGCGTGCACCAGGTAGCCGTTTTGCAGGTAGATGGCCCCTGAGAACAGGGGGTGTTGGACCAAGAGGGCCCCACCCCGGGTAGCCCCCATCAGGGCCTCCAGCAGCCGCAGCAGGGGAAACTCGGCCAGGTTTCCGCTCAGCATGGTTAGCCTCCCCAAGGGTGCTTTGGCCTCCGGCGTACGCCGTCATTCTAAGGGAGGACCCTTGGCCAAGCGGCCTGGCCCGGGGCTGGCCAGGCTCAGCAGCTCCGTGTAGCAGTCAAGCAAAACCCCTTCGGCGACCGGCCGCACCTCGAGCCGCCCTAGCCCCATGGGCACCACCCAGCGCAGGGTATGGTCCTGTTTCTTTTTGTCCCGGAGCAAGAAAGGGAAGAGGGCCTCCCAGGGCAGGGGGGGCAGAGGGGGGGGCTCGAGCCAGCCCAGAAGCCGCTTCACGGTAGGCACCAGGTCGGCCCCGCCCAGCGCCCGCCCCAGCAGGGCGGCAAAAAGGAGCCCGTAGGCCACCGCCACCCCGTGCGAGAGCCCTCCCTGGGTAGCCCCTTCCAGGGCGTGGGCCAGGGTGTGCCCCAGGTTGAGCTTGCGCCGCTCGCCCTGTTCGGTGGGGTCAGCCTCTACAATCCCAATCTTGACCTCTACGGCTCGCGCCAGGTACTCCTCCAGGCCCGCCCAGTCGGGTTTTAGCAGCTCTACCCGCAAAAGCGCCTCGTCTCCACGGATGAGGCCGTGTTTGAAAGCCTCCACCAACCCCTCTTTGAAGAGGGAAAGGGGCAGGGTAGCCAGGGCTTCGAGGTCGGCGTAGACCCCTTTGGGCGGGTGGAAGGCCCCCACCAGGTTCTTGCCTTCGGGCAGGTTGAGGCCGGTTTTGTTGCCCACCGCGGCGTCCACGATGGCCAGGGTGGTGGTGGGGAGGCTGAGGTAGCCGATGCCCCGCAGGTAGGTGGCGGCCACGAAACCCCCTAGGTCGGTCAGGCTGCCCCCGCCCACGATGTAGAGGGTGGTGTCGCGGGGCAGGGCATTTTTCGCCAGCCAGGAGAGCACCCGGCCGTAGACCGAGAGGCGCTTGGCCCCCTCACCGCCCCGCAGGCCTAGGGTGTGGCCGATGCCCAGCCGTTGGGCCAGCCTTTGCGCATAGGAGGAGGCTGCTTGGTCGTAAAGCAACGCCTTGGGGCCAGGGAGGGCCGGCACCTCGAGGCCTCGGCCGATCTGGACGGGATAGGGGATGGGGTGTCTAACCTCTAGGCTGTGCATAGTCCCAAAGCTGCTCTATGATCTCCTCCACCACCTCGGGGATGCGCCGACCATCGGTGGAGACGTGCAGGGGGGCCTGTCGGTAAAGGCCCTCGCGTTCGGCCAGGAGCTGGCAGATGCGCTTGAAGGGGTCGGGGCTTCCCAAAAGAGGGCGCTCGCCAGGGCGGCGGCGCACCCGCTCAAAGATGGTCTCCGGGCTGGCCCACAGGGCCACCACCGGTCCTCGAGCCAGGAGCCGGGCGCGGTTTTCCGGGTTCACGAAGGTGCCCCCGCCCAGGGAGAGGACCAGGTAGTCCTTTTGGGTGAGCTCCTCCACCGCTGCCGCCTCGAGCTGGCGGAAGGTGGCCTCGCCTAGGTGCCGAAAGATGTCGGCCACCGAAAGACCCATCTGCCGCTCTATGTAGCGGTCAAGGTCAATAAAGTGCAGCATGAGCGAACGGGCCAGCTCCCGCCCGATGCGGCTCTTGCCCACCCCCATAAACCCGGTCAGGGCCACCCAGGTGACGGGACGTTCTATTTGGACCATAGGCCGCTCGCTCATGGGGTCTTTGGGGGTATTAGGTTACATCGGGGGGCGATTTATTCCAAGCCGTTCAGTAGGCCCGCACCCGTTGTTTGTAGTGCTCTACCCGCTCTACCAGCTCCTCCAGGGTGTCCCCGCCAAACTTTTCCAGATAGGCCTGGGCCAGCACGATGCCCACCAGGGCCTCTAAAATCACACTGGCCGCGGGCACTGCGGTCACATCGGAGCGCTCGCGGGCGGCGTCGGCGGGTTGATGGGTCACCACGTCCACCGTGGGCAGGGGCTTCATCAGGGTTGCGATGGGCTTCAAGGCGGCCCGCACCACCAACTCCTCCCCGGTGCTCATCCCGGCCTCGGTGCCGCCAGCCCGGTTGGTTTTGCGGTAGTAGCCCCGGCCCTCCTCCCAGTAGATCGCGTCGTGGACCTCTGAGCCTGGCTTCATGGCGTTGGCAAAGGCCGGGCCAATCTCCACCCCCTTGATGGCGGGGATGCTCAGGACCATTTGGGCGATGCGCCCGTCTAGCTTGCGGTCCCAGTGGGCATGGGAGCCTAGGCCCACCACCAGCCCCCGGAAACGGGCCTCCACGATACCCCCCAGGGTATCGCCCGCGGCCTTGGCTGCGTCAATCCGTCGGATGACCTCGGCCTCGGCCTGTGGATCCGTCATCCGCACGGGGCTTTGCTCAACGCGGTCCTTTAGGCTCCAGTCAAAGGGCACCTGGCTCCACACCCCGGCCATTCCGTCCACAAAGGAGGCGCTTTCCACCCCAAAGAAGGAAAGCAGCTTGTGAGCGATGGCCCCAATAGCCACCCGCATGGCCGTCTCGCGGGCCGAGGCCCGCTCCAAAACATCCCGCAGGTCCTTGTGGCCGTACTTGATGCCCCCCGAGAGGTCAGCGTGGCCGGGCCTGGCCGCGGTAAGGGCCTTTTTGCGCGGCTCGTTGCCTGGAGCCGGATCCATGATCTCCACCCAGTTGCGGTGGTCGCTGTTTTTTATAACCAGCGTCAGCGGGGCCCCGGTGGTGCGCCCGGCCCGCACCCCGCTTAGAAACTCCACCGTGTCGGTCTCTATCACCATCCGGCGCCCGCGGCCGTAGCCCCCTTGCCGCTTTTTGAGCCAGGGATTGATGTCCTCCACGCTGAGAGGGAGCTGGCTGGGCAGGCCTTCTACGATGCCGGTGAGCTGAGGCCCGTGGGACTCTCCAGCGGTCAGAAAACGCATGAACAGAATCTAGCACAACTGGGGTAGGGCCCAACGAGGGATCAGGCCTCCTCGAGCTGCTCCACCTCGAGCCCCAGGGCTGGAACAATCTGGGGGATGGGCCGGTGGCCTGGGGCCCCCGAGAGCCAGCGGTAGAGGTCGTCCATCACCGCGCTGGCCGTAACCGCGCCGCCCGCCCCTGCCCCGGCGAAGTAGAGGGTACCGATGGGCTCACCTCGGTACACCAAGGCGTTGCGCCCGCTGCCCAGGAGGACCAAAGGGTGCTCCAGAGGCAGCCGCACGGGCCGCACCGCGGCCACCCAGGCCCCGTCCTCCGGGTAGAGGCTCGCCACCAGCCGGATGGCCTGCCCGGCCTGGCGGGCCTCGGCCAGCGCCTGGGGGGTTAGGTGCTCAATTCCGCGGGTGCGTTTCAGCACCTGGGCCCACTCGAGGGCCGGGTCTACCGTGAGCCGGCCCAGCACACATATTTTGTGGGCGGCGTCAATCCCCCCCACGTCCAGCCTGGGGTCGGCCTCTAGGTAGCCCAGCCGGCCAGCCTCTTCAAAGGCCTCTTTGTAGCTTGCCCCTTCCTCCATCCGGCGGATGAGGTAGCTGCAGGTGCCGTTCACGATTCCGTGCAGCTCCCGCGCCTGGTTGCCCCACAGGCTTTGCAGAGCCCCCAGCACGGGGGTTCCGGCCATCACGCTGGCCTCGTAGTAGAGCCGGCCCCGCTCAGCGTAGGGCCGCAGCTCGCGCCAGCGTTCGGCCAGGAGCGCCTTGTTGGCGGTGATGACCGGGAGCCCTCTTGAGAGGGCCTCCAGGACCAGGTCGCCTACCCTGCCAGTGCCCCCAGCCACCTCTACCAAGACCTCTACGCCGTCCAGAAACCCCTCGGGGTCGGTGGTGAGGAGCTGGGGGGGGATTCCAGGGCGGCTTTTTTGGGCCTCGCGCACCAGTACCCGGACCAGCTCGAGCCGCACCCCAAGGGCCGCCAGCCGGTCTTGGTGCTGGGGCAGCAGCCCCACCCAGGCCTGTCCCACAGTGCCCGCTCCCAAAAGCGCAACGCGAACCGTTTTCATGGGCTAAGCCTACCAGATGTGGCCCCTGCCCTTGCTCCCGCGCGGCCCGGATCAGGATGGGCTCTACGGTGAGCACATAGCCCTGGAGGATTACAAAGTCGGGCTGGGTCTGGCGCAGCTTGGTTACGATGGGGGTGGCGTCGGCGATGGCCAGG
>NZ_QWKZ01000046.1 GCF_003574085.1 Meiothermus luteus | reverse complement strand
GCCTCCTCCCCACCCCAAGGTAGATAGAGCGGCTCCCCAGGCTCCTTGCGAAACCAGGTGTACTGCCGCCGGGCGTAGGCCCGGGTGGCCCGGAACACCGCCTCCTTGGCCTGGGCCAAGCTATATTCCCCCCGCAGGTAGGCCGCCACCTCCTTGTAGCCGATGGCCTGGAGGGCGGTGGGCATCCTGGGATAGGCCCGCAGCAGCCCTGCCACCTCCTCCACCAGCCCCTGGGCGAACATCCGCTCCACCCTACAGGCAATCCTGGGCTCGAGCCAGGCCCACTCCGGCCACAAGATGAGCTTTTGGTAGCCAAACGCGGGCTGGCGGCGGGGAAACCGGGCCGGGGGAACCCCAGTGCGGCGGAGCACCTCCAGGGCCCGCACCAGCCGGCGGGGGTTGCGCCCCACCCGCCGGGCATCGGCCGGGCTGCTGGCCTTTAGCTCGGCCAGCAAGGCTTCCATACCCCGCTCCTCCAGCTCCCGCCAAAGCTCGGCCTGAAGCTCGGGGTGGGGCGGGGGCAGCTCGTGCAGCCCTTCGGAGAGGGCCCGGACGTAGTAGCCCGTACCCCCCACCACCAGCGGAATCGCCCCCCGTGACCAGATCTCTGCGATGGCCGCCTCGGCCCGCTCCAGGTAATCGGCCACGCTGAAAGGCTGGCTAGGCAGGACCACATCAAGGAGGTGGTGGGGCACCCGGCGCCGCTCCTCTGGGCTCGGCTTTGCGGTGCCAATGTCCATGCCCCGGTAAACCATGCTGGCATCGGCGGAGACTATCTCTATGAGGAACTCCTCCCCAAGCCGCAAGGAGAGCTCGGTCTTTCCCGTTGCGGTGGGCCCCGTGAGCACCGGAACAATCGCCCGCTCCGCCATATCCCCTCCAGGCCCAACCATGATATTCTCAAGCCTATGACCATAGAACGCTACGACGCCCTCGAGCAGCTCCAACGAATCCGCCAGCAGCTTGACGAGCTCTCGCGGCGGTTCAGCTCCCAGGAGGCCTTCGGCGAGTGGGTGCCCCCGGTGGACATCCTGGACGAGGGCGATCGGTACCGCATCCTGGTAGACGTACCAGGGGTGAAAAACGACGACCTGGAGCTACAGGAGCAAGGGCAGACCATCACCCTGGCGGGGGTGCGCCACCCTTTGGAGGGCCGTTACATCCGCCAGGAACGCCCTTCAGGTCTCTTCCGCCGCACCCTAACCCTCCCCGAACCCATTGTCCCCAATAAGGCCCAAGCCTCCCTCAAAGGGGGGGTGCTGGAGCTGGTGCTCCCTAAGGCTCAGAAGCCCCCCCGCAAGGGCAAAAAGTAGACCCTCAGAGTATCTCCTGAACCTCCGGCCTCACTACCACGTGGCAGCGGCGGCAGCGGGGCTCGTAGCTTTCGGCGGCCCCCACCCATATCACCGGGTCGTCGTAGCGGGCCGGCTTGCCGTTCACAAAGCGCTGGGTGCGGGTGGCAGGCCCCCCGCAGACCGGGCAGACCGCGAACAGCTTCTGCACGTACTCTGCCCGGGCCAAAAGCTCAGGCATAATCCCGAAGGGCTCCCCGCGAAAATCCATGTCCAGCCCCGCGCAGATGACCCGCACCCCCTCATCGGCCAGCTCGAGCACCAGCCCCAGGAGGCCGGGGTCAAAAAACTGTGCCTCGTCCACCGCCACCACATCGGGCAGGGGCTCGGCCAGGTGGGCCCGCAGCTCAACCGAGTCCCGCACCGCGATGGCCTCTATGCGCAGGCCGTCGTGGCTGGCCACATCGGTGGCGTGGTAGCGGTTGTCCAAACTAGGCTTGAAGACCATCACCCGCTGGCGGGCGAAAAGGGCCCGCTTGACCCGGCGGATGAGCTCGTCCGACTTGCCCGAGAACATCGGCCCAACCACCACTTCAATCCAACCCGGTTGGTGCGGCAGATGGGGTAGGCTCACAGGCGCCCAGCATACCAAAACCCAGCCGATGGGAGATGACACCAGCCTGACGAAAGGGGCGCTAGACTTTAAGCTGATGGCGAAGCTGCTCCTGGTAGAGGACGAACCCTCGGTTCGGATGGGGCTACGGCTGTCCTTGGCCAAGGCCGGCCACCAGGTGCTGGAAGCTGCCACCGCCCAGGAGGGCTGGGATAAGCTGGCCCTAGTAGACCTGGTCATCCTAGACTGGATGCTGCCGGACGAGCCGGGGGTGCGTCTTCTGGAGAGGATGCGCCGGGACGGGCGGTACGAGGCCCTGCCGGTGCTTATGCTCACCGCCCGGGCCGGGGAAGGGGATCGGGTGGAGGGTCTGACCCAGGGGGCCGATGACTACCTGACCAAGCCCTTCTCCACCCCCGAGCTCGTGGCCCGGGTACAGGCCCTCCTGCGCCGGGTGGGCAAGAGCGGGCGGATTGAACGGGGGGCCCTCTCCTTAGACCTGGAGCGGCACCAGGCTTTCCTAGAAGGGCACCCCCTCGAGCTCACCCGGCGCGAGTTTGACCTCTTGGCCTTCCTGGCCCGGCACCCCGGCCGGGTCTACACCCGCGAGGAGCTGCTGGAGCGGGTCTGGGGCCAGGAGTTCTTGGGAACCGTTCGCACGGTAGACCAGCACGTGGCCCAGCTCCGCGACAAGCTAAACGAAGACCCCAAAAACCCCCGCTTTTTAGAAACCCTGCGGGGCGTGGGCTACCGCTTTAAGGAATAGCATGAGCCTCGGTGCCCTCCTGCACAGCGCTTGGGAAGCCGCCCGGGAGGGGGTGCTGCTCTTCCAAAGCGACCAGGTGCTCTACCTGAACCCCGCCGCGGCCCGCCTCCTCGGGGTTGAGCGGGAGAAGGTGGTGGGGCGCCCCCTGCTCCTGGCCCTGCGGGACCATCGGCTCGAGGCCCTTTGCCGAATCGGGGGGGAAGCCGCCGTTGAAAGCCGTGGCCGCACCCTCTGGGCCAAGGCGCTGCCCGGGGTGCTCCTACTTTGGGACCGAAGCGAGGAGAAAAGCCGCCTGGAGGCCCTGGAGGAGTCAAGCCGAACCTTGGCCCACGAGTTCCGCACCCCAGTGGCCGGGATGCTCTCCCTGCTGGAGGCCCTGCTGGGCGGCCTGAAGGGAGAGGAGGCCCAGGAGGCCCTGCAGATGCTCTACCAGGAAGCCCAGCGGCTGCGCCGGCTGGTTGAGGACCTGCCCCTCTCCCGCCGCCCCGGCCTGGAGCGCACCTTCGCCCTGGAGGAGTTGCAAGGCCGATTGGAGCGTTTTTTAGCCCCCTTGCTGGCCGAGAAATCGGCCTGGATACGCTGGCAAACCCCCCACACCGTACGGGCCAACCCAGATGCGGTCTACCAAGCCCTGCTCAACCTGCTGGAAAACGCCCTCAAATACGGTGCTGGGAAGGAAATTCACGTGGTGAGCGAGGAAATTCCAGGGGAGGTGAGGCTCGAGGTGCGCAACGAGGGGGAACCCCTCAAGGATTTTGAACGCCTGTTCCAGGCCGGGCAGCGCGGGGTACACGCCGCCAACGTCCGGGGCACCGGGCTTGGCCTGGCCCTGGTGCGCAGGCTGGCTGCGGGCTGGGGGGGTAGGGCCTACGGCCGGGCTCTGGAAAACGGCAACGCCTTCGGCCTGACCTTCCCCCTACAAACCAGCCCTAACCTAGAGAACCAAAGCACAAAAACCCCCGTGTAGACTGTACGTTGGAGAACCCTATGCGCCAAGAACTAGACCGGGAAATCAGCCACATCACCGAACAGACCATCCGCATGATCTCCTTGGTGCGGGAGATGGTAGAAAAAAGCGCCCAGGCGCTGGGCAAACAAGACCCCCAGCTGGCCCGGGAGGTGATTGAGCAGGACAAGCATATAGACGCCCTGGAGCTGGAGATAGAGGCCGAGGTGATTACCCTGCTGGCCCGACAGGCCCCGGTGGCCTCTGACCTGCGGTTCGCCTTCACCGTCATCAAGGCCCTGACCGACCTGGAGCGGGCCGGGGACTACGCCGCCCACGTGGCCGAGGATGTGGTCCTGCTCGCCAAAGAGCCCCCCTTGAAAAACTACATCACCCTGCCGGAGATGGGCCGCCGGCTGACCCTGATGTTGGACCTTATCTCCAAAGCGGTCGCCGAGCGCAGCATAGAAGCGGCTAAGGAGGTTTTCCGGCGCGACGACGAGATTGACGCCCTTTACGAGGAGGTCTCGCGGGAGCTGCTGACCTACATGATGGAAGACCCCCGCACCATCACCAAGGCCCTCACCCTAAGCCGGGTGGCCCGCAGCTACGAGCGGCTGGGCGACCATCTGGAAAACATCTCCGAGCGGATTCTCTACTGGCTGACCGGCAAGATGGAGAAAAAACCCGAGGACATCTACTAAGCGGCCTGACCGAACCCTCTGGGCCGTGCTAAACTCTTCCCCGTGCGCGACCCAACCGAGGAAAGAGCCCGGGCCGTCCAGCGGATGTTCTCCGAGATTGCCCCCCGCTACGACCTGCTCAACCGCGTCCTTTCAGCTGGGGTGGACCGGCGTTGGCGGAAAGCGCTGGTGGAGGCCGCGCTGGAGCGAGGCCCGAAGCGAATCCTAGACTTGGCCACTGGCACCGGCGATGTGGCCCTTCTGCTCAAACGGCTGGCTCCCCAAGCCGAGGTTATAGGCGGCGACTTTGCCCCGCCGATGCTCGAGCTCGCCCGGCTAAAGGCCAGGCGGGCCGGCCTGGAGATTTCCTTCGTGCAGGCCGACGCGCTGGCTCTACCCTTCCCCGACCACCGCTTTGACCTGGTCACCATTGCCTTCGGGTTCCGCAACTTCGCCGACCATGAGCGGGCCCTGGCCGAGCTCCACCGGGTGATTGCGCCCGGAGGACGGCTTTGCATCCTGGAGTTCCCTCCGCCCCCCAAAGGGGGGCTGGGCCGCCTCTACCGGCTTTATTTCACCCGTATTCTGCCCCTCATCGGCGGCCTCATATCCGGCAACCCTGGGGCCTACCGCTACCTGCCCGAGTCGGTGGAGCGCTTCCCCGACCCGCCCACCCTTGCTACAATGATGGGCCTGGCCGGTTTTGAGACCCACTATCGGCCTCTTACAGGGGGAATCGCGGCCTTGCACGTAGGGGACAAGCGCCTGCGCCCCATGCGGGTTACCCGAACCGGGGAATTCCCCCCTACCTGAACCTATGGGCACCTACCTAGAGATAGACCCCCAACCCATCCTGCTGCAAAGCCTGGAAACGGGGGAGACCCCCGACCTAGACAACCTCTCCTTGGCCCGCGAATACGCCCGAGAAAAGGCCCAAGGAAACCCGGGCGAGAACGAGATTGTGCGTTGGTCGCACGGCCCAGGCGGTTTTTACTACGAGTTCAAGCAGTTTCCCGCAGCCTTCTATGCCCGGCTGGGGCCCACCCAAGGGCAACACCTCACCCCAGACCAGGCCCAAGAGCTGGTCTGGGAGGCGCTGGTCCGGGCCGAAAGGGAGTGGGCTGAGCTGACCCTCTTCTACACCGCCAACCTGATGCAAAGCCCGCAGGACTTCTACATCGCCTATACCCTGGGGGATACCCGGATTGAGCGGGGCGAGGCCCGGTACGCGCTGCCCTTGTTCATGCGCCTAAAGGACGCCCGGCAGCTATGGGTCCTCTTCCGCTCCGGCAGCGCCTTCTTACACTTTCAGCTCGAGCAGGGCCAGCCGCTTCTGCAAACCCTGTTCGCCTAGGGCAACCCCCAAGGGCCTAGTGGGCGTGGCCGTGGAGGCTATGCGCGTGGCCGTGCTCGAGTTCTTCCGAGGTCGCCGGACGCACCCCGGTCAGGGTCACGTCAAACTCCAGGGTCTCGCCAGCCAACACGTGGTTGAAGTCTATGGTCACGCTGTCCCCGTCCACCCCCAACACCGTGAAGGGTATGGGGTTCCCGTCCGCGTCCTCGGCGTAAAACACCGCTCCTTCCTCCAGCTCTGCCCCTGGGGGAAAGGCGCTCCGCTCCACCACCTGCACCCCTTCCGGGTCGTAAGGGCCGTAGCCCTTCTCCGGCGGAACCGAGACCACCACCCGCTCCCCCACCGCCTTGCCCTCCAGGGCCTCTTCCAGCCCTGAGACGATGTTCCGGTAACCGTGCAGGTAGTCTAGCTCCCCCTGGTCTACCAACTCCCCGTCCACGCGCAGGGCGTAGCGTATGGAAACCACCTGGCCTTTGCTTGCAGTCATAAACACTCCTCTCTCGCCTCTGAGACCCGAGGGCATCCGTGCGAGATACACAAGTATAAACTGCCCGCACAAACCGCAAAAGGCCCCTAATGCCCTATGCTCTAAAGCATGAACGTGGAGGAAGTCATCGGCAAGACCCCTGTGGTCCGGCTCAAGCGCATCGTGGAGCCCGGCATGGCCGAGGTCTGGGTCAAGCTCGAGGGGAACAACCCCGGCGGCTCCATCAAAGACCGCACCGCCTGGTACCTGATCAAAGACGCCGAGGAGCGGGGCATCCTGAGGCCTGGCTCTGGCCAGCTCATCGTGGAGCCCACCAGCGGCAACACCGGAATCGGGCTGGCCATGGTCGCGGCAAGCCGCGGCTACCGGCTTATCCTGACCATGCCGGCCCAGATGTCCGAGGAGCGCAAGCGCATCCTGCGGGCCTATGGGGCCGAGCTCATCCTGACCGATCCCAGCCGCCGGATGCTGGCGGCCATTGAGGAGGCGGAGCGAATCGTGGCCGAGCAAGGGGCCTTCATGCCCAACCAGTTTGACAACCCAGCCAACGCCCGGGCCCACTACGAGACCACCGGCCCAGAGATTTTCGCCCAAATGGAGGGCCGCCTGGACGCCTTCGTGTACGGCTCAGGCACCGGCGGTACCATCATGGGGGTGGGCCGCTACTTGCGCGAACGGCTGCCTAAGGTGCAAATCATCGCCTGCGAACCCGCCCGCAGCAACGTGCTCTCCGGAGGCCAGATGGGCCCACACCAGTTCCAGGGCATGGGCCCGGGTTTTATCCCGCCCAACCTGGATGTGGGCATGCTGGACCGGGTGATCCAGGTGCTGGAGGAGGACGCCTTTCCCCTAGCCAAGCCCCTGGCCCGGCAGGAGGGGTTGTTCGTGGGCATGAGCGCCACCGGGATGATCTGGGCCGCCCTTCAAGTAGCCCGCGAGCTGGGCCCAGGCAAGCGGGTTCTCACCATCGCCTGCGACTCCGGCATGAAGTACCTCTCCACACCCCTGTTCGCAGAGGAAGCCGGGGCTACTTCTTAAGCTGGGGAGGGCGGTAGTTGCGCACCGGACCAAAAATGAAGCGATTGAAGACGATGTAGGCCGCCAGGTAAGCCCCCATCTGCACCCAGAAGTTGTTGAAAAGGGTCACCCCGCTCGCCCCCAGGTAGGTCATGAGCAAGGAGAGGGGCATAATCACCACCAGGGCGCGGAAAAAAAGGCCCGGAAACAACCGCAGCATGTCCCGACCAGTGAGGGGCACCCGCTGTTGGGCCCTGCGCTTCAGCTTTTCCTGTCGGCGTTTCTTGCCCATGTACCCCAAGTTTATAGGCTTCTTCCCAGGGCGCCAAGGGCCATCCAAATCCTTGTTCATTTGGGATGGGAAGGGCTTTGGGGTGGACTATACTCGTGGGTGGGACAGGCCATACCCACCCTGCACTCATAAAACCGGCCGTCCTCAAGGAAGCCATGAGCACCCTTCGGACCCCCACCCCCATCGCTGAGCTGCTGCGCAGCATGGTGGAGGCTCGAGCCTCTGACATCCACCTACAGGCCGGGGCTCCTCCTACGGTGCGCATTGACGGCAAGCTCAAGCCCTTCACCGGCAAAGTACTCTCCCCGGCGGACGTAGAGCAGATCGTGCGCAGCCTGCTGAGTCCCGTGCAGCTCGAGGAGCTCGAGTACAAAAAGGAGATGGACTTTGCCTACACCATCCCGGGCCTGGCCCGCTTTCGCTGCAACCTGCTGCACCAGCGCGGCAGCCTGGGGCTGGTGATGCGGGTGGTCTCGGAGAACATCCCCAGCTTTGAGGCCCTGGGCCTGCCCCGTCCGGTGATGGAGGGCCTGGCCTCCAAAGAGCGCGGCCTGGTCCTGGTCACCGGCCCCACCGGCTCAGGAAAGTCCACCACCCTCGCAGCCCTCATAGACCACATCAACCTGCACTACCCCAAAAACATCATCACCATTGAAGACCCCATAGAGTTCCTTCACAAGCACAAAAAAAGCCTGGTAGTGCAGCGAGAGGTGGGCGTGGACACCGATTCCTTCGCCTCGGGACTCAAATACGCCATGCGCCAGGACCCGGACGTGATCCTGATTGGCGAGATGCGCGACCGGGAAACCGTGGAAGCGGCCATCATGGCTGCCCAGACCGGCCACCTGGTCCTCTCCACCCTGCACACCCTGGACGCCATCCGCACCATCAACCGCATCATTGACTTCTTCCCCTTGCACGAGCACCTACAGATTCGCATCCTTCTGGCCGAGTCCCTACTGGGCATCCTCTCCCAGCGCCTCCTGCCTAGGGCGGACGGGCAGGGGCGGGTGCTGGCCCTGGAAATTCTGCTGGCCACCCCCTTCGTGCGCGACCTGATCAAAGACGAGAACAAAACCCCTCAGATTAAGGACGCCATGATGCAGGACAACCTGCGGGGAATGCGGACCTTTGACCAGCACCTGGTGGAGCTGTACACCCAGGGGCTGATCAGCTTGGAGGATGCCGAAGCTTCCGCCACCAGCCCCCACGAATTCAAGCTGATGCTGACCAAAACCACCGGGCGGGGGTTCTGAGCGAAGCTTCTCCTCAACCCCAAAGTCCGGGCCACTTGCAGCAGGCCCCACCCCCTTCAGGCCTGGCTGAGGGCCCCGAACGAAGCCCAAGGTGGGCGTCGCGCGCTAGGCTAAAAGCATGAAAGCCCCGATCATCGTGCTCTTTGACGGGGTCTGCAACTTGTGCAACGGGGTGGTGCGGTTCATCGTCCACCACGACCCCGAGGGCCGCTTTCGCTTTGCCGCGCAGCAGTCCGAGGTGGGGCAGACTCTGCTCAGGCGGTACGGGGTTGCGTCAAACCAGGCCCTGGCCGACAGCGTGGTGGTCATCGCGGGGGGAAGGGTTCTTCTCGAGTCCGACGCGGCTTTGGAGATTCTCCGCCACCTGCCGGGCTACCGCTGGCTCTACGGCCTGCGCCACTTGCCCAGGCCCTTGCGGGACGGGCTCTACCGCCTGGTGGCCCGCCACCGCTACCGCCTGTTCGGCCGTCAGAAGAGCTGCTTGGTGCCCACCCCCGAGCTACGGGAACGCTTTTTGGAGGGACCCCATTAGACCTACCCTCGGCAGTCCAGCCGCACCCGGAAGCTGGGGTCGGGAACGGTATAGCGGACCGGGAGCGTGGTCAGCATCCTCTTGGGGTTGAGCAGCAACAGCAGCTTGGTGGGGGTGCGGTCGGTCTCCTTGGAGTAGAACACCGCCTCCTGCACCATGCCGGTACCTTGGGCAAAGGGCTTGTCGCGCATCTGGACGTAGCCCGACTCAATGGTGTTGCCGTTGTCCAGAACCAGCAATAGACCCTGCCAGCCGGTGCCAGCCAGGGCCGCGCCGTTGACGTTGGTGCCGTTGCGCAACTCTACTTTGGCCTTCCAACCCTCGCGCCCCCCGGCGGGCAGGGGCTCTACGGAGAGCACCCGGAAGCGCCAGATGCCGTTGAAGAGCCACTCGTTCAGGCAGCCCTCCAGGGCCGCCACCTGGTTGGCCCCGCCCTGGGCCTGGGGGGGCCCCGGCAGGGTGAGGCTCAGGGTGGAGCCTGAGAGGCTCACGCCCACCCCGGCGGCCTTGAGCGCATCCAGCGAAACATAGGTCTTGCCCCCCACCACCACCGCCTGCCCGCTGGCGGCCTGGCCGTTGATGATGAGGCGGTAGGTCTTCTGCACCGCCTGGGCCAGCGCAAGGGCGCATAGGCCGGTTCCAATCACAACCCAGAGTTTCTTCATGCTTCCTCCTTCTGTGGGGCATCTTACCCGAATGGTTGGCAGCAGCGGTTTTACGGGTCTGTGTAGGGTTGCCGGGGTGAATGCGAGTCATCCACCCCGGATGTCTTTAGTTGCTCAAATCCAGGTTATAGGACAAAAGCCCCAGGAGTTCGGTTTCTCCGTCAATAGCGTTAGGAGGGTTCTTACGCTCAACCAGCAGGACATAGAGCTCATCATTCTGTAAACCGGTGAGCGATACCTCGGCGCCGGGTAGCTGGGGATTGGCGCTGGGGGTACCTTGGCGGATAAGCTCTCCGGTATTGGAAAGCAGGCTAAGCTTGAGGTCTTCACCAACCAGGACTGCCCTGCTGGTCTTACCCGCCTCGTGGCGGAAGACGAAGGCATCCCTCAGGCCAACCAGATGACCTGGGATGGGTGGGTCGCCGGGCTCGAGCCAGAGGATGGGCTGGTCGGGAAAGAGTTGGAAGTTGGGCAGCAGCAGATCGCGCCGAACCGTGAACTGGGCCCGGAAGGCGTAGAGGCCCCGGGATGGCGCGCTGGCCAGGGGCTCCACCTTGACCGTGTGAACGCCAATGAAGTTACCCACGGCGCACCGTGTGCCGCCAATTGGGCAGTCTTGGACATCAACCTGGTTGCCACCGCCATCGAAGAGCCGGAGGGTGAGGGGCATGTCGCGGTCAATGACGGAGAAGGAGAAACTGCCATGGTCAGGGGGGAGTCGAAGGCTGGGATTGAAGCGGTAGTAGTCCACGTCGGAAAGGCTGTGCAGGTTAGCCCGGAAGGCACCCTCGGAAAGGACCGTGGCGGCGGCAAGGGTGTCGTTTACCTCGAGGCTGTCGGGGGTCATAGGGCGGTCGCTTCTGCTGACCGAGAGGTTATAGGCGTTGGGTATGCTGGCCGGAGCTACCACCAAGCGGTAGGTACCCGGAACGGCCAGGCCGACCCTGAGAAGGAAGCCCTGACCGTCGCGTTCTATAACGAGGCCTTCCGGGGCACCCCAGGCCCCACTTTCCTTGACGAGCACGAGGTTCAGATCACCCAAATCGGGCACAAACGCCAGCCTGATCTGCAGGCTGGCATATTCGCTCAGGGTGAAGCGGATGTGGTCACGGTCATCCAGGCTGTGTAGGTTGAGGTCGTTACGCCGGGTGGGGCTAGTTGCGTCCCCTGCCACCCCAAGATGGGCAGCCGTACTTGCGTCGTTGTTCGGCTCCAGGGCATCCAGGCTGAAGCGGTGTACCTCGCGCAGGGCCCGATAGGCGTTAACGTAGTATCTCACCTTAGAGTCGGGGGAGTCCGTCCAGGCGGTGCGCCGCAGGATGTCGTTCACCTGGGCGGAGGTCAGGCTGGGGTTGTAGGCCTTGAGCACCGCGGCGATCCCAGCGATGAAAGGAGCGGAGGCGCTGGTTCCACCAAAGGTGGTCAGCGCAAGTCCGCCCGCAGGATCCCGCCCGTAGATGGCCTTGATGTTGGTGGGGGCCCAGATGTCCACCGCATCGCCAGAGTTGGAGTAGCCAATGGCGCGGTTGGTGTCATCGTCCAAAGCTCCCACGCAGATCACGTCTTCGGCGGCCTTGCAGGGTACCTTGCCATTCGCCGATTCCCCTTGATTACCTGCCGCTGCCACCAGCACCCGCCCGTTGTCGCGGGCGTTGCGCAGGGCTGGGTAGATGTTGCCCTCAAAGAAAAGGTCGCAGAAAAAGTTGTCGCAGTTGCTGCTGAAGCTCATAGAGATCACATCAGCGCCCCAGGCCACTGCGGTGCGGATAGCCCTGGCAACCCCACCCATGGCGAAAAGATTTATGTTGAAGAGCATCGGGTCAGCCACCTGTCCCCCGGTGCCGGCCGCGCCGAAGCGGTTGTTGGGGATGGCCGTGGCCACGTGGGCAGCCCCGGTGCCGTGCCAGGGACAGCCAGCTCCACCGCAGGTGTTCACGCTGGGACTGTTGGCAACGTAGTCGTTGTCGACAAAGTCGTACTGGAGGATACCCCCAGGGAGGTCTTGGCTCAGCGACCTTCCCATGGAGTCCAGCCAGAAGCCCCCGTCGATGATGGCCACCTTGGTACGCCGCGCCGGGGGCTGGGCTGCTACGAGCTGCATCATCTGGCGCACGCTGGATCGGCTGCCTGTGCTGGCAAAGTAGGAGTAGCTCAGCGCATCCTCATAACCGCCTCCGGGCAGCGGCTGTTCTTCAGTCTGGAACAAAAGGGCGGCCCCCTCGCCCACGAAGTTCGGGGAGACGCGTAGCCCAGCGGCCTTTTCCCTGACGATGCCGGCCAGCAACCGCGCCGCTTCCTCACTGGAAAAGGCCGTGGCCCCGCTGAGGCCCGCCTTCTCGGCGTCGGCCTTGAAGCTCCCCAGATCGAAGCGGCGCGGATCGACCCTCACGGTGTACAGGGTGGGGGTTCGGTCCTCGGGCCTGAGCTGGATGCCGGAGCCCGGGGGTGGCTCGGGCACGGCGTCGTCGCCGATCACGCTACCCCCAGTGCGGGACAGGAAAGCCTCCAGTTCGGCTTGGCTTTTGGGGCGGATGAGGATTTCGTCCAGGATGAAGAGGTGGACGGTCCCGCCCTCGCTGCGGGCCGCCGCCAGCGTCTTGCCGCCCCGCACCTCAGGGCTGGGCCTCAAGGCGGGATCCACGGTATAGCTAAAGGGCTTTGAGCCGGAAGGTTGTCCTCCAGGACCCCCACAAGCCGCCAACAAGAGCAGCGAGCTGGTAAAGATGGCTTTCCAAAGGTGTTTCATGGTTTTCCTCCTCGATCCTTCGGTTTCTTCCGAAGCTGCTTCAAGGGTAGAGGCGAGCTGTACGCTGCCAGCAGCCTAGGGTCAAACCGATGAGTGCCAGTTTCTTCTACCCCCAGATGAACAACCCATCCCTCAGGGCGTCAGGGCAAGCGGTGGAAAAGGGGCAGCCCCGCCGGTGCTGGATAGAAGGCGATGGTTTTGGCGTAGCCCAAGTTACTGCCTTCGACGATGCGCGCGGGCACGGTGGGGCTACCGGGGGTGCTGCTCGAGGTGAGCTGCGTGGGTGAGAGCCGGGCAAAGCGGCCGCTGCTGGCAGGCTTGTCGTAGGCTAGCCACAACCCGCCCCCCTCATCAAAGGCGAAGGCCTCGGGTAAGGCCCCCACAGGGAGGCTAATCTGTTTATCTGGGGACAAAGCAGCGTTCCCAGTACCCGAAAGCTGGCCGCTGGTGAACTTGTAGAGGATGGCTCCGCCGCAGTTAGAGCACAGCACCCAAAGGCTACCGGCAGCGTCAAAGGCCAGCTCGTAGGCGGTGTTGGTGGAGGAGCTCGAGAGACTTGCGCTGAGCGTGCGTGCGGCGCTGGCGGCGGTAGTGGAGCTACTCAGGTCAGCAGCGTCGAAGCGCATCACCTGACCGCTGGTGCTGCTCAGGTCGTGACCTACCCAGAGATTGCCGAAAGCGTCGAAGGCCAGCCCTCTGGGGCTTCCGCTAAAGCCTGAAATCTCTACCTCGGGCGTCACAGTGCTCAGGGTGCCGGTGGCCGCAGCCAGCTGGGTGCGACCTATCCGGACGAGCTTCTGGGCACAAGGAACAGAAAGCCATAGGTTACCACTAGGGTCAAAGGTCAGGTGCAACGCGCCTGGCAAACAGCTCCATCCCGAAACGTTAAGGCGCTTATCTGGCGTCTTAGTACCCGAGCTGCCTAACGCGCTGGCAGGGTAGCGCAATAGGGTGGGGTCCACGGTGGTTCCCCCAATCACCCATAGGTTGCCATCGGCGTCAAAGGTGAGGCTGCGGGACTGCACGGTACCCGCCCCCACTGCCTCGGATACGGTACCCGAAGCGAGCAGACTAGCCTCAGCATAGGCGTGGGTAAGGGGATCACCAGAGCTTTGAGGTGGGCGGTTGTTGGTCCAGAGTTTACCGCTGCTGGGAATCTGGCTGTAGGTCACCGTAACCTGGACAGTCTCGCCATTGCGCACGCAGGCCTGAGATCGGTCGCTGGTACCAGCGTAAGCGGTGCGCACCACGGTGGTGCTGCCCACCGGGCTTGCGGTCTTCTCCACATCCACGGTATAGGTCCCGCCTCCCACGGAAAGGGTCTGGCTGGCGCCCAGGGTCTGGCTAAAACCCCCAGGTCCACGCACCACCACCTGCGCGCTGACCCCGGAGGGCAAGCCGCCTATGGCCACCTGCAGGGTACCCTGGCCCACCGGGTCGCAGGCCTGGCCTCCGGTTCCCGGCGCTCCCCCAGAACAAGCGCTAAGGAGCACCAGGGATGCTAAAGCCACGCCACAACAAAACCGTTTCACCCCATCACCTCCCTCTCAGGACCGCCCCGACCCGGGTTGACCCCGGTGGGCTCGGACCGGAGGGCTGCCTCACTTTCTGTGGGCGCCAACCTCCGAACCTACGCACGCAAGTTAGGCGATAGGGCGTGGCAAGAGCGTTGCAAGGAAACGGGTCTCTACCGCAACCCCTGGGAACGGCCCTTTTTCGGCTTTCGAACCTTCTCGGCCCTGAGGGCCTCTTCCACATACCGGCCCAGGGCGTTCCAATCGCTAAAACGAACGACCTCGGGCCCCTTGAGCTCAATCAAGAGCTGGCCCCTCTCATCGCACCTCACCCGCAGAAGGTACAGGCCGTGATCCACGCCAGGACTATAGAAGGGCGAACGTGGCAAAAACGTTGCAAGGGGAAGCCCCAAGGCCTCAGATCAGGAGGTGGTCCTGCAAGCGGTGAAAGGCCGATAGGCTCTCCCGATACTCATCGGGAGCGGCGGCCAATTGGGCTTCCCGCAGAGCACAAAGCTCCTTTTCTACCTCTCTTCCTTCTTCTCCTAGCGCCCGATGCGCCGCCAAGAGGGCCAGGGGCAAAAGGTCTGGAAGGAAACCGCTGTAGCCCTTCAAACCCCCATAGGCCTGGCGGGCCCATCCATAGGCCTCCGCCACCTGGCCCTGCCGCAGAAGGGCCAGGGCCAACCAGGCAGCCTCGCTAGGCCCTGAAGCCTTCTGGGCCAGCACCTGGCGTAGAAGGGACTCCGCAGCGGCGGCCTGGCCCTGTAGGAGAAGGCTCGCCGCCAGGTCGGTGGTGGCCTCGAGGGCACTTTGCTTCAACCCCACCGCCTCGGCCATAGCCTTGCTCTCCCGAAACCGCTCTTCCGCCGCCTGCCAGTCCCTTCGCCATAGGGCCGCCTGCCCCAAGACCAGCAGGGCTTCGGAAACACCTCTGGGCTCCTGGATGGCGCGGAAGGTAGCCAGCGCCGCATTCGCCGTTTCCTCGGCCTCGGGGAAGGCCCCCAGGCGCAAGAGGAGGGCCGCCCAATTGATCCGCACCCCCGCTTGGAAGTGGGCGCGGCCCAGCTCGGCGAAATGAGCCTCAGCAGCACGGTAGGCGGAGAGCGCCTGGGCCAGCTGCCCGAGGCGGGCCCAGGCCAGGCCCAGGAAGTTGTGGAAGACCCCCAGGGCTTCCCGATAGCCCAGGGCCTCCGCCTTGGCCAAGGCCTCCTGGGCAACAGCCACCACCCGTGCCAGGTCCCCCAGGCCGAGGGCCCGGGCGCAGACGAACTGCTGCAGGCGCACCTCCGCCAGGCCAGGGCTCCCCAGGCGGGTAAGGTGCCCAAGCCAGTAGGCCAACCCCTCCTCGTCCTCCCGCAAAACGGCCAGCTTGCCCAAAAGGTAGGCGGCCTCGGCGCGCAGGCTCCAGTCGCGGGCCTCCTTCCACACCGCCAGGGCTTCCTCCCAGGCCCCGCCAAGGCCCAGGTTGGCCAGGGCGTCCGCCCGGTAGAGCCGGGCGCGGGGGTGGGGGTGGAGGGCCAAGACCTCCTCGGCCAGGGCCAAAGCCTCAGCCCAGCGCCCCTGCATAGCTAAATAGCGCACCCGGCGGAAGCCCACCTCCGCTTGCCGCTCCGAAGACAGGCCCGGCGCCAGGCCCTCCAGGCGCTGGAGCACCGCTCCTTGCTCCGGGAGCCGGGAAAGGACCATGAGGGCCTGCTCTAGGCCCAGGAGGAGTTCGGCCTCCTCTTCCCGGCTCCCAGGGGCCCGGCCAAAGGCTTCCAGGGCTCGCCGCCAAAGCCCCTCGGCCTGGGCGAAGGCCTGCCGGGCCCACGCCTCCTGGGCAAGCCCTTGGGCCAAGCGCCAAGCCTCGGCGTGGCGGCCCGCCGCCTCCAGGTGGAAGAGGGTTTCTTCGTCCTGAGCCAGCGCTCGATCGGCCAGAAGGCTGTGGGTGGCCTGGGCACGAGCTGGGGAGAGTGCCTGGAGCACCGCCTGCCGCAAGAGGTCGTGGCGGAAGCGGTAGCCCTCCCGGGTGGCCTCCACCAGCCTGGCGGCTTCCAAGCGTTCCAAAACCGCCACCCAACCCAGCAGGTCCCCGCCTAAGAGGGCCCGGAGGTTTTCCAGGTCCAGGGGGCGGCCACTCAGGGCCAGCACCTCGGCTACCGCAGTGGCCTCGAGGCCTTGAAGATGCCGCCACACCTCCTCCTGGACGCTTCGCGGCAGGGGAAGTTCCCGGTAGTCGCCGGTCTCGTCGTCGTAAGGGGTGTGCCAGGCCCCTCCTTCGGCCCAAAGGAAACCTTCTTGAAAAAGGTGCTCGAGGGTCTTGAGGAGGAAGAGGGGGTTGCCCCCCGTGGCCTGGTGGAGGCGGCGGGCGAAGAGGAGGCCCCCCTCGGTCATGCCGGAAAGCTTGCGCACCAGCTGCAAAACGCCCCTTTCGCTCAGGCTTTCCAGGTGCAGGATCTGCACCAAGCCTTCCCGTTCCAGGCCGGCCACCGCGCGGAACAAGGGGGCCTCTGGGCGAAAGGCCTCGGGACGGGCGGTGGTCAGCACCCGAAGCCCTGCCGCCTGGGCCCGCCGCACCAGGTAGGGCAGGAACTCCAGACTGGTGCCATCGGCGTAGTGGAGGTCCTCCCAACAAAGCCAGCCCCCCGGGGGAAGGCCGTGGAGGAGCGTGCGGCAAAGCCCCTCCCGGAAGGTGCTCAGGGCGGCTTGGGCCTCGGGGCCGCTGTAGCGCGGCGGGGAGACCGAGCTGAGCTCGGGGACCAGGCGGGCGGCCTCCAAGCGCCAGCGCTCCTCCAGGCCCGCGAAGGGCTCTCCGGCTTCCCACAGGCGGCGCAGGCCCGCGGCCAGGCCGCCGTAGGGGACCTGGGCATCCTGTGGCTCCTGCTGGAGGTGGCGGAAGCCCGGCTGGGAACGAAGGAACTCCAGCGCCAGCCGGCTCTTGCCCACCCCTGCCTCCCCCAAGAGGAGGACCAAGGGGGCGCGGGCCTGAGCCAAAGCCGCCCACGGGGCCTCCCGCTCCACCAAAGGGGGGCGGTCCAAGGTGTAGCGGAGGGAAGGCTCGGGAAAGGGCTCCCCCCTGGCGATGGCCTCGGCCAGGGACTCTAGCTCCCGAGGGGGTTTTAGCCCCACCTCGCGCGTCAAGAGCTCGGCGTAGTTGCGGAAGTGGGCCAGGGCCCGGGAGGGCTGGTGGGTCTTGGCGTAGAGCCTGAGGACCGCCTCTTGGGCCGCCTCCAGGAGGGGGTTGCGCCGGAGGAGGCGCTCCAGCCAGGCCAAGGCCTCGGCGTAGCCCCCGGCCTCCTCCAGCTCCAGCACCCGGGCCAGCAAGGCATCCTCGTAGCGCTGGGCAAGCTGGGCGCGGGTAAGCTCCAGCCACTCCTCAAACTCCGGGGCGTCCGCCAGGTTTACGCCCTCCAGGAGCTCCCCCCGCCAAAGGTGCAAGGCCTCGGTGTAGGCCCGGGTGGCGTAGCGGTTGAGGAAGGCCACCACATCCACCTGGAACCCGCCAAAGGCGAGCCGCGAACCCTCGGATTGGAGGGACAAACCTGCCTCCCGCAGCCGCACCAGCTCGCGGCGCAGGTTGGCGCGGGCGCTCGGGCCTTCCCAAAGGAGCGTAGCCAGGCGTTCCCGGTCCTGGGGCCCCTCCAGGGCCAAGTAGGCCAGGAGACCCCAGAGCTTGCGGGTGGGCAAAGAGCGGCGCTCCCCTCCAACCCACAGCTCCGGGGCCCCCAAAAGCAAGAGGCAATTTGCCACGCTGGCCACCCGCTACCCCGCAATGGGGCTTAGTATATCAGCCCCTCGAGGCGGCCCCTGCTCATATGAACAACCCTGACAGCAGGCTGGGGGCAAGCGTCGGGCTGCTCACTCGAGCCGCTCGAGCCCGGCAAACCTCAGGGCCAGCCTCTTCAGGCCGACCCCGGGGAACATCACCGTTACCTCCTCCCCCATGGCCGCCACCACGGTGCCCTGGCCAAACTTGGGGTGGCGCACCTTTTCGCCCCCTTTGAACCCCTGGTGAAGGGCCTTCTCGGGTTTGGCTGGAGGGTGGGAGGGGGGGGCTGGGGCCTCGCCAAAGGCCCCTACCTCCCACAGCAGCTCCCGGGGAATATCCTCCAAGAACCGGCTCGGACGGGTATATTCCCGTCTGCCGTAGGTCTCCCGTTCCTCGGCGTAGGAGAGGTAGAGCCGCTCCTGGGCCCGGGTTATGCCCACGTAGAAAAGCCGCCGTTCCTCCTCTAGGTCCTCCAGCCGGCTCAGGCTGTTGCGGTGAGGAAGGAGGTTTTCCTCCAGCCCGACCAAAAACACCGTGGGGAACTCGAGCCCCTTGGCGTTGTGCAGGGTCATAAGGGTTACCGCCTCGGCCGGGGCCTGGCCTTGAGGCTCTTCGGCCCTGGCGGTGAGGGCCACCGAGTCTAAAAACTCAGAGAGGCTCCCCCCTTCCTCCACCTCCCAGTCGCGCGCCGCCCGCAGCAGCTCCTCCACGTTCTGTAGGCGCTCTTCCCCATCCGGCTCCTCCCGCAAAGCCTCGCGAAAGCCGGTGGCCTCCAGAACCTGCTCAAAAAAGGCTACCGGGCTGCTCTCAAAGGCCGCCTCCATCAGCTCCTGCAACAGCTCAACAAAGGCCAGCACCGGCTGAGGCCGGCTTAGCACCTGCTGGGCGGAACAGAAGGCCTCATAAAGGCTTACTCCGGCCTTCTGGGCGTAGTCCGCCAGTTTGCCCACCGTGCTGGCCCCCACGCCTCGGGGGGGCGTATTGACGATGCGGCGCAGGTTGATCCCATCCGCAGGGTTGACCGCCACCCGGGCGTAGGCCAGCAGGTCCTTGACCTCGCGCCGCTCAAAAAAGCCCACTGCCCCCACCAGCCGCACCGGCACCCCCGCCCGCCGCAGGTGCTCCTCCAAAAGGCGCGACTGGGCGTTGGTGCGGTAGAGGACCGCGATCCCCTGGTAGCCCCCCAGCCGCACGACCTCGCGGGCCACGAAGGCCGCCTCCTCACGGGCGTTGGGGGCGCGGTAAAGCCGAACGGGCTCGCCCCCCTCTTTGGTGGGGCGCAGGACCTTCTCCAGGCGCAGGGCGTTCTTCTCAATGACCGCGTTGGCTACCTGGAGGATGGGGCGGCTCGAGCGGTAGTTTTCCTCCAGGCGGATTACCCGAGCTTCGGGGTAGTCCTGGGTAAAGCGGAGGATGTTTTGGATGTCCGCAGCCCGGAAGCCGTAGATGCTCTGGTCGGGGTCGCCCACCACCATCAGGTTGGGCTTCTCTCCAGCCAGCAGCCGGGTCAGGCGGTACTGCACCGGGTTGGTGTCCTGGTACTCGTCCACGTGGATGAAGCGGGCCCGCTGCCGCACCTTGCGTAAAACCTCGGGGTGGCCCTCAAACAGCTCAATGGTGAGAAGGAGCAGGTCGTTGAAGTCCACCGCCCCCTGGGACCGCAAGGCCTTTTGGTACCTGTGGTAAACCTCGGCGGCAACCTCCTTGGGCACCCCGCCGATGTAGTCGGGGGCCTCCTTCAAAAAGGCCGAAAGCCCCTCTCCACGGTTCTTGATGCGGTCCAGCATGGCCCTAAACGGCCCCGGCTTGGCCTCCAGCTCGAGCTCCTTGAGCACCTCCTTCAAGAGGGCGTTTTGGTCGTCCTCGTCGTAGATGACGAAGCCCGGTCTGAGCCCCACATACTCCCCATACACCCGCAGAATCCGCACCGCAGCAGCGTGAAAGGTGGCCACCCAAAGCTCCTTAGCCTGCGGCCCCACCATCCGCACTAGCCGCTCCTTCATCTCGCCCGCGGCCTTGTTGGTAAAGGTCACCGCCAGTATCTCGCTAGGGTAGACCCGACGCTCGCGCATCAGGTAGGCAATCCGGTGGACCACGGTGCGCGTCTTCCCCGAACCCGCCCCCGCCACCACCAGGGCCGGGCCTTCAAAATGCCTTACGGCCTCCTGCTGGGCCGGGTTAAGGGTGGATAGGAGGTCGGACATAAACGCGGTTAGAAGTCTATGCCACCCTACGGTAGCTTTGTCAAATGACCCCCATCCGGCCAATGGTAGAATCCCGGGGTGCTGGTGATTCCTGCTGTGGACATCCAAGCCGGCCGGGCGGTCCGGCTGTACGAGGGCGACCCAGAGCGGAAGACCGTCTACTTTGAAAATCCGGTGGAGGCCGCCCTCCACTGGCAAGGCCAGGGGGCCCGGATGCTCCACCTGGTAGACCTGGACGCGGCCACCGGCCAGGGGGAAAACCGCCTGGCGCTGAGGGCCATTGCCGAGAGGGTCTCAATCCCCTTCCAGGTGGGGGGTGGGGTGCGCAGCTTGGAAACGGCGCAGGAAATCCTAGAGCTGGGGGCCAGCCGGGTGGTGGCAGGCACCGTAGCGGTAAAGGCCCCAGAGGTGCTGGAAACGATGCTGGCCAAGCTGGGCCCCGAGCGGGTCGTGGTGAGCCTGGATGCCCGGGGGCTGGCGGTGGTGGTCTCCGGCTGGGCCGAGGCCACCGCCCTTAGCGTGCCGGAAGCTTGCCAGAGGATGTGGGCCATGGGGGTACGCACATTGGTCTACACCGATGTGCGACGGGACGGCACCCTGCAGGGCTTGGACCTGGCGGTCATCGCCCAGGTGCGCGCCGCCTGGCCGGGCTTTCTAATCGCCGGTGGGGGCATTGCTGGGGAAGAAGACCTGAAGGGGCTCAAGGCCCTGGGGGTGGAGGGGGCCATCATCGGGAAGGCCCTTTACGAGGGGCGGATTGAGCTCCGGCGCTGGGTGTAAACTTCCGGTATGAAGCTGCTGAGCAGTCTGGCCTTCGTCATCGTGCTGGGGGTGGTGGCCTTCGTCTGTGGGCTGTACGCCCTCGAGCCGGGCCTCCTCCTGGGCACTCCCTGGGGCCCGGTGCACGTAGCCCTTCTTGTGCTGATCGCCTTCGGCCTGGGGCTGCTGGTCATGGGGCTTTATGTGCTCTCTGGCTGGATTAACGCCCAGACCGCCCTTTACCGCCGCAACCGCGAACTCAAGCAGATGCGGGAGGAGCTTCAGGCCCTAAGGAAGCAACATCCTGAGGAAATCCCTGTGATTCCCGACCGATCTGGACAATGAACTGGAGGTTCCGCCCCTGGCCCCCCCTAGAACTCCTCCGGCCCTTGGTGGAAGAGCTGGAGATTCCCCTACTGGCCGCAGCGGCGCTTTGGAACCGGGGCTTCCGACGGAAAGAGGACCTCACCCCGCCGCTTAGGCTCCTGCCCTTGGCGGGCCTCGAGGAGGCCGCCCAGCGGGTCATCACAGCCCTGAAGAGGGGTGAACGCATCCGGGTTCACGGCGACTACGACGCCGATGGGCTCACCGGCACGGCCATTCTCATCAAGGGGCTCAGGCGGTTGGGCGCCGACATCCACCCCTTCATTCCCCACCGGCTGGAGGAGGGCTACGGCATCCTGATGGAGCGGGTTCCTGAGCACCTGGAGGCTTGCGAGCTCTTCATCACCGTAGACTGCGGGATTACCAACCACGCCGAACTCAAGGAGCTGGTGGAGAACGGGGTCTCGGTGGTGGTCACCGACCACCACTCCCCTGGCCCCACCC
>NZ_QWKZ01000045.1 GCF_003574085.1 Meiothermus luteus | reverse complement strand
GGGCGGGCTGGAGGCGCAGGGGCGGCAGGGGCGGCTCCACCTCAAAGAGCACCACTGGGCGTCCTCCCCGGCGTTCCAGCAGCTCGGCAAGCAGCGCTTCGGCCTCGAGGCGGCTCAGCCGCTCAAACTGAGGGGGAGCGGCTCGAGCCCCCACGCTTTGGGCGCTGTTTTCTGAGAATGGTCCGACCAGACGGGACCAGTTTCCATCAAAAAGCCAGGCGTTTTGCACCCTTTGGCGGGCCCTCAAGATGAGCTGCCCACCGGGAAAACCCCGGCTTAGCTGAGCGCTGCGGGGCAGGGCTGGGCCGACTTCGCGGTAGAGGGCCTCGCCGTTCACCTGCAGGGCCTCGGGGAGGCCCAGGGGGGAGCGGTGGGGGCCTTTGCTCAGGCTCAGGCTTTGTTCCCCCAAGAGAACCACCTGCGGTTCGCCGTAGAAGTAGGCCCAGCGCTCGGTGTTTTCGGGAAGGAGGAGCTGGATTTCGCTGACCCAGTAGGCCCGCTCGTCGGGTTGCGGCACACAGGCCACCAGGCCCAGGGCCAGGACTGCCCACCATCGCTTCATACCCTCATCTTATCGGCAACGAAAGAGGAGGGGGAGCGGAGTGAAGCTTTGCTCAAAGGAGGCTAGCCCCGGCGGGGGTCAAGCGCGTCCCGCAGCGCGTCGCCCAGCAAGTTGAAGCCTAGCGCCACGAACATAATGGCCAAGCCTGGGAAGGTAGCCACGTGGGGTGCGGTGGCCAGGTATTCCCGGCCACGGGCCAGCATCAAGCCCCACTCCGGCTCAGGGGGGCGCGCGCCCAACCCCAGGAAGCCGAGCCCGGCCGCGAAGAGGATGGCCACCGCCATCTGTAGGCTGGACTGAACGATGATGGGGGATAGGGCGTTGGGCAGGATGTGGCGGAAGAGAAGGCGACCGTCTGGGCTGCCAAGGGCTCGGCTGGCCTCCACGAACTCCCGCTCGCGCAGCGAGAGCACCGAGCCCCGCACCAGCCGGGCGTACACCGGAATGGCAGCGATGCCCACCGCGATCATCACGTTGGTCAGGCCGGTGCCCAAGGTGGCTACCAGCACGATGGCCAGAAGGATGCCAGGGAAGGAGAGCATGACCTCCACCACCCGTTGGGCCAGAAGGTCAAAGGTGCCCCCGTAGTAGCCTGAGAGAAGCCCTACCGGCACCCCAACCGCCAGACCAATGGCCACGGCGATGAGCCCGATGGAGAGGGATATCCAGGCCCCGTAGCACAGCCGGCTCAGGATGTCCCGCCCTTGCTCGTCGGCCCCCAGCAGGTAGAACTTGACCGGGCCGTCCACCCCGAAGAGGTGAAGGTCGCTTTTGAGCAGCCCGCCCCACCAGCTCCAGGGCTCCCCACGCACGAAGAACCGAAGCGGGTAGAGCTCCTCGCCCACCTCGAGCTGGCCTAAAGGGGTGCGGCTTACCTCCCGCACCCAGAGGCCCGGCTGGCCTTCTGGCCCCCTGAACTCTATTCGCATGGGGGGGACATAGGTGCCCCTTAGGTTTTGCTCCACCGGGCTGTAAGGGGCGATGAAGGGAGCGAAAGCCGCAACCAAAACGAATAGGCCAATAAAGGCAAATCCGGCGATGGCCAAGGGGTTTCTTAAAAGCCGCCGTCGCCAGCGAGGGGCGGTTTGCTGGGAGGAATTGCGCTCACTCATAGCGAATCCGTGGGTCTATGGCGCCGTAGAGTAGGTCAACCACCAGGTTGATGAGGATGAAGGCCACCGCAATCAACAGCACCGCGCCCTGTACCACCGGATAGTCGCGGGCCAGGATGGAGCCCACCAAAAGCTGCCCAATCCCGGGCCAGGCAAAGACCGTTTCAGTGATGACCGCGCCTTCCAGCAGGGTACCGAACTGCAGCCCAGCCACCGTGACCACGGGGATTAGGGCGTTGCGCAGGGCGTGCTTGAAGACCACCACCCGTCCGGGCAGCCCCTTGGCCCGGGCGGTGCGGATGTAATCCTGGGAGAGTACCTCGAGCATTGCGCTTCGGGTCATCCGGGCTAGGATGGCGGTGGTGCCGGTGCTCAGGGTAATGGCGGGCAGCACTAGGTGCCAGAGGCTTCCGGTACCGGCCACCGGGAACCAACCCAACCCCACAGCGAAGATGAGGATGGCCATCAGACCGAACCAAAAGACCGGCATGGAAACCCCGATGAGCGCCCCCAGCATGGCCAGAAGGTCAAAGATGGTGCCGGGCCGGAGGGCTGCGATGATTCCAGCCGGAATGCCCACCAGCAGGGCGACCAGCATGGCCCCTAGGGTGAGCCTTAGGGTGTTGGGAAAATAGGTGGCCAGCTCGTAGCTCACAGGCTTGCGGGTCCGCACCGATTCCCCCAGGTCGCCCTGGACCACGTTGGCCAGGTAAAGCCCAAGCTGCACGTGCCAGGCCTGGTCTAGACCAAAGCGCTTGCGTATCTCGGCCAGGGCCTCAGGGGTGGCAAACTCACCAGCCAAGAGCTGGGCGGGGTCGCCTGGGGCCAGCCGCACCATCAGGAACACAGCAAGCAAGACCCCCAAGAGGGTAGGAATTACGGTCAGGAGACGACGGAAGATATAGGTGGTCATCTGGTTCTGAGGGCCATCCTAACCCGGTTGCAAGGCGTATGAAAAACCCCGCCACGCCCGTGGCGGGGTTGGGCTTTGGCTTAGCGTTCGGCTGAAGTTCGGAAGCTGGCTCCGCTGGCAATTAGGCGCTCGGTGGGGTGTACCACAAAGCCCTGCACCTCGCGGCGGATGGCCGTGACCTGTTGCTCAGAGTGCAGGAAGACCCAGGGTACGTCATTGTAGATGATCTGCATGGCGGTGCGGTAGAGCTGTTGGCGGGCCTGGGGGTTGGTGGCGACCCGGGCCTGCTCTAGAACGCGGTCTAGGCGGGGGTTGGCGTAGAAGCCCCGGTTGAAGCCGTTGGGAGCTTGCTGGGAGCTGTGGAAAAGGCCATACAGACCATAGTCGGCATCGCCGGTTACGGTACCCCAGCCCAGCATGGCCATCTGAATTTCGTTGCGCTCCCGAGGCTGGTTGGTGGCGGCCAGGTAAGCGCCCCACTCCAAGGTCTGAATCTGGGCCTGCACCCCTACCGCCCTGAGCTGGCTTTGCACCGCTTCGGTCACCCGGATGTCCTGCAAGTAGCGGCCGTTGGGGCTGTGAATGGTGATGCGAAGGGGGTTTTGGGCGGTGTAACCGGCTTGGGCCAGGAGTTGGCGGGCCAGGTTGGGGTTGTACTCGTAAGAGCCGACCTTGGTGTACCCAAAGATGCCTGGGCTGATAGGGGCATCGGAGACCCGGCCAAAGCCGCCCAGTACGAACTTCACGATTTCCTCTTTGTTGATGGCGTGGTTGATGGCCTTGCGTACTCGGATGTCGTCAAAAGGTTTCTTGCTTTGGTTGAAGTAGAAGAAGATGGTGCGCACGCTGGGGGTGGTGACCACCTCGATCTCCGGCCGGGCGTTGAGCCGCTGGACGTCCTGGGGGGGTACCCGTACGGCCACATGGGCTTGGCCGGTCTCTACCAGAGCCATGCGGGTAGCGGCCTCAGGGACAGCCAGGAAACGCAGGCGCTCAATGGCTGGTTTTCTTCCCCAGTAGTCTTCGTTCCGGACCAACTCCACAAACTGTCCCTTTTGCCAGCGGTCAAACTTGTAGGGGCCAGTTCCCACCGGGTTGTCGCGGTACCCGACGCCCAGCCGCCGGATGGCGGTAGGGCTTTGGATGCCAGTGGAGCTGTGGGTCAGGTGGGCCAGCACCGGCGCGAACGGCTCAGGCATGCGCAGCCGCAGGGTGTGGCTGTCTACCACCTCAAAAGCCGTAACCCGTCCCCGGAGCAGGAAGGCGAAGGCTGAGGCCAGCTCCTGGGAGATGAGGCGCTCCAGGTTGAACTTCACCGCTTCGGCGTTGAAGTCGGTTCCGTCGTGGAACTTTATCCCCTTGCGTAGGTAGAGGGTGAGGGTCTTGCGGTCGGAGCTAAAGCTGTAGCGCTCAACCAAAAGAGGCTGGATTTTGCCGTCGGGGGTGTACTCAAAGAGGGTCTCGACCACGTGGTTGACCACAGTGGCTGAGGGAGAGTCGGTGGCTAGGGGGGCATCCAGCGTGGTGGGGTCGGTGCCTTGGGCAATAATCAGGGTGCGCCCCTGCCCAAGGGCTATGGGAAGGGCTAAAACAAGTGCCAGTAAGGCGAGCAGCTTGGTTCGCATAGGCCTCCTTTTCTCGCAGCGCTGCCCCTAGACCGAGCCTGCTCGCACCATCGGTTGCCGACTGATGGCCTAGGGCTCGAGCCGAAAGGGCACAATCATGAAGGCTCCGCATGAGCTATGCTGAGCGCTTCTTGCTACGTGTTGCTAGAATACGGAAATTGGGGCCGGACATCTTGCAGCTCAACTCACATTTCACTCGCAGGGAGTGCTGCCCTAAGGAGGCAGCAGGTTTTGGGGGTGCGAGATGGGAGAAGAGCTCGAGTTTTTCAGGATACAGCCTCGGGAAGTTTATAGCGAGGCTGCTTTTTGGGACAAGCTCCGTCGCTTTGCTTGCCGGGCAGGGCAGGAATTGGTGGAAAAGGCCCTTTGGCTTTACTACGTCCTCCAAAGCCCTACCACGCCGGTCTGGGCTAAACGAGTTATTGTGGGGGCCTTGGCTTACTTTCTTCTGCCGATTGACTTGGTCACCGATTTAGCCCCTTTGGTGGGGTTTAGTGACGACCTAAGCGTACTTTTGCTCGCAGTAGGCACAGTGGCTGCACACATCACCCCTGATTAAAAGAGCAGACCCAACGAGTATTAACGGTTTGGTTTCCCGAGTAGCCCGGGTGTTATGCTGGGTTCTGCTCAATCTCTTCATGTAAACCATCCCAACCCTAACCAAACGCCAACATGCTCTGGCTAGGGCTTTCCTAGGGCGGGTGATGCGGAGGGGAATACGCGAATGAGCGCATAGACGGGAGCGTGGGCGGCGGTTCATCCCCGCGTGTGCGGGGAATACGCAGGCATGCTAAATCGCGAAGCGCTCATTCGCGGTTCATCCCCGCGTGTGCGGGGAATACTCTGCCGGCGTGCTGCGCGGGTCGGCCAAAGCCGGTTCATCCCCGCGTGTGCGGGGAATACGGACTGGGCTTTGGGATTCCTCCAGTCCACCTGCGGTTCATCCCCGCGTGTGCGGGGAATACGCTTGACCTGGGCTGGGTCGGCTAGCGCGGTCCCGGTTCATCCCCGCGTGTGCGGGGAATACGGCCTCAGCCCGTTCCAGCTTAGCCTTCAGAGCGGTTCATCCCCGCGTGTGCGGGGAATACGCCACTCCCCGCTCCCGCTGGATGGCGGTGGCCGGTTCATCCCCGCGTGTGCGGGGAATACACACGCCACTCATCATCGGGGACGTTCCCCCGCGGTTCATCCCCGCGTGTGCGGGGAATACACCGGCAACCGACCGCTCAAAATAACTACCAGCGGTTCATCCCCGCGTGTGCGGGGAATACGGGAGTGTAGGCAACCTGACCGCCACGACCCCCGGTTCATCCCCGCGTGTGCGGGGAATACCTGAAAAAGCCCCGGCTTTAGCCGGGGCTGCGCGGTTCATCCCCGCGTGTGCGGGGAATACGCCATTGGCAGAAAGCACCGGCTGGCGTTCCGCGGTTCATCCCCGCGTGTGCGGGGAATACGAGGTCGGGGTTGTCCTCTGGGTCAAAACCGTACGGTTCATCCCCGCGTGTGCGGGGAATACGACGCGGGGGAGTTCCCGCGCAAAGCGGAAAACGGTTCATCCCCGCGTGTGCGGGGAATACTGGACGGGAGCCTTTGATTTGAGCGTAGCGGCCCGGTTCATCCCCGCGTGTGCGGGGAATACTAGTACCGCCTCGTCCCAATCCTTACCCCTCCCGGTTCATCCCCGCGTGTGCGGGGAATACAGGGGCTTCCACTGTTTCTCTCCCACCCTAACCGGTTCATCCCCGCGTGTGCGGGGAATACTTGGGAGATGGGGTGGTTCTCCTGGAGGGTGGCGGTTCATCCCCGCGTGTGCGGGGAATACAACAAGGTCAACCAGGAAAGGCGTCTCCAGACCGGTTCATCCCCGCGTGTGCGGGGAATACCCGAGCAGTTAGACGTAGATTTGATGACGGTCCGGTTCATCCCCGCGTGTGCGGGGAATACACCCTGCAATTAGCCTGCTAGGGAAGTCGGGGCGGTTCATCCCCGCGTGTGCGGGGAATACTCCGCGGCGATATTCCAGAGCCGCGGATTCGCCGGTTCATCCCCGCGTGTGCGGGGAATACACGAGGAAGGGTAGCTGAAAACCCGAATACACCGGTTCATCCCCGCGTGTGCGGGGAATACAGCCGACGGGGCAGCCTGATTTGCTGTCGGAACGGTTCATCCCCGCGTGTGCGGGGAATACGGGCCACCCTGCCGCTTGGGGGGTATCTACGTCGGTTCATCCCCGCGTGTGCGGGGAATACGGGGGGGGGGCCGAGACGTCGCCGATATTCCCGGTTCATCCCCGCGTGTGCGGGGAATACGACTTTACCCGATTCATCAGAAGTGGTTCCCCCGGTTCATCCCCGCGTGTGCGGGGAATACTCCCAACACACTCCCAACATTCCCAACAGCTCCGGTTCATCCCCGCGTGTGCGGGGAATACCTGTGGGGGTGAGTCCTTTGGACCCCTCCCCACGGTTCATCCCCGCGTGTGCGGGGAATACGTTCGCCGTGGCCCTGAAGGCCCTTGCCCGCTCGGTTCATCCCCGCGTGTGCGGGGAATACATGGGTCTCAAAGAGAGGCTATTTTTCCCCATCGGTTCATCCCCGCGTGTGCGGGGAATACAAACTCCAGCTCGGTTGGCCCGAGAAGGCTGACGGTTCATCCCCGCGTGTGCGGGGAATACCTTGCCTTCAGCGTTCCACTTGCCGCCGAGGGCGGTTCATCCCCGCGTGTGCGGGGAATACCCACATTTGGCGTTGCAGATGGGGTTTGATGGCGGTTCATCCCCGCGTGTGCGGGGAATACCGCTACACCCTGGGGGCCATCCAGGAGGCCGCCGGTTCATCCCCGCGTGTGCGGGGAATACCAACTGTGGGGCCACCCCCTGAGCGAGGAGGGCGGTTCATCCCCGCGTGTGCGGGGAATACTACCGGGTTTTACGGCATGGCGAGCAACCTGACGGTTCATCCCCGCGTGTGCGGGGAATACTCCCTGCTGATGGAGGCCAATGCCCTGGCGGGCGGTTCATCCCCGCGTGTGCGGGGAATACCCCCCGGGTAGGCAGATACCTTGACTTGCTTTCGGTTCATCCCCGCGTGTGCGGGGAATACCTGGCCCTGTTCGGCGGCCAGACGGTCTCTGACGGTTCATCCCCGCGTGTGCGGGGAATACGCGCGACCAGTGCTCCGGGACAAAGGGGAGTCCGGTTCATCCCCGCGTGTGCGGGGAATACGGTCTGCCCGGGGATCTCCGGATACTCGAAGATGGTTCATCCCCGCGTGTGCGGGGAATACGTCATCGTCAACCGCAAAACGGAGTTCTCCGACCGGTTCATCCCCGCGTGTGCGGGGAATACGTGGGGGCCGCCGCGCTGGTACTGGTGCTGGTCGGTTCATCCCCGCGTGTGCGGGGAATACGGGGTGGAATAGCGTAGGCAGGGTCGGTGCGGCGGTTCATCCCCGCGTGTGCGGGGAATACTGCTTTTCCAAGTTCGCCGGAATCGCCAAGTTCGGTTCATCCCCGCGTGTGCGGGGAATACAGGATGCGGTTGGTGTAGGCGTTTTGGTGTTCGGTTCATCCCCGCGTGTGCGGGGAATACCCTGGCGGCGGGCTGGCCGATGCGGGTGGGGGCGGTTCATCCCCGCGTGTGCGGGGAATACGTCTTAATCTCCCCCCTCTTGATCTGGGTGTCCGGTTCATCCCCGCGTGTGCGGGGAATACGCTTGATTCTAACAGCAAATTCAGCCGTTAGCCCCCTCGGAAGTGTCTGAATCCTGAGTGATAGACTCGGGATTTGCTTTTTCAAGGTTCTCGGTCGCCTTTGGTTTCTTACGCTTGGCGTGGATACGCTGCCACTCGGCGTTCTTCACAGCGACCAGGGTTAGACCATCAAAGTCTACAAGGACACGGGTGGTGTCGCCATGGGTTCGCACTTCAAAGCCCTGTTCGTTGTTGGTGCGGTACATCATGCAGACCCGGCCTGCGGTCTTTTTCTCCACGCACTTCTCCCACAGAAGGTCGCGCACGAGGGCGGTCATACTGCCCACGAAGACGCCCGTGCTTACCTCCAGCATCCACCGGCTCAGCTCCCCGCGCAGGCGCTTGGGCACGTTTTCAAGCACGATGACTACCATGGCTAGGTTTCATCCTCGCCATCCAAGCCATACGCAACCCCACCTGGAAGGTTGCCCTCGGGGTCCCAAAGCTCGCCCGGAGCCGCGGGGTCGGCAGCGTAGGGGTCGGGGATTTCCAGGCCGTTGAATAGGCGGTGCAGGTCGTCTACAACTCGCTCCAGCAGCCTGACCCGCTTGAGTTGGTCGCGCAAGGTGTACCGTACCCGGCGCTCTACGCCCTGTTCCGACTCAGCGACCACCTGAAATGCGGTGGGGATGAGCGTTTCGGCTTTGTAGAGGTCGGCAATGTCGTACACGAAGGAAAGCTGCTTGCCGGTGTGGATGAAGCCCAGGGCCGGGCTGTAGCCTGCCGAAACAATGGCCGCGTGGCACAAACCATATAGGCAGGCCGCCCCGGCCGAGAGGGCGCGGTTGATGGGGTCGGCCTCGGCCCAATTACCCCGGTTGTAGTTGCGGCCCTTCCAGGGCACGCCAGTCTCGCGGCTCCAGCGGGCGTAGGTCTCGCGCACCCGCACGCCCTCGCGGCCCCGGATTTGCTCGAGGCTCAGGTCGGGCGGAAGCCCCTCGGGAAAGCGCATACGATACATGCGCTTGACCACCTCGAGGTGGGCCTGGGGGTCGGCCCAGGCCTGCACCTGGCGCATGAGGTGGATGCTGGAGCGGGTTTCGCCCATGCCGCTGGCGTAAAAGCGCACCATCTCCTCGCCCACCCAGAACACCGAGCAGCCGTTGTTGGCGAGCTGACGGATGGCTGCATGGGTTACTGCGGTGCCGGGCCCCAGGAGGAGCACCCCCAGGGCCGCAGCGGGGATAGAAATCACGCCTTCTTGGGTGTAGAAGGCTACCGCCTGGTCTTGCTGCTCGAGGCGGCCATGTTCCAAGTAGAGGTACGAAAGCCCGTCGCGGAACTTAGGGAGTTCTTGCAGGTTGCGGGTTTCGTACTTCATACCCTACCCTTTGGCGATGGACAAAAGGCCAAAGCCCAGGGCCTTGGCGTGGCCGATGCCGCTGGCCAAAGTTTTTTTGAACCTTTCCAGGTCGGTAATTTTGAGATGGCCTTCGTAGAGCACGGACTGGAGCACGATGGGCGGTCCTTCGGTGTGTTTGTGCATCCTCACCCGCTCGCTTTGGGCTATCATTGCGCCCAGCACCTCAAAACCGCCCTTTTGCCCCTGGCGACGGAGCCACTCGAGCTGCTCCTCCACTTTTTTGAGCCCGTGGCGCTTGCGCTTCTCGGGGTTCTCGGGGTCTTTGCGGGTGACGGTGGGGTTGGCCCGCAGGCGGAAACGCAGAACCTGGCCGGGCTGGAGGTGCTCGAGGGGAATAGGCTTATGCTCGGGCGGATGGGCGAGGTAGCCGGGGAAGCGTTGCAGCAGCTTTTCCCAGTTCGGCGTTTCAATGCTCTGCACCAGCACCGTTGGGGTTTTGTCCTCTTCGGCCCGCCACAAAAAGCGCGGTGGGGCTTGGTTGGGTTCGGCGAAGGCCCAGCAGAGGGTGGCGTGGAGCTGGTAGGGGTTGGCCAAGTCGGTGCGGGCCTGCTTGTGGCGCGGGTTAAGCTGGAGCCGGCTCAGGTACATGCCTCACCTCCACCCAGCCCGGAATCACGAAGCGCGCTCCAAAGCGGCGCTCGGCAAATGAGCCGAGCGGCTGGTCCATGCGCAGCGAGCCCTCACTTGATTCCCGATTCTCCAGCATCACGGGCAGGCGCAGACGCTCGAGGTCTTTTCCCTGCTCATCCTTCGGCCACTCCCGCCCGAGGTAGCGGTATTGGAGCGCTTCCAGCAGAGGCTCGTCGCGCAGGCCATCTTTTAGGTACACTCCTGGGCTTGGCACATAGCCTTTTCTGCCCAGAAAGAGCGGCCAGACTGGATTCCCTAGCGACCAGTGGGCGCGCTCCAATAGCTCCCGGTTCTCTCCCTCCAGCCCCACCAGAAAAACCGCGTCGGCCAGGTAGTATCGATTTGAAACGGCGGTGGGATGAATCTTGGACTCATCGGCGGCGATCACGTTCTGGGCGGTCTGGTAGTCGTAGCGCAGCACGCCCGGCTGGTCCACCCGCACCCCCATCCGCAAGCGGGCCAGCTCGAGAACGGGCTCGCGCTCTTCGCGATCCACACCCATCGCCGCGCAAAGCAGACCGATAACCCCGCTCTTGGAGGGCACCAGGTCGGTGTCGCGTTCGTCGAAGCGGCTGCGGGTACCCCACGACTGCATGGGCCCCGCCAGCCTTAGGAGCAAGGTGGGCATGGCTAGACCCCCAGATTGGTGCGTATGGTTTCCAGGGTCTTTTCAAGGAGCTCGTCTAGGCTTTTCACCGGTGAGCCCAGCTTGGGCTCGAGGTCGGTCAGGTTCAGGACGAAGACCTGCCCGTTTTGCCCATAGCACCCGGCCAGCTTCTGCCACTTGGCCTCGAGCCGCTCCACCGAGGCCTCGGTGAGGCTTTTCTCCCGGCTGGGGCGCACCGGCTTCTCAAAAGCGTTGGCCAGGTTGCGCGGGTCGGCCTCCCGGCGCACCGTTACCGCCACGTACTCGGGGTCGTTGTGGGCGGCGAAAGAGTTCTGCTTGCCGCTGGGCTTGGCCTTGACAAAGGCCTTGAGGAAGGCCTCGAGGCCCTTGAACATTAACTCGGTGTCGCCCTGAAGATTCTGGCGGAGCTTCTCGAGGTCAATCGCGGCGTAGCGGTAGTAGCAGGCCGAGTTGAACTCCACCGTGCCGATCATATCGGCCCCGGCGTTGTCGTCGGGCTTGAGGTCGTCCACGGCGGTGTAGAAGTCAAACTCGCGCTCTATGGCGTGGGTGGAGATGGCGTGGGCCACCTGGCAGGCGGCGTACTGGTTCTTCTCGGGCAGGTCGGCGAGCATCCGTCCGAAGAGGGCCACGTCCAGGGCCTTGCCCCCATCCAGCACATTGCCCAAGGCTTTTTTGATCTCGTCAGGGACAGCTTCCCTGGCGGCTTTCTTGGCGTCCTTGGCCTTCTTTTTGCCTCCCTCTTCCTCGGCTTGGGGGGCCACCAGGCTGTCCCAGTGCTGATGGATGAGGTTGGCAATTTGAGCCACCTCTTGCTCGCCCAAAAACAGCAGGTACTCGGTTTTCCCCTCTGGGTTTACCTTCAGGCCCATCCCACCTAGGGCCTGCACCACCTTCTGCCGGGCTTCCTCCTCGTCCCGACCCTTTTCCTTGAGCTGTTCTACCAACACCTGCACCAACCGCTTGGTGCGCAAAGCCATCGCCTCTTTGGGCAGGCCGTCCGGATTGTGGCGCACGTACTCCCGCACGGCCCGCTTGAGGCACTGGCTGCTGATGCGCCCGCGGCGGTAGCCACCAAAAATGGCGTCCTTGGGGCTGCCGGTGTCGTCGCGGTTGAGGTTGGAAGGAGCGAAGTTTTGTAGGATGTGGATCTCGAGCAGGTGTTTCATGCATTTCCTCCTATTGGGGAAGGGTCTTAATCTGTAGCCGCACTACCTTCCAGCCCAGGCCCCGTCGTTCCATCAGAAGCCCCTCATCGGGGTTGTCTTTGTGGTGCAGCAAGGCCTGGGAAAAGCCCTGTCGCTTGAGGCGCCAGTCACGAACGGCCTCGAGGTCGCTCTGCTGCGGTTCCTGGCTGGTGCCGATGCTGGCCAGACCTTCGGGGGTGACAAATACGTTCACCATCTGGTCCACTAGCGGAGCCACAAGCAGCAGGCCTAGCGCCCCAAAGCCTGTCTGGTCTTGGCTGGCTTGTTCTACCAGTATGCGGTTTAGGTCGGCTTTGAGGCTTTCGCGCACCCGGGGAAAGTCAATGTAGCGCTCGAGGGCCGAGGGGTTGTTGCTCTGGATGGCCTGCTGGATGCCTCTAAGGGTCAGGTACGGCGAAAACCAGGTGTAGGCCAGCAGCAGCAATAGCAGTCCGGCAAACAATACCAACCAGAGAACTGGCTTCTTGGGGGTGGGGGTGGCTTTTTCTTGGGTTTCGGCGTTCATTCTTCCTCTCCTTCTGCTTCTTTTGCTAAGGTGCGGTAGAAAGCCCTGGCCCACTTCTGCTGCACCGGCTTGCGCTCGGAGTTCCAGGCCAGCAGGTCGCGCAAGAGCTCCGACCAGTAGATGCGGATACCCTCCTCGCTCTTGAGTAGCTGCACCATCTGCCGGATTCGGTAAGGTAGCTGCTCCTCATCGGCATCCAGCAGGGCGATAAAGCGCTGCTCGAGGCTCTTAGGTTGATCGCGGGCCAGGTAGAGCTGGGCGATGGCGTGGCCCAGCGTCCGGCGGTAGCCTGCCCCCACCGGCTTCTTTTCGGCTTGCCCAGTCTCCGGTTCCTCTTCGGGCTGCCGGCGGAGCTGTTCTAGCTCCGATGAGGACACCGTAAGCGCCCACAAACCCGCCACCAGGTAGTAGCAAGTCCGCTCCCAGCGGTCTTCGCGCTCGTCCTGGATGCGCCCCAGGAACCCCTCAACCACCGGAATTACCTCCTGGCCCGGGTCACCTAAAGCGCGGCGTAGCTTTGCCAGGTCGGCGGGTTCGCTGCGTCGGCGCAGGTACTGCATAAAAGCCTGTTCTCTACTACTTGCTTGCACCCGTTACCTCCTTTTGTTTGTGGATGTGGCCCAGCAAGACCCCCTCGCTCTTGTGGACGGCCCGCAGCGCCCGGGCATCGTCCCCTACGGCCAAAACGGTGAGCCTCCATGCCCGCAGGGCTTCGCGCTCGAGCACCTCTTGCCAGCGCTTCTCGAGGTGGGATTGGTGCTGCTCAAAGTCCAGGCCCAGCCCCTCAATCCAGGCGGCAAACTGCGCCTCGAGCGCCGACCAGTAGGCGATTTGGTGAGGAAAACTCTGAACCAGGTTGTTCACGTCTTCCTTGCTGGGTTGCCGACCCCCCAGGCTCAGGAGCTCTTTGGCCAGGGCAAACGCTGCCCTATCCAATGCCCTTCCCATTTCTTCGGCCCGCTCGAGGTTCTCCTCCACAAACCGCCAGATGTCTTTATCGCTCAGGATGGCCTCGGGCAGCCGGTAGACCTCGCCCCGCCATAGCTTAATCTTGGCCTTGGCCTGTTTGTCGTTGGCCTGGCCCGCGGCCATCACCGGAATGCCTCGCCCTCTAAGCCGGGCTCCCAGCGCCCTGTATACATTCCGAGCGTGTTCTACCACCCCCAGGCTGTGCTCGGAGCCGGGCCGGGGCAAGAGCGAGGCGAAGTCCCGCCAGAGTGCTCGCCCCTCGCGGAAAGCCAGCGTATACAGCTTGGCGGGGTCTTTGGGGTCGGGGCGGAAAGCCACCATGGGGTCGGGGCGCACCGCGGCTTCCTCGTAGCGAACCCCCGAGGCGTAGGCGATCCAGCGCACCACCGTTTCGCCATTTTCGGTTTCGGGGTTCAGGCGCACTGCGCGCGAGAGCCAGGTGTAGCGATGGACGATGCCCTTGGGGGTGGCTTTGGCAGCCTCGCAGTTGGCTAGGTCGGCCACCTGCAAGGGCGCTTGCTCCCAGATGGCGAAATCGCGCGCGTACTCGCTTTTGGGGTAGCCTACTAGGTTCAAGCACAGCGTCTCGTGCAGACTCTCGCCCAGCACGATGACCAGCGCTGCCGTTGCCACGGGGGCAGTGGCGGTGTGGCAGAGCACGCTTTTGCCCGCGGAGAGCGCAAAGGTCTGGTTGGCCACCAGCAAGCGGGCGGCCTCGGCGGGGTGGAGGGGGCGGGGCCTTGAGGTGACGGTGTGGTCGAAGAGCACCTTGTTGTTGTCGGAGTTGAGTTCGGGGGCCAGCACCGTCCAGGAGCGGCGGGAGCGCTCGAGGGTGAAGTCGGGCACCTGGTAGAAGGGCTCATTGGGGTGGAAGAGGTCAAAGCGGTCGTGGTGTTTGGCCAGATAGTCCCGTATCTTCTTGGCGTCAAAGCCGTTGCTGAACCACCCCGCCGCCTCGTAGGCGTCCTGTGGGCCCTCTAGCGCCCGGTGCAAAATCGCCAGCAGCAACCGGTGTAGCGCGGCGGTCACGAGGGGGCTGGGGTCTTCGATGCGCCTGAAGCGCCGGGCATTCAGCAGGGCTTCTTCCAGGCCGACGAGCCTCAGCGCACTTCCCTCTCGCACGGGAATCCAGGGTTGGGTTATCAGGTTGAACGTGGGCAAAGCTCACCTCCTGTAAACCACCCCTAGCTCGGGGTGGAGTTCTAGCTCGAGTTCCCCCAGCACGGCGCGGCCCTTCTCGAGCACCACCGGATGGGCTTGGGCCAGCAGCGGGGTTTCGCTCCAGGGCTTGGCGGGCAGGCCGTGGGCCTTCCGGTGCGCCCTCAGCGCCGCAAAGTCGTTTTTCACCAGCTCGCCTCGGCTCAGCTTGACCGAGCGAGCGAAGAGCCGCTTGGCTTCGGAAAGCTCGAGCTTGCTGGCGAGGCTCACCACGTCCTTCCTGCAGGGGTCCAGACAGAGCCGACCGCCCACCTTGTGCAGCAGCACCACCGTGGCGCTGGGGCTGCCCTTGCGGGTGTGGAGCAGGCTGGGGTCGTCGTCGGGGTTGGGTTCGTCGTCGGGGAGTTTGGGGAAGGTCTGGGGCTCGAGCCAATCGGTCTCTTCAGGTTGCCCGAAGGCGGCGTAAAACGCCTCATCCCGGTCTGTGGAGTCCTTTTTATCCATGCGGGCCTGGGCCTGCTCGAGGGCCTCCCTCCAGGCCTCCGAAAGCCCCTGGGGCGGCGGTTCGCTGTACACCTCCTGCACCAGGCGGTCAATCTCGTCCGGAAGTTTGATCTGGGTGCGGCTTCGCAGCGCGAGCCAGCTCCGCAGCAGAACGTAGCGCTCGTAGACGCGCTCGGCGGTTCCAAAGTCCGGCACACCCTCGGCCTCCAAGCCCGCCACCCACAGCACCGGCTGGGTGTGCTGTCCCCGCTCCCGCCCCCGATGGCGATGCAGCCGCCCGGCCCGCTGGAGCACCAGGTCGATGGGGGCTAAGTCGGTGAACATCACATCGAAGTCGAGGTCGAGGGATTGCTCGACCACCTGGGTGGCAACCAGGATGGCCTTTGGGGGGCGCCGGCCTTCCTTGCCAAACCTAGCGATGACCGCCCGCTCGCGCGCTAGGCGCTCCTCGAGCGGGTAGCGGGCGTGGAACAGGCTTACCTCTATCCCATCCGGGTTGCTCGCCAGCGGGGAGCCGGAAAACCCGCATCCCCTCGAGGCGTCGGGGCTTACCTCTATCCCATCCGGGTTGCTCGCCAGCGCCTGGTACAACTCCTGCGCCCGCTGCACAGTGTTGACGATGCAGGCTACGCAGCCACCTTGCCTGGCCTGCTCGAGCGCTTTCTCGGCGATGGCCTTTAGGTCAAGCGACAAGGCCCTTAGCGCCAGCGTGGGCTGTTCCCTCGCCTCAAAGGTTTCCACGGCGGGTTTAGCGTCGCCCATGACGACGCGGGTAATGCGCGGGTAGGGTTTTTCTTCCGCTTCGGGTATCTCACCTGCCCCGAACGCCCTGAGCAAAGCTTCCCGCTTGGCCTTGGGCAGCGTTGCGCTCATCAACACCACCGACGAGCCCAAAGCCCAGAGCCAGCGCACCAGGGTCTCGATCAGGCCGCTGGTGTAGGTGTCGTAGGCGTGAACCTCGTCCAGCACCACCACCCGGTTCCCCAACCCCCACAACCGCACGAAGTGGTGCTTGGTGGGCAGGATGCTCAAAAGCGCCTGGTCCACCGTCCCGACCGCGTATTCCGAGAGCAGGCCCCGCTTGCGGTGGGAAAACCAGACCTGGGCCTCCACGCCTTCCTCCCCCTCGTCGGGCAGGTTGGGGCGCACCCGTATCTTTTGGTACGCCTCCACAAGCTCGCTGGCCCCGTGCAGGAGTTGCAGGTCGAGCCGGCGGGATTTTCCGTAGCGGTCTAAGAACGCCTTGACCCGCTCAAACATCAGGTTGCCGGTGGCCTGGGTGGGCAAGGCGACGTACATCCCCCGGTGTCCGTTGACCGCCTGCAGCCGCAGGTGGGCGTAGAGCGCGGCCTCGGTCTTGCCCTCGCCCATCGGGGCCTCGACCAGGAACAAAGCCGGGGCGCTTATTTCCTCCAGCAAGCGCTCGAGCGCGGCTTGCAGCGGGCGGGCCCGGAACGGCTCTTCGGGTCTACCCAGGTAGGCGAACACCGCTTCTAAGCTTTGCGGCTCGGGCATCAGGGGCTCCCGCCTGAACCAACCCAGGCTGTCGAGCTTTTGCGCGGCCCGCGCTTTGGCCTTTTGGTAATACTCGCCCAAGTCGTCGCCGAGCGGGTGGAAGTCGAGGCTCGAGCCGATCCAGTCGGCAAAGCTGGTGAGGCCCGCCAGGCGCTGGAAGGCCGCACCGCCGTAGAGGGGAACTTTGGGGGCTTCGCCCACATTCAACACGTTCAGCACGGCCTCAAACAGCTCACCGCGCACCTTGTCCCAGGCTCCTTTACCTTTCTCCTTGCCGACCACGCTGTCGAGGTTCTCCTGTGTGGCGCGAAAACCGTGATGCTCCCCTACGGCAGCTGCGACGTTGCGGGCGGCTCGAGGATTCCAGCCCTTGGCCTCGAGGAGGTCTGGCAACACTTCCTCGCTGATGACGCTGTGGGGAAGGTCGTCGGGGGGTGCTGTTGGGGGAGTAGCCCAGGTTAATCCTGCTTCCCAAACCCGCTTCATACCCGCCTCCCACTTTTGTTGGAAGGCCGGGCTGGCCTTGCCGATGTCGTGCAGGCCGGCTAGGGCGCAGACCCAGGCTTTGGCCGGCTCGAGCGGGAGGCCAAGGTCTTGGGCGTAGAGCTCCAAAGTTCTTTTTGGCTCGCGCTCCAGAATGGCTTCGGCACAGGCGGCCACATCCAGCAGGTGGGCGATGAGCGGGTGCCACCGGCCCTGGTCCTTATCCCGGTCGCTCTTGGCCCACAGCGCTTTAGCCCTCTCGGACAACACCATTCTAGCCTTCCTCCTAAGGATGTCAGAAATTGTCGTGCATCGCCGCGATCTGCTTTGCCTCCTCGAGCCAACGCTTCCGTAGGCGCTCCGGGGCCAGCACCTCCACCCGGGCCCCCCAGCTTTGCACCCAGGAGAGGAGCTCCAGGGGAAAGTTGTCGTTGTCGGTGCCTGCGGTGATGGAAACCTCCAGGCTGCCATCAGGGCGCTTGCGGGTGATCTGCAGGTTGGGATAGCCGCCCTCCTCAATCCGGTAGGCGGCCTCGGGCCGGAAGAGCAGCCGCACCTCCACGGGGGGCCCTCCGCTGCTGCCGATAACCCCCCAGGCGTTGGACAGGTACTGACGGGGGTCAAAGTCGCTGGGAATGTTGTACGCGCCGGGTTCCCCCACCAGCCGCACCCGCCGCATCCGGCTCAGCTTGTAGGTCCGCAGGGCCTTGTGGTAGCCGCGCTCGTAGCCGATCACGTACATCCCCAGGTTGGTGCGGGAAACCTCCAGAAAGTAGACCTCCAACAGGTTTTTGCGCGGTCGGCCGGAGCCCCCGGGCTTTAGGTAGTCAAACTCGAGGAGCTGCCGGCGAAACCAGGCCTCGGCCACCGTGGCCATGGCTAGCCCCTGGTCCTGGTAGGCCAGGCTGCGGTGCTGCAGGTCACGGGTGCTCTTTAAGGCCAGTTCTTGGGCCGGCATGGGCAGCCGGCGGGCCAGTTTGTTCAGGGCGGAGAAATAGGTGGGCTCGTAGCCCGGGGTGTGGTGGTAGAGGAGGCGCAGGGCGCTGTGGGTGACCAGGGCTTCCACAGGGCTCAGCTCCTGGCTTTGCAGGAGCTGGTATTTGGGCGAGCGCCCGTTTCGCTCTACCTCAATAGCCCCCAGATCCTCCAGAAGGTAGCGCAGGGCGGTTCGCTTGTGAACGCCCAGGGCTTGGGCCAGCTCCTGGGCGGTGTAGGGGCGGGCCAGGAGCAGGTCCCGGGCCTCCAGAAGGCGCTGGGCTTTTCTGTGGCTGGCTCCTTTTGGCATATCTTCAACCTAGCGGCCCAGCGTCCACAGATGGTCTAGGTTTCTTTTTTGGGGCTGTTAGGCTGAGAATACCTAACTAAGTTAGGCTCATGTGTCAGAGGCCTCCTGCATGAGCTCCTCCCGGCGCTGCTGCACCCAGTTGGAGAAGACCCCTTCTAGAAACTTTCCCTTGCGCCTTACCCTAGGGTCGTGCATGTCGTAGCGCCAGCGGGCCCGGGGGTCCAGGCGGTAGGTACCGCCTTTGGCCTCAACGCTTCGCTCCCACCCCAAGGCTTCGCGGAGGCGCTCGAGGTGCGGCCAGATGGCCCGCCGCGCCTTGTGGCGGTGGATTTCCTCTGGGTAGAGTTGGTCCATGAGCTGGTCTAAGCTGGCCTCCCCTCCGTGCTCTAGGAGCAGCACCAGCACCTCGCCGGCCCGGCTGGTGGGGCTCAGGGGTATCTCCCGGCCGTTGACCTTGACCTGCAGCACGCCGCCGGCCCGCACCTCTACCTCGAGGGCCTTGTTGCTGTTTTTTGGTCTGGAGGCCTCCAGGTAGCCGCGCCGCCTGGCCTCGGCGAACAAGGCCGGCAGGCAGGTCTGTTCCTCCAGCAGCCAGGGCTGCGACCAGCCTATCTGCTTCAGGAGGGTGTCTAGGGCCTGGGCTTGTCCCTTCCTGCGGGCCAGCTCAGCCCGAACCAGCAGGGCCTTCATCGCTGCGCGGGAGCTTATCTGCTGGGCCTGGCCCAAGGCGACCTCGGCCGCGCTTGGGTTGTCCAGCATCAGATTGGTGATGGCGATGTCCACGTAGACCTCATCTAGGGGTTCGGCGGCGTGGGCCTGCCAGAGGTAGGCCAGAGCTTCGGCGGGTTTGCCCATCAGGCGCAGGGTAAGGCCAATGCCCTGGTAGGCCACCCGCAGGTCATCGGGCTCGCTGGCGGCCTGGACTGCGGCCTGGTAGCTTTTTAGGGCCCGCTCCCACTCCCCTAGGCTCCGCCGCACCGCGGCCAGGCCGCACAGGGCTCGAGCCCGGAAGTTCGCGGCCTCCTTCTTTTTGCTAATCTCTGCGGCCTGGAGCAGGTGGTACTCAGCCTCCTCGGGGTGGCTGTGCAGCGCGGTGATGCCCAGGTTGTGGTGGAGCCAGGCCTGGTAGTAGGCGTCGTGAGAGAGGTAGGCCAGCGCTTCGGCCCACAGGCTGCGGGCATTGGCGGTCTGGCCCAGCCGGTGAAGGTAGTACCCCCAGTCGTGAAGGCATCTGCCCAGATCGGGTCCCCTAAGGCACCGGCTGGCCTGGGCGTAGACCTCCTGCCAGCCTGGCTGGTTGAGCCGCGCCATGGCCTCAGCCAAAAACCGCAGCCGCTGTCCTTGGCTTTCCGGTTCGATCAGCCCCTCAATGCGCTCCAGCAGCTCCAGGGCCTCTTGGCTACGCTGGGCCCGGTTCAGGGCCCAGGCCCGGTAGAGCAAGGCCTCGGCGTGCTCCGCCTGGGGGGGCAGCCCCTCGGTCAGCTCGAGCAGCGCCTCGTGCATACGTGCGTTGCTCAGGGCCTTTGCGTACGGCCCCAGCGCGGCGGGGTTTTGCTGCAGGAAGGTCTCGGGGAGAAGGGAGAAAACCTCTCCGACCAGCCGCTGGGAGGCCACGTAGCCGTCGGCCTCGCTGACCCAGCGCTTTAGAACCGGAACCACCTTGTCTGGATGTGACTCCAAAAGGGCCAGCAGGCTGCTTTGGAGGTGGCTCAGGTCATGCTTGCGCACCTTTCCATCATAACGACGCTTGAGTGCGGGTTAGGCTGAATCCCCTCCTTAGCCGTTCAAGCAGCACTTGGGTTCATCGGCAAGCGGGCCGGAAGAGGGGACCTGCGGGTCTCCCAGGGAAAGCACCAGCAGCAGGAGCAGGAGAAAAGCCCTCACGGGGCCCAGCTTGGGCCCCTAGGGTGACAAATCCTGTCTCGCTTTCGGAAGGGTGCTTAGCCCAAGCTGCCCTCGCGGCAGACGTCCTTAACCGGGCAACTGCGGCAGCGGAAGCCGGGGTTGGGCCTCACCTCCCCGGCCAGGTAGCGCGCCCTTACCTCCTGGACTTTGTCCTGCAGCCGCTTGAGCGACCGCCAAGGCTCCTCTATGGGCTTTCCATAGACTAGAACCGGCTCCCCCAGCACCGGCCAGGCCCACAGCGACACCCGCTGAATCTGCTTGGGATGGGTGAGAAGGTACGCTGCTGCCCAGCGCTCAGCCCAGCGCCTTTGCACCTCTTCTTGGGCTTTCTGGGGCGGGGTGTTGGGGGCCACGAAGCGGTATATCTGGGCCTCAGGGCCCTTGCGCAGTATGCCGTCCAGTCGAACCCGCAGTCCCGCGTTCTCTAGGCAAAAGCCCAGCCTCAGCTCCTTCAGCAAGGGGTAGTGGCGGCGCATCCAGCCCTCGGCCTGGGGAAACCGCTGGGCTAGGGCCTCGAGCCGGGCCGGGACCAGGCTCCCTAAGTCGCGCAGCTCCCCCAACCAAAGCTGCCACCACTCCGGTTTGGGGGCCTCGGCGAACCGATCAGCCCAGTAGCGCATGGAACACTCCTCATAGCGGCGCAGCTCCTCTACCGTGGGGGAGGTCAGGGGCACTGTTCCCAACCCCGGCCGGTAGGGCTGGGGAGGGGTCACCTCGAGGGGACTGGCCGCTGGGAGAGGAGGCAGGGGGGCCGGGCTAGGGCCCACCAAGACCGGGTCGCGTTCCAGAGGCCCCTCCTGGTCGGCCTCGGGGTAGGTGACCACCAGCTCCTCGGCCCGGGTCCTAAGCTCCTCTAGGAGCAGTCTGTCGCGTCCCATAAAGCGCCGAGGCAGTAGGCCTCCGGCCTGTCGCAGGGCCTCCGCGAGGCCCACCCGCAGCTCTTCGGGGACGAAGTAGTCCTCCGCCTCCCCGGCTCCATAGGTTCCCTCCACCGCGTAGGTGAGGTAGACCTTGCGGAAGCGCTGCCCCGAGGCCAGGTTGGGGGTGAGCAGAGCCACCCCTCCGTTGGGGCGGCGCGGCTCGTAGGTTTCCGACAGCAAGGCCGCCCACCACTGGCGGAAGTGGGGTCCCCAGGCGATTCGGTGGGCCTCCCGGGCCCGCTCCATCAGGCGCTCCCGGGAAGGGCTTTGCCGCACCTCGGGCAAGGCGTCCAACAGCTCCTTGGCCCAGGCCAGGGGGGAGGGCGGGTTTTCGGTGGTGCTTAGCCCCTCCTCGCCTGGGGCGCGCAGCCGGGACAGCCAGGTCTTCCAGACCACGCCCATGCCAAGCTCCTCAGCCAGCCGGGTGATGGCCTCCAGGCCCACCAGCCCTCGCTCCAGGGCTGCCCGCCCCAGCGGCGCGAGCTCGGGTAGGGCCAGCAGGCGGCTTGGGGTGGGGTAGTCGGGAAGCTCTAAAAGCGCCAGCAGAAGCCGTCCTTCAGGGGTGTCGGCGGTGGTGAGAGGAAGCTGGTTGACCAGGGGCAGCCCGTACTCGTCGGCCAGGGTGAGAAAGGTTGGGATGCGGGGCTCGGGGGCCACGATGGCCAGCACCAGCGGTGGGAGGCCCTGGGCCAGGTCGCGCTTGATGGCCTGGAGGACCCAGCGGGCCTCGCTCACCGGGTTCGGGGCGCGGAAGCTTAGCCGGTGGACTGGGCGGGCGGGGAGGG
>NZ_QWKZ01000044.1 GCF_003574085.1 Meiothermus luteus | reverse complement strand
CCCCCCGCCCCTTCCCCCCGTCTACCATACAGGAATACCGAGGTGTGCTATGGCCTACATTCGCTGGTTTGAAACCCTGGGCATGAAAGACCTGGAACAGGTCGGGGGCAAGAACGCCTCTTTGGGCGAGATGATGGCCCACCTCTCCCAGGCCGGGGTGCGGGTGCCAGGGGGGTTTGCCACCACTGCCGAGGCCTTCCGCGACTTCCTAAAGCACAACCGGCTGGAAGAGCGCATCAACCAGGCCCTAAAGAACCTGAACGTGGACGACGTGGCCGAGCTGGCCCGGGTCGGGGCCGAGATACGGGGCTGGGTGGAGCAGGCCGAGCTACCCCGGGCCCTAGAGGTAGCCATCGTAGACGCCTATATCCGCCTCGAGTCCGCCTCCAAGGGCGGGCTTTCTGTTGCGGTGCGCTCCAGCGCCACCGCCGAAGACCTGCCCGAGGCCAGCTTCGCGGGGCAACAAGAAACCTTCCTGAACGTAAAGGGCATCGAAAGTGTGCTTTTGCACATCAAAAAGGTCTTTGCCTCGCTCTACAACGACCGGGCCATCGCCTACCGCGTGCACCACGGCTTCGCCCACGAGGAGGTGGCGCTCTCGGCAGGGGTGCAGCGCATGGTGCGCAGCGACCTGGGCGCAAGCGGTGTGGCCTTTACCCTGGACACCGAGTCGGGCTTCCGCGAGGTGGTCTTCATCACCGCCACCTACGGCCTGGGTGAGCTGCTGGTGCAAGGGGCGGTGAACCCGGACGAGTTCTACGTCTACAAGCCAGGCCTGCTCGAGGGCCGCAACACCATCCTGCAGCGCACCCTGGGCAGCAAGCTGCAGAAGATGGTCTACGCCGAGGGCGGCCAAGGGGTGGTGGCGGTACCCACCACCCCCGAGGAGCGGGGCCGCTTCGCCCTCTCCGACGCGGAGGTGCTGGAGCTGGCCCGCCAGGCCCTCCTCATTGAGCAGCACTACGGCCGCCCGATGGACATTGAATGGGCTAAGGACGGCCAAGACGGCCAGATTTACATCCTGCAGGCCCGCCCCGAGACGGTGCAAAGCCGCACCAACCGGGTCATTGAGCGCTTCTTGATGAAGGAGCGGGGGGAGGTGCTGGTGATGGGCCGGGCGGTGGGGCAGCGCATCGGCGCGGGCAAGGTGCGGGTCGTCCATCACCCCCGGGAGATGCACAAGGTGGAGCCCGGCGACGTGCTGGTGGCCGACATGACCGACCCCGACTGGGAACCGGTGATGAAGCGGGCCGCGGCCATCGTGACCAACCGGGGCGGGCGCACCTGCCACGCGGCCATTGTGGCCCGGGAGCTGGGCATCCCGGCGGTGGTGGGGGCCGCCGGGGCCACCGAGGTGCTCCAGGACGGCCAAATGGTCACGGTCTCCTGCGCCGAGGGGGACGTGGGCCGGGTCTACGCGGGCACCCCCCGGTTTGAGGTGCGGCGGATTGAGCTCGACAAGATGCCCGAAATCCCCACCAAGATCATGATGAACGTGGCCAGCCCCGAGCGGGCCTTCAGCTTCGCCAATCTACCCAACGCCGGGGTGGGGTTGGCGAGGCTCGAGTTCATCATCAACAACACCATCGGTGTCCACCCCAAGGCCCTGCTGGAGTTTGACCGGCTGCCCGAAGACCTCAAGCAGGAAATCGCCCGCCGCACCGCCGGCTACGAGAGCCCGGTGGCCTTCTACCGCGAGAAGCTGGCCGAGGGCATCGGCATGATTGCTGCGGCCTTCGCCCCCCACCCGGTCATCGTGCGGCTTTCGGACTTTAAGTCCAACGAGTACGCCCACCTGCTGGGGGGCAGCCGCTACGAGCCCCAGGAGGAAAACCCCATGATCGGCCTCCGCGGGGCCTCGCGCTACCGCAGCCCGGAGTTCGCCGAGGCCTTTGCCCTGGAGTGCGCCGCCATCCGCGAGGTGCGGGAGAAGGGCCTCAAAAACGTCTGGGTGATGGTGCCCTTCGTGCGCACGGTGGGCGAGGCCCAAGCGGTGATAGAGATTCTGAAGAAGAACGGCCTCGAGCGCGGCAAGGACGGCCTCAAGCTCATCATGATGTGCGAGGTGCCCTCCAACGCCATCCTGGCTGAGCAGTTCCTGGAGCTTTTTGATGGCTTCTCCATCGGCTCCAACGACCTCACCCAGCTCACCCTGGCCCTCGACCGCGACTCGGGCCTGGTGGCCGACCTCTTCGACGAGCAGGATGAGGCGGTGAAGTTCCTGCTCTCCCGCGCCATAGGGGCGGCCAAGAAGATGGGCAAGTACATCGGCATCTGCGGCCAGGGCCCCTCCGACCACCCCGAGTTCGCGCTGTGGCTGGTGCAGCAGGGCATTGAGAGCATCTCGCTCAACCCCGATAGCGTGCTCGAGACCTGGCTCTACCTGGCCGAGCGGCAAAAGGAAAGCGTGGGCGGCTAAACCCACCCTAGCCGCACCGTTCATCCGGCCTGCGGGAAAAACAGCTCGCTTTTTTCCCGCAGCCTTGCGGTATCCTTAGAAGGAGGCGCACCAAAGAAGCGGCGATACTCTCGGATGAACTGGGATGGGCTAGCGTAGCCCACGTCCTGCGCCACCTGCGTCACAGAAAGCCCATCCAAAAGAAGCCTCCGCGCTTCTTGTAGGCGCAGAGCTTTCTGGTATTGCAAAGGGGTCAGAGAGGTTAGCCGCCTGAAGTGCTTGTAAAAGGCACTTTCGCCCATATGGGCGAGTTGGGCTAAGGCCCGCACATCCAAAGGCTCGCGGAAGTGGGCCCGAATGTGGTTTATGGCCCGGGCAATACGGCGTAGCTGGGGATCCAGGAGGCTGAGCCGGGCTAGAGTGGGGCTTTCCCGCAACAGGCGGATGAGGAATTCCCGCAAGTAGAGCGGAGCCAGGAGCTTGCGTTCCCCCGGATCCTCCAGCGCCTTTAGAAAGCGCCAGGCTACGTCTAGAAGGGCGGGGGTGGTCTTTCCCACAAAGATCGGGCGGTCCTCACCTGGAGGAAGCCCCTCTGGGTAAACCTTGGCCGCCAGTTCTGTCACGTCTGAAGGGTCCAGAACGAGCTTCAAGCAGAGGAATGGCCGCTTGGGGGAGGCCTCGAGGACCTGGGCTCTGAGGGGCAGATCCAACGTGCTGATGAGGACGTGGGCCGGGTCGTAGCGCACCACCTCCTGGCCGTAAAAGACTGCCTTGGCCCCTTGGGCCACCAAACAGACCGCAGGCTCGTACAAGGCTGGCCGGACCTCGGATTCACTCCTGGAATTCCGGTACACGTAGGCCCCAGGGAAGGGCAAGGGGAAATTGCCATCTTCCGGGGCATAGCGAAAAAGCATTTCCGCTAGGCCATCCAGCTCGGTCTTGCTACCCATCGGCACCACCCTATTTTAGCCAAGCTCGGAGGATCAGGCAGAAAGTGCGGAGGATTGGACAACATAGCCAAGAAACGAACTGCCATCCTGAAATGAGTGAGGTGGATATGCGTGCAACAGTGATGTATGGGCCTAAAGTCGTGCAGCTGGAAAGTGTGCCTGACCCCGTGATTCAGGAACCCACGGATGCCATCATCCGGGTTCTGGTCTCCTGCATCTGCGGCTCGGACCTTTGGCCCTATCGGGGATTTGACGCCATCCCAGAAGGTGGGCGACCCATGGGGCATGAGGCTGTGGGCGTGGTGGAGGAAGTGGGCTCCGAAGTACGCACCCTCAAGCCTGGAGATGTGGTGCTCATGCCCTTCGCCATATCCGACGGCAACTGCGAGTTTTGCCGAGAAGGGTTGACCACCGCCTGTGCGCATCTGCAATTCTTCGGCGCTCCGGGAATAGGCGGGGCCCAAGCTGAAGCCGTGCGCGTGCCCTTCGCCGACGGCACACTTTACAAGGTCCCTGCGCGGGAGAGCGGCCGGGCCCTCCTCCCGCACCTCCTTACCCTCACGGACGTTATGGGCACGGGTCATCACGCCGCGGTGACCGCTCGGGTTGAGCCTGGGAAGGTGGTGGCGGTAATCGGCGACGGTGCGGTGGGGCTTTGCGGCGTGCTGGCAGCACGGCGCCTTGGCGCTGAACGAATAATCCTGCTGGGGCACCATCCTGACCGCCTCGAGCTGGGGAGAATCTTTGGGACCACCGATGTGGTCATGGAGCGCGGTGAAGCCGCTGTTGAGCGCGTGCGAGAACTTACAGGCTTCGGGGTCCACTCGGTGCTGGAGTGCGTGGGAACCGAGGAAGCGGTGGACATGGCCGTTCAAATCGCTCGGCCAGGGGGAGCTATTGGACGCGTAGGTGTCCCGCATCATGCAGGTATTCCCGCAACGACCACCTTTTACAAAAACGTGATTGTAGCCGGCGGACCAGCGCCCACCCGGGCTTACATGCCGGAGCTTCTGCCCGACGTGCTGGAGGGCCGGATGGAGCCAGGCCGGGTGTTTGACCTCAGGCTGCCTTTGGAGCAGGTGGCCGAGGGCTACCGAGCCATGGACGAACGGCGGGCCATTAAGGTTCTCTTGGAACCCTAGAAGGAGGCGAGATGCAAAGCGTAATTCTGAACAACGGGGTGGAGATGCCCCTCCTGGGCTTCGGGACCTTTCAGATAACAGACCTCGAGGCATGCGAACGGGCGGTGGCCCACGCGCTAGAGGTGGGTTACCGCCTGGTGGACACAGCCGCAGCCTATGGGAACGAGGAAGCGGTGGGCCGAGCAATCCGCAAAAGCGGCATCCCGCGGGAAGAGCTGTTCGTGGTAACCAAACTCTGGATTCAGGATGCCAGCTACGAACGGGCCAAGGCTGCTTTTTATCGCTCCTTGGAACGTTTGGGGCTAGACTACCTGGACCTCTACCTCATTCACCAGCCCTATGGGGACGTGCATGGGGCCTGGCGGGCCATGGAGGAGCTCTACCGCGAAGGGCGGGTGCGGGCCATCGGTGTCAGCAACTTTTATCCCGACCGCCTAATGGACCTTACCCTCCACCATGAGGTGGTGCCCGCCGTCAACCAGATTGAAACCCACCCCTTCTACCAGCAGCGGGAAACGCAGCGGTTTTTGGCGGAGCACGGGGTACAACACATGGCCTGGGCGCCCTTTGCCGAGGGGAGAAACAACATCTTCCAAAACCCCGTGCTCCTTTCCCTTGCCGAAAAGCATCGGAAGACGGTTCCTCAGATCGTCTTGCGATGGCTGATCCAGCGCGGCATCGTGGCCATTCCCAAGTCCGTACGTCCAGAACGCATGGAGGAGAACTTTCGGGTGTTTGACTTTTCGCTGACCCCTGCTGACATGGACGCCATTGCCACCCTGGACACGGGGGTCAGCCTGTTCCTTGACCATCGCGATCCAGCTACTGTGGAGCGGCTCTGCCGCTACCGGCTTCCGGACTAAAACCTTGCTGTAGGAACATATCGTGGTCGCAGGCAAAACGTAGTGGAGGAGGTCACCATGCAAAAGCGTAAACTGGCCAACCTCGAGGTCTCAGCCATTGGGCTCGGATGCATGACCATGACGGGGGGCTACAGCGTTTCGCCGGACCGGCGCGAGATGATCGCCCTCATCCGCAAGGCCGTGGAGCTGGGCGTGACCTTCTTTGACACCGCAGAGGTCTACGGCCCCTTTATCAACGAGGAGCTGGTAGGCGAGGCGCTGGAACCTTTCAAGGGCCATGTGGTCATCGCCACCAAGTTCGGCTTCCGGTACGATGCGAATGACCGTCCAAGTTCGGCAAACGGCTCGGATAGCCGCCCTGAGCAGATCCGGCGGGCGGTGAAAGGTTCCCTTAAGCGGCTGCGGGTAGAAGCCATTGACCTCCTTTATCAACACCGCGTGGACCCCAATGTCCCCATTGAGGATGTGGCGGGCACCGTGCGGGAACTGATCCAAGAGGGCTTGGTCCGGCACTTTGGCCTCTCCGAGGCGGGTCCCGAGACGCTTCGCCGGGCCCATACCGTCTGTCCGGTGACCGCGGTGCAGTACGAGTACTCCCTTTGGTGGCGCAAGCCGGAGCAGGCAATTCTCCCCATCTGCGAGGAGCTGGGCATTGGCTTCGTCCCATACAGCCCCTTGGGCAGAGGCTTTCTGACCGGAGCAATTGACGAAACCACCTCTTTTGCCCCCTCTGACCTCCGGAGCCGGATCCCCCGCTTCAGCCTGGAGGCACGCCGCACCAATAAGGCGTTGGTGGACCTACTGCGCAATCTATCTGAGCGGAAGGGGGCCACCCCGGCCCAGATTGCCCTGGCCTGGTTGCTGGCGCAGAAGCCCTGGATTGTACCTATTCCGGGAACCACTAAACTTCACCGTCTTCAAGAAAACATCGGGGCAGTAGGCGTGGAGCTCTTACCGGAGGATTTGCAAGCCCTGGAAGAGGCCTCCGCCCAGATCGTGGGCGAGCGGTACCCCGAGGAGTTGGAGCGCATGACCTATGTGGAGGCCCCAGCGCAGCGCTGAACTTGCCCGGGAGAGATTGGATGAAAAACAGAAAAGCCCAGGTTTCTCGAGTCGGCCATTGGACAAAGGAAGAACTCGCCCGCATCGCTCAAGCTGATGACCTACACGTTTCCCCTTTCCGGGAAGATGGGGTCACCTACGGCACCCCCACCTGGGTTTGGTGCGTGGTGGTGGGGGAGGCAGTCTACGCCCGGGCCTACCACGGGGAGCGCTCGAGCTGGTACCAGGCCGCCCTCAAGCAAGGGGCTGGGCGGGTGCGGGTAGCCGGGATGGTACGCGAGGCGGTTTTTTTGCCAGTGCCCCAGGAAGACCCGGTTCAGGAAGCCATTGATGCCGCCTACCGGGATAAGTACCGGGGAAGCCTCTACCTCGAGGCCATGCTTAGCCCCAGAGCCCGCGCAGCCACCGTACGCATCTTGCCCCGGGAGGAATAGCCCGTGAGCCCTAGGGCCTGACCCTTCTTGCCTTGGCCCAGACCCCGCCCCACGAGGATGCCGTGAGGGTTCGCTTCCTCACCGCAAAAGGGAGGAGGTGGTGGTCCGATTGGCGCAAAACCCCACCGCCCAGAGCTTCCTCGCGCTCTTACCTTTGGCCCTAGAGTTTTGCGACCTTAACCGCATGGAGAAGATCGCTTATCTACCCAAGAGGCTTCCCACCCAAAGCTCCCCGAGCCACACTCCCAAGAATAGGAGAACATGGGCTTTTCCCACGATGCCGCTCGGCGGGATTCAAGCTTTGACGGCCACCTCATCCTCATCGGCTGGGTGGAACGTGGCTTTGAGCCGCTTCCCAACTTGGAAGGGGGGCCCGTGCGGGTAGAGCGAGTACGCTAAGGAGGGAGGTCAGGATGATTCGGGTCTACCCAAGGGGCACCCACCCCATGGCTCCAGGCAACCCCGCCTACTTTACCGGCCAGGTGGAGGTAGAAACCCTCCTCGAAGCCCCGCCCCCAGCCCAAGTCCGGGTGGCCCGGGTGCGTTTTGCCCCCGGGGCCCGCACCCACTGGCACACCCACCCCCTGGGACAAACCCTCGTGGTCCTGGAGGGGGCGGGCTGGGTGCAGGAGGAGGGCCGACCCAAGGAGACCATCCAGGAAGGGGACGTGGTCTGGATTCCGCCGGGGGTCAAGCACTGGCACGGGGCCACCGCCCATACCCCCATGGTCCACCTGGCTATCCAAGAGGCCCAGGAGGGCAAAACCGTCGATTGGCTCGAGCCTGTAAGCGATGCGCAGTACCAGGATAACTAGCTCTTCGCTTGATTTTCCCTCATCCGGGGCCCGCGGGAAGCACCCATTTGCGCCTTGGTGGGAAGTTTTGCTTGGCGCTTAGACAACCCAAGATGTGAAGCTTCCCGTGGGTACTTAACCCGCCCTGGATGCGTGTTTGAGGGTAGGGCCGGCCTCGAGCTCGGCGATTCGGTACTTGAGCCCCTGGCGCTCCAGGTGCTGCAAGAAGTCCTTTGGCGCGCCCTCGTCGGTGATGAGCAGGTCGATCTCCTCCAGCGCGGCGAAGCTGGCCAAAGTCGCCCGCCCCAGCTTGCTGGAGTCCACCAGGGCAAAAGCGGTGTCGGCGGCCCTCAGCATGGCCTGCTTGGTCTCGGCCTCGTAGGGGTTGGGGGTGGTGTAGCCCTTCTGCAGCGAGACCCCGGTGGCGCACATAAAGGCTTTGTCGGCGTGGTAGACCTCGAGGGTCCGCACCGCGGCTGGGCCAATTAGGGCCATGCTGTGGTGGCGCACCTGGCCCCCGGTGAGCAACAGCTCAAAGCGGGTATCCACCAGCTCGCTGACGATGGGTATGGAGTTGGTGATGATGTACAGCGAGCGGAAGTGCCGCTTCATCAGCCGCACCAGGGTCAGGGTGGTGCTGCCCGCGTCCAGGATCAGGGTGTCGCCCTCCTCGATGTGCTCCAGGGCAGCCTTGGCGATGGCCTGCTTCTCGGCCTGCTGAAGGTGTATCTTCTCACGAAAGGAAGGGTTGAAGAGGCTCTTGTGGGTGTAGGTGGCCCCGCCGTGGGTGCGGTGCAGCAGACCGCGGGCCTCGAGCTCGCTCAGGTCCTTGCGGATGGTCACCTGGCTCACCCCAAAGGTGGCCGCCAGGTCCTCCACCAGCACCGAGCCCTTCTGCTCCAGTAGCTCAATAATCTTGCTGCGCCGTTCCTCGCTCCGCACCGGCCACCTCCCCTACCAACATACCCCGAAACTCAGCCCTCCTTACCGCCCACGGGCAGCCGGAGAGGCCGGCCCGCCCAGTCCTGTCGCATCCAGGCCCAGGCCGGGTCGTCCACCGGAGGGGTGGCGCGGGCCTCGCCTGTCGCCTCCCCGGCCATGTAGTTGAGGTAGTAGACGTTGGAGCCGGGCGGGGCGGCCACCGGGTGGTAGCCCCGGGGTACCAGGATTAGGTCGCCGTCTTGAGCCAACAAAAGCTCGTCCAGGCCGTCCTCGGGGCTGTAGTTGCGGTGGATGGCGAAGCCGTGGGCGGGTTGGATTTTGTAGTAGTAGGTCTCCTCAATGTACAGCGAGCCCATCCGCCCGTCGTGGCGGTGGGGGGGCCAGCCCGACCAGAAGCCCGAAGGGGTGTAGACCTCGTAGAGGATAAGCCGCTCGGCGGGGAGGTGGGGGCCTAGGATGTGGGTCACCTGGCGCAGGGCGTTGGCCCCTCCGCGCATCTCCACCCGCATCTCCCCCGGCCGGAAGAGGCGCAAAGGGTAGCGCCCCTCGGCGGGGGCCCCGCCCAGGGCCAGCTCGGCCTCGCCCAGGGCCTCAATGCGGTAGGCGCTGCCCGGGGGCAGGTAGAGCACGCTGGGCGGCCCGCTGAAGACGTCCCGGCGGGATAGCTCAAAGGCCTGGCCCCCCACCTCCACCTGCACCCGGCCCGAGAGGGGCACCAGGGCCAGCTCGAGCCCCCCGCTCTCGCCCTCCTCCACCTCGCCGGGCCCCAGGGCCAGCACCCAGAACGAGAGGTAGCGCCAGGCCCCCTGGGGCCGCACCGCCACCCGCACCCGCCCAGGCTGGGGCTTGCGCTGGTTCATACCACCTCCTCCAGGCGCACCACCCGGCCCTCCTTCAGGCTTTGGGTGGCGGCCAGGGCCACGCGCAGGGCCTCGAGGGCGTCCTTGGGCCCGGGGCTGGGGGGGCGGCCCTCCCGCAGGGCCTGGAAGAAGGCCGTAAGCTCCAGCCGGTAAGCCTCCTTGAAGCGGTCCATGAAGAAGTGGTAGTGGTCGGCCTGCACCCCCTGGCCGTAGCGCCACAGGGGGGTCTTGGGGGTGGCGTCCATCACCAGCTTGCCTTTGGCCCCAAAGACCTCGGTGCGCACGTCGTAGCCGTAAACGGCCCGCCTGGAGTTCTGAATCACCCCCAGCGCGCCGTTGGCGAAGCGCAGGCTCAGGTTGGTGGTGTCCACATCGCCGATCTCGCCAATCCGGGGGTCCACCCGCACCGCCCCCCAGGCGTGCACCGCCTCCACCTCGCCCACCAGGTAGCGGGCGCAGTCGATGTCGTGGATGGCCTGGTCTACAAAGATGCCCCCCGAGGTCTTGAGGTAGTCCAACGGGGCCGGGGCCGGGTCGCGCATCACCGCGATGAACTGCTCCACCGGGCCAATTTCCCCGGCCTCAATCCGGCGCTTGGCCTCGAGGTAGGCCGGGTCGTAGCGGCGCTGGAAGCCAATCTGGAAGGGCACCCCCTTGTGCTCCACCACCTCCAGCACCCGCCGGGTCTCGCCCAGCTCCTTGGCCACCGGTTTCTCGCAGAAAATGGCCTTGCCCGCCTCCGCCGCGGCCTGGATGTAGCGGGCGTGGGTCTCGGTGGGGGTGGCGATGACCACCGCCTCCACCCCAGGGTGGCCCAGGGCCTCGAGCGGCTCTGGGTAGGCCCTCTCGGCCCGCAGTAGGCTCCGGGCGGCCTCCGCCGCCTCCAGGTTGGGGTCGGCCACCGCCAGCACCCGGGCCTCCACAATGCCCAGCAGGGTGCGGGCGTGCTCCATGCCCATCCGGCCTGCGCCCAGAAGGGCAACGCCAAACGATTCCGCCATAACTCCTCCTTATCTAGTTCCCAAGCGCCTTCAAGTAGGCGCGGCTTTCGGCCAGGTCGCGCTCCAGCACCCCCAGGTAGTCCCCCGGCTTGACCGGGGTGAAGGGATTGGGGCCGGGGGTGGTGAGCTCCAGGATGAGGGGGCCCGCATAGCCCACCTGCTCCAGGGCCCGCAGCAGCCTGGCGAAGTCGGTGTGGCCCCGCCCCAGGCCCCGGCGGTTGGAGTCGGCCAGGTGAAAAAGGCCCAGCCGCGGGCCCACCTCGAGGACTGCCCCGGCGGGGTCGGCCTCCTCGAGGTTCATGTGGTAGGCATCTAGAAGAACCTTCAGGTTGGGCCGCCCCACCTGGGCCAGCAGGCGCAGGGCCTCGGCGGCGGTGTTCACCAGGTGCGACTCGTAGCGGTTGAGCACCTCGAAGACCACCTCCAAGCCCGCCTGGGCCGCCCGGTCGCAGACCTTGGCCACCCCCTCGGCCAGCCAGCCCCACTCCGCTTCCAGCGAGGCCAGCGGGGCCACCCGGCCCACCGCCCCGTGGCAGGAGACCGTGGGCCGGCCTAGCTCGGCGGCAAAATCTATCAGCCGCAGGTAGTACCCCAGGGCCTCCCCCCGCACCACCGGCTCGGGGTGGGCCAGGTCCACGTTGGCCGGGGTGAGGGAGAAGACCTCCAGGCCCCGCTCGGCCAGCCAAGCCCGCACCTGTGCCGGCTTTAGCCCCTCCACCTCGCCCAAAAGCTCCACCCCTTCCAGCCCCAGCCGGGCTACCCGCTCCAGCACCTCTGGCAGCGGCAGGGGGCCAAAAGTCCAGGTGCACACCCCCAAAGGGCGCATCAGAACCCCCCTCTAGACTCAATAAAGCCCATTACCTCGTCGTAATACGGCGTGAACTCGGCGCAGCCGATACGGCCCACCACAATCGCCCCGCAGGCGTTGCCCAACCGGGCGCTTTTGTACCAGCCCCAGCCCTGCAGGTAGCCATAGATGAACCCCGCGGCGAAGGCGTCCCCCGCGCCCAGCACGCTCACCACCTCCACCGGGAAGCCAGGGGCTGCCACCACCTCGCCCCCCGGCAGATAGACCGCCGAGCCCTGGGCCCCCCGCTTCACCACCAGCGCCTTCAGGCCCCGGGCTAAAAGGGCCTCCACGTTGGCCGTTAGGTCGCCCTTTACCTCCGGGGCGGTAATCTGGGAGTGGCGGATGACCACCTCCTCGGGTCGGCGCAGCATGGCCGCGTTCACTTCCTCCTCGGTGCCAAAGGCGACGTCCACCAGCGGCAGAAGGACCCGCACCGCCAGGCCGTAGGCCCGGGGGTCGAACCAGGCGTCGGCGCGGAAGTCCAGGTCTAGGAAGACCGTGAGGCCCAAGGCCTTGGCCTTTTCGGCGGCGTAGAAGGTGGCGCTGCGGCTGGGCTCCTTGGCCAGGGCGGCCCCCGAGAGCTGCACCGCACGGGCCTCCGAGAGGGGCAGGGCGGCCACGTCGTCGATGGTGAGCTGGGTGTCCGCGGCGTTGTCGCGGTAAAAGGTGATGGGGAAGCGGTCGGGGGGCTCAATGCCCAGGAGCACCGCCGGGGTGCGGGCCCCGGGCTTGATGGGGATGAAGCGGGTCTCCACCCCCTCCCGCCGCAGCCGCTCCAGCACGAACTCCCCTACCTTGTCGGGGCCCACCGCGGTCAGGAGGGCGGTGCGCAGCCCCAGCCGCCGGGCCCCCACCGCGATGTTCAGGGGGCTGCCGCCAATGTAGGCCCCAAAGGTGCGAATCTCGGGGAAGGGGGCCCCCAGGTCGTGGGAGTAGAGGTCAATGGAGCAGCGCCCGATGGTGATGAGGTCGTAGGTCTCCATGCCCCTCCCTCTAGTACCCCGTGGCCCGGCGCAGGTACTCCCGGTTGCGCCGGGCGCTCTCCTTGGGGGCCCCCATGCCGGGCAGCACGTCCTGCTCCACGGTAATCCAGCCGTCGTAGCCCAGCGCCTCTAGCCTTCGGGTCACCGCGCCGAAGTCGATCTGGCCCTGACCCAGCTCGCAGAACACGCCCTTACCGATGGCCTCCTTATAGTTCCAGCCCTTGTTGCGGGCTTCGCTGGCGACGAGGGGATGGCAGTCTTTGTAGTGCACGTACCACACCCGACTCTTGAAGCGCTCGAGGCCCTCCAGCACCCGCTCTGGCTCGTTGGTGCCCGTCCCGTAGAGGTAGTGCCCGGTGTCGAACACCAGCCCGATGATTGCGCCGTCGGTGTGTTCGAGGAAGGCCTCAATCTCCCAGGGGGCCTCCACATAGCCCGCGCAGTGGTGGTGGAAGACCGTGCGCAGCCCGGTCTCGTCCCGCACCGCCCGGGCGATGCGCATGGCCCCGGCCGCGAAGGTCTTCCACTCAGCGGACGAGAGGCCCAGCTCGAGCCGGACGCGCCCGGCGTTCGCAAAGCGCAGCGGGTCGCGGCTGTGCTCGTCGGCCAGCACCAACAGGGGCTCCCAGCCGTCCCCCACCCCGGCCACGCTCTTGAGGAGCCGCGCGGTGCGCAGCGCCCGGGCCTCGCCGGGGCCGTGAAGGGCGGGGTCTTTGAGGTAGACCCCCTCGTAGGCCCCCAGCATGGTCAGACCGCGTTTTTGCAGTTCCCGACGTAGCTGCTCGGGCTCGGTAGGCATGTAGCCATAGTCGCCCAGCTCGGTGCCGCGGTAGCCGGCCTCCACCAGTTCGTCCAGCATCTGGGCGTAGCCGACGCCCTGCCCAAAGCCCTCAATGGTGCCCCAACTGCACGGGGCGTTGCCAAAACGAATACCCATACCAGCTCCTAGAAGTAGCGGCGCTGTTTCTTCAAGTAGGCCTCGTACGCCTCGCGGGCCTTTCTCACCTCGGGCTGGCTCGAGACCTCGGCCACCGGCACGTCCCACCAGCCCTCAAAGCCCGGAACCCGGTCGTCCAGGCTCACCGGCACCACCACCACCCGCACGCCCCTGGCTTTGCGGGCCTCCTGGAGGGCTTCTTCCAGCTCGCGGTAGTCCCTGGGGCTCCACACCCTCGCCCCCATGGCCCGGGCGTGGGCGGCGAAGTCCACCGCCACCGGGGGGCCGTCGGTGCGGCCGGTCTGGGGGTCGCGGGCCCGCAGCTCGTTGTTGAAGGAGGGCGAGCCCAGCGACATCTGCAGGCCCCGGATGGAGCCGAACCCTCGGTTGTCCACCAGCACCACGGTAAAGGAGAGGCCCTCGGCCACCGCGGTGACGATCTCCGAGTTCATCATCAGGTAGCTGCCGTCCCCCACGAAGACCACCACCTCCCGCTCGGGCTCGGCCAGCGCCACCCCCAGCCCGGCGGGAATCTCGTAGCCCATGCAGGAGAAGCCGTACTCGAGGTGGTAGGCCTTGGGGTCTTCGGGCCGCCAGAGCTTGAGCAAATCGCCCGGCAGGCTGCCCGCCGCGCAGATTACGGTGGCCCGGCCGCCGTAGACCTCGTTGACCAGACCGATCACCTCGGCCTGGGCCATCTCCTTTTTCTCGGGCCGGGGCGTGCGGTAGGCCGTGACGGTCTCATCCCACTCGCGCTTGAGCCGCTCCACCTCCTCGCGGTAGGCGGCGGAGGTGCCCGGATGCCCCTTCATCGCCTCCCGCAGGGCCTCCAGGCCCCGCCGGGCGTCGGCCACCAGCATCACCCCGCCGAGCTTGGCCGCGTCAAAGGGGGCCACGTTGAGCCCGATGAAGCGCACCCCTGGGTTCTGGAAGGCGGTCTTGGAGGCGGTGGCGAAGTCGCCCAGCCGGGTGCCCACCGCCAGCACCACATCGGCCTCCCGGGCCAGCCGGTTGGCCGCGCTGCCGCCGTTGGCCCCAACGGGCCCCACGCACAGGGGGTGGCTCCAGGGCAGGGCCCCCTTGCCCCCCTGGGTCTCACTCACCGGGATGCCGTAGGCCTCGGCGAAGGCCGCCAGGGCCTGGGAGGCCTCGGCGTAGAGGGTGCCCCCCCCGCTCACGATGAGGGGCCGCCGGGCCTCCTTGAGGAGCCTCGCCGCCTCGGCCAGGGCCTCGGGCTCCGGCACCGGGCGGCGCACCCGCCAGACCCGCTTGGCGAAGAAGGCCTCGGGCCAGTCGTAGGCCTCGGTCTGGACGTCCTCGGGCAGGCAGAGGGTCACCGCCCCGGTCTCGGCGGGGTCGGTGAGCACGCGCATGGCCTCGGGCAGCGCCGAGAGGAGCTGGGAGGGCCGGGTGATGCGGGTAAAGAAGCGGGAGAGCGGCCTGAAGGCGTCGTTCACGCTCACGTCGTGCTCGGTGGGGTGCTCGAGCTGCTGCAGCACGGGGTCGGGCAGGCGGTTGGCGAAGTAGTCCGAGGGCAGCAGGAGCACCGGCAGCCGGTTGACGGTGGCGGTGGCCGCGGCGGTGAGCATGTTGGTGGATCCCGGCCCCACCGAGGCGGTGCAGGCGAAGGTGGAGAGGCGGTTTTTGTGCTTGGCGTAGGCGATGGCCGCGTGCACCATGGCCTGCTCGTTCTGGGGGCGGTAGGTGGGCAGGCCCACCGCCTCGCCGTACTCCTCCAAAGCCTGCCCCAAGCCCGATACGTTGCCGTGTCCAAAGATGGCCCAGACCCCCCGGATAAGGCGCTCCTCCCGGCCGTCCCGCTCCGCAAACTGGGCGGCCAGGAACTTGACCAAAGCCTGGGCCACGGTAAGCCGTTGGGTCTTCATAGCTCTCCTCCGTATTCCCTTACCCTCACCACCTGCTTTGTCTCCAAGGCGTGCTGGGCGGCCTTGGCCAGCCGCAGCGAGTACCAGGCGTCCCGCACATCCGGGTAAAGGGGCCGGCCCGCGTGCAGATTGCGGGCGAAGGCCACCATCTCGGCGGTGTAGGCCTCGGCGAAGCGCTGTTCAAAGTTGCGGGGGCGGTCGAAGTTCCCTCCCCGCTCGTCGTAGAGGGTTAGGTCGGGGCGGCGGTCGCGCTCAATGTGGATGCGGCCCCGCTCGCCCAGCACCTCGCAGCGGATGTCGTAGCCGTAGGCGGTGCGTAGGGCCACCTCGAGCGTCCCCACCGCACCCCCCTCAAAGCGCAAGGTGGCCACCGCGGTGTCAAAAAGGCCGTGCTGGGCCAGGCCGGGCTCGGCCAGGGCCCCCCCGGTGGCGTAGACCTCGGCCACCTCGCCTACCAGAAAGCGGGCCGAGTCCAGGTCGTGGATGCCCATGTCCACCAGGAGGCCCCCGCTGGTCTTGAGGAACTCGAGCCGGGGCAGATACGGGTCACGCCCCACCAGCCGGATGCCCTCCAGCCGCCCCAGCACCCCCCCTTCAATCAGCTCCCGGGCCCGCACATAGGCCGGGTCGTAGCGGCGCTGGAAGCCCACCTGGCAGGGCACCCCCGCGCGCTCCACCGCCGCCACCACCTGCCGCCCGGCCTCCAGGCTCTCGGCGATGGGCTTCTCCACGAAGATGGCCTTACCCGCCCCCGCCGCGGCCTCCACCACCTCGGCGTGGGTGGGGGTGGGGGTGGTGATGATTACCGCGTCCACATCGGGCCGGAAGGCGTCCTCGAGGTGGGTGCTGGGCTCGGCCCCAAGCTCGGCGGCCACCCGCTCGGCGTTCTGGGCCAGGGTGTCCACCACCCGCACCACCCGGCACTCGGCCAGCCCGGCCAGCACCCGGGCGTGGGCCTGGCCCATCCGGCCGGCCCCAATCATGGCGATTTGCAGGGGTCTCATAAATCCTCAGTTCGGCTTGTGCAGGTCCTCGGCCACCCGCTGCTCCACCTGGGCCGCAGCGCTGGGGTCTTTTTTGGCGATGAGCTCGAGCTCCACCGATAAAGCTTCCAGCTCCTCTCCCCCGGCCATCATCTGCAAAAGCTGTTCGCGGGTGACCTCGGCCTTCTTGAAGGTGCCGTAGCTTCGGCCCCGGTTGAGCACGGTGAAGGTGTCCCCCACCGCCCAGGCGTGGTGCACGTTGTGGGTGATGAAGATCACCCCCAGGCCACGGGCTTTGGCCTGCACGATGTACTTGAGCACCACAGCGGCTTCCTTCACCCCCAGGGCCGAGGTGGGCTCGTCCAGGATGAGCACCTTGGCCCCAAAGTAGACCGCCCGGGCGATGGCCACCGACTGCCGCTCGCCCCCCGACAAGGTGCCCACCGGCTGGTCGGGGTCGCGGATGTCAATCCCAATCTTCCTCAGCTCCTCCCGCGCCACCCGGGCCGCAAAGGCCGCATCGTAGAGGGTAAAGGGCCCCCAGCGCCGCTTGGGCTCCCGGCCCAGGAAGAAGTTGCGGCTGATGCTCATCAGGGGCAGCATGGCCAGGTCCTGGTAGACGGTGGCTATGCCCTTGTCCAGGGCGTCGCGGGGCGAGCGAAAGACCACTGGCTGCCCCTCCATCAGAATCTGGCCTTCCGAGGGTGGGTACACCCCTGAGAGGGCCTTGATGAGGGTGCTCTTGCCCGCCCCGTTGTCGCCCAGGAGGCAGTGCACCTCGCCCGCGTAAACCTTCATATCAATGTCCTTTAGGGCCACCACCGGCCCGAAGTACTTGCTCACCTTGCGCAGCTCAATCAAGGGGGTCATGCTCACCTCCGCACCTGCAGGGAGAGCCGGCGCAGGTAGTTGTTCAGGGCCACCGCGCCCAGAATCATGCCCCCCACCATCACCTTGAACCAGTCCAGGTCAATGTTGGTGTAGATGATGCCCTGCTGCACGATGGCCAGAATGAGGGCTCCAATCCCGGCCCCCACCACCGAGCCGTAGCCGCCGGTGAGCAAGCAGCCCCCGATGACCGCCGCGGCGATGGCCTCGAGCTCCTTGCCCTGGCCCTGCAGCACGTTGGCCGAGCCCAGCCCCATCACCTGGATGGTGGCCAGCAGGGTGGCCGCCGCGGCGGTGAGCATGAAGAGGGTGATCTTGACCCGCCGCACCGGCACCCCCACGTTGCGGGCCGCGTTGGCGTCGCCCCCCGCGCCAAAAATCCAGTTGCCAAAAGGGGTGCGCAGCAGCACAAAGCTGAGCGCGGCCGTGACCCCCAGCCACCACCAGACCGCGGCCGGCAGCCCCAGAAGCTCGCCGGTGAAGAGCCTGGCCACCGGGTCTTGGGCGATTTTATCGTTGAGCCCCGAAACGATGGTCAGCTTGGTGATGAGCTTGGTAAAGCCGATGTTGGCCCCCGCCAGGATGAACATCATGGCCAAGGTGACGATGAAGCTGGGAAGCCCCGTGCGCAGCACCAAAAAGCCGTTGAGGTAGCCGATGCCAAGGGCAAACCCCAGGGTGATCAGGAGGGCCAGCGAGAGGGGCAGGTCCCCGTAGCTGGGGTGGGCCAGCAAGGCCAGGCCGATGGCCGCCACCCCGATCATGGAGCCCACCGAGAGGTCGAACTCCCCGGCAATCATCAGCAGGGCCACCGCCGAGGCCAGGATGCCGAGCTGGGCGGCAACCTCGAGGTAGTTGCGGGTTCCAGCCCAGCTCAAAAACCCGCTGTCTCCCGCCACCATGGCAAAAAAGGCGAACACCACCACCAGGCCGGCCACCGAGCCCAGCTCCGGCCGCAGCAAGAGCCGCTGCCAGAGCGTAATAGGCCGCAGCCGCTCGTCCTGTGCTTTGACCGTCATACCTCCCCCTAAAAACCGGACCCCCGGTACGGCGTCCCCGGGAGTCCTCTAGTCAAGAACCTTCAGAGACCGCCGAAGGGGACCTAGCGGATGCCCTTCTTGGAAAGGTCAATCACCTGCGCCGCGTTCTCCGCAGTCACAAAGCCCGGCCCGGTCATGATGACCTTGTTGGCCGGCAGGAGGCCGTACTTGACGTAGTTGTTGAGGAGGATGATGGGCAGATAGCCCTGCAGCCACTGCTGCTGGTCAATGGCGAAGGCCATCTTTTTCTGGGAAAGCGCGGTCAGTACGGCGGGCGAAAGGTCAAAGGTGCCAAAAACGACCCTCTTCCCTTCCAAAGCCTGCAGCACCGGCTCGGCAGCGGTGGGCCCCAGGGTAAGCACCCCATCAATGCTGGGGTCCCTCTGCAAGGCCGCCAGGACCGCGTTGCGAATCCCGGTAGGGTCGCCGATCTTGACCGGGATCACGTTGGCCTTGATACCCAGCCCGTCAAAGAAACCCTTGCAGCGCAGGTCAAGGGCTACGTTGCCCACCTCCTGGTTGATGCAGATGGCGTTCTTGACCCCGGCGGCCTTCATGCGCTGGCCCGCCCCCAGCCCGGCCTCATACTCGGTCTGGCCCACGTGCACCAGCACCCCCAGGCTCTCGGCCACATCGGAGCCGGAGTTCATGGAAATCACCGGGATGCCGGCCCGCACCGCGGCCCGGATGGAGCGCTCGAGAGCCTTTCCATCGGGAATGGAGACCACCAGGCCGCTGGGCCTCGAGGCCACTGCAGCGTCAATGAGCTGGGCCATGCGCACCATGTCAAAGGTCTCGGGGGCGCGGTACTCCACCCGGGCCCCGGTCTCTTTGGCGGCGGCCTCCACGCCGTTCTTCACCACCGACCAGAAGGGGTCGGAGGCCTGCCCGTGGGAGACCACCACAATGCGCACCTGCTGGGCCAGCCCCAGGCCCATCCCCAACGCCAACATCAACGCCCAAAAGAGCTTCCTCATAGCCAACCTCCCTGCCGAGAAAGCACGCGCAATACCGCTGCCGCCCCTCGGCTGCGACCCTAGTTCTCAGGTCGCAGCCATTGTATGGCCCTGGGGTTTCGTTTGTCAATATTTTGTTCTACTTGTGAAAGCTAAACGAAAATAAACCTTTCGTTTTCGCTAACTTCGGGGCATCCTCCATAAAGACCAGGCCGCCACCCTTCCGGTGGCGGCCCTAGAGGACCCGGCCGGGCCTAGAGCACCGCCAGGTCCACCCGCTCGAGCACCCCCAGCCCCCGAAGCGCCTCCAGCACCTCCTCGCTGGGGCGCTCGTCAATGGCCAGGACAAACAGAGCGTGCCCCCCAGGGTGGTCGCGGCCAAGCTGCATCCCCGCAATGTTGATGCCGTTCTCGCCCAGGAGCGTGCCCACCTTACCCACCACCCCAGGCCGGTCGCGGTTCACGCAGACCAGCATGGGCCCGCTGGGCACCGCCTCCACCGTGTGGTCGTCAATGCCCACGATGCGGGGCTTGCCGGCCAGCACCGCACCGCGGGCCTTGCGGGCCTCCCGGTCGGTCTCGAGGCGCACCTCTAGGACCTGTCGGTAGTCGAGGGACTGCTCAACCCGACGGGTCACCAGGGCCATCCCCCGGTCCCGCAGGAGGGGGCGCGCCGAGACCAGGTTGGCCGCCCCAGCCCCAAGCACCTGCTCGAGCAGCCCCTTGGCCACCGCCGAGGCGATGGGGTCAGGGTTCTTCTCAAACTCCCCGTAGAAGGCAACCTCCACCGCCTGGGGGCGGCCTTGGGTAATCTGGGCCAGCAGCCTACCCAAAGCCTCCCCCAAGGGCAGCCAGGCTGAGAAGACCTGCAGCCCCTCGGGGTCAAAGCCGGTGTTGAGCGCATGGGCCAGGTTGCCCTGCAGGGTCTCTATCACCCGCTCTAAGACCGCCTCCCCAACCCGCTCCTGGGCCTCTAGGGTGTTGGCCCCCAGGTGGGCGGTGTGCACCACCTTGGGGTGATGCACCAGGGGATGCCCGACCCCCGGTGGCTCCTCCACGAACACGTCCAGCCCGGCCCCCCATAGGTGGCCCTCGTCCAGGACCTCCAGCAGGGCCTTTTCGTCCACAATGCCCCCCCGCGCCGCGTTGACCACCACCGCCCCTTTGGGCAGAAGGTAGAGCTCGCGCCGGCCAATCATGCCCCGGGTCTCCTCGGTGAGCGGGGTGTGCACGGTGAGAAATTGGCACTGGCGCAGCATGTCGGCCAGGTCGTCGTAAAGCTCCACCCCCAGGGTCTGGGCCCGGCTGCGGGGAATATAGGGATCGTAGGCCAGCACCCGCATGTCAAAGCCCTTGGCGAACTTGGCCACCTGGCCCCCAATCCGCCCCAGGCCCACAATGCCGATGGTCTTGCGGTCCAGCTCCAGGCCCAGGTACTTGCGGTCCCACTGGCCCTCCCGAATCTTCCGGTCGGACTCCACCAAGCCCCGGGCCACCGCCAGCAACAAGGCCCAGGCCAGCTCCGCCGCGGAGCGGGTATTGGCCTCGGGCACGTTGACCACCAGAACCCCGCGCCGAGAGGCGGCTTCCAGGTCCACGTTGTCCACCCCCACCCCACCCCGGCCGACCACCCGCAGGTTGACCCCGGCCTCCAGCAGCTCCGCGTCCACCCGCGTGCGGCTTCGGGTGATGAGGGCGTCGTACCGACCGATGACCTCCAGAATCTCCTCCCGGGCCATACCCGGCCTGTAGTCAAGGCGCACCTCCGGGTGCCTCACCTCGCCCAGACGCATCTCATCGGTGACAAGGATTCTCCACATAGAAGGCAGGCTCGCCGGAGTCCCATCCCGGCGTTCGCCCAAACCTTATCACCTTGTTCTACCCAGCACAAGCTGGGCCACCGCTTAACCAGCCGCGAACGCAAACCCTGTGCTAGACTTACGGCACGGACAAGAACCCAGGGCGACCTAGGTCCTGGCGCTTTGCGCAAAAAGGAGACCCGTGATGAAGATAGCCATCGTGACCGACTCCACCTCCGACCTGCAGTCCCGTGCCGCCGAGATGGGCGTGGAAGTGGTGCCGCTCTACGTCAACTTCAAGGGAAAAATCCACAAGGACTGGGTCGAGATTACCCCCGACGACATCTTTGAGGGGGTGCGGGCCGGGGCCGAGATGCCCAGCACCAGCCAACCCTCCCCCGCCGACTTCAAGGCCGCCTACGAGCGGGCCTTGCAAAGGGCCGACCACGTTCTTTCCATACACATCTCCTCCAAGCTATCGGGCACGGTCCAGTCGGCCCAGCTCGCCAGCCAGGAATTCCCCGGCAGGATCACCATCTTTGACACCCAAGCCGCCAGCATGGGCATCGGAATGATGGTGGAGCGGGCCAGGGAACTCCTCGAGCAAGGGGCCGACCTGGGCCAGGTCCTGGTGGAGCTCGAGCGCATCCGGGCCGACCACATCGTGCGGTTCACCCTCTCCACCTTGGAGTACCTGAAGAAAAACGGCCGGATTGGGGGGGCCCAGGCCCTCCTGGGCGGACTCCTAGGCATCAAGCCCATCCTCACCCTCAAGGAGGGCCGGGTAGAGGCCGCTGGAAGGGCGCGGGGAGAGAAGAAAGCCCTGGCCGAGATGGTAGAAGCGCTCAAAGCCTGGGCCTCAGGCCGACAGAAAATCCGCATTTACTACCTCTACAACTCCAGCGAAGACGACCTTTCCGCCTTTAAATCTGCCGTGCAGGCTGTGGGGCTGCCCCTAGAAGAACGGGATACCCGCCGCATCGGAGGGGTCATCTCCACCCACACCGGCCCGGGGGTGGTGGGCTTCTACGCATACAGCCTGTAAAGCAGGCTATGCCCTGGAGGAAGTCCAAATGGCGTGAGCGGGCCAGGCGCCTCCGGGATAAGATAGGCCCATGCGCCTCATCGGCGTCGCCACCCGGTCCAGTCGGCCCAGCTCGCCAGCCAGGAATTCCCCGGCAGGATCACCATCTTTGACACCCAAGCCGCCAGCATGGGCATCGGAATGATGGTGGAGCGGGCCAGGGAACTCCTCGAGCAAGGGGC
>NZ_QWKZ01000043.1 GCF_003574085.1 Meiothermus luteus | reverse complement strand
CCACCGGGGCCGGGGCTGGCCGGGGGTGGAGGGCTTGGTGGGCGCTCAGCAGGGCCAGCTCGAGCGAGAGCGCGTCCGAGCGCTTAGAAAGCCTCTCTAAAGCCTCGTCCAGCGCGGTCATGGCTGCTACCAGCCGCTCCTCGGGCCCTTCCAGGTGGGGGCCTTGGGCAAGCCCCATGCGGGCGTAAAGCCCGGCCCGGAAGGCCTCCAGCAAACCCCCGGCCAAGGTGCGGGCTGCGAAGCCCTGGGTGTAGAGCCGCCTGGCCTCCTCCAGGGCTTCCCTAAGCCGGCCCCGGTCCAGCCCCTCGGCCAGGGCGAAGAGGGCCTCTTGGGGGGGTAGGCCCAGGGCCTCCTCGGTCTTCTTGAGGGTGATGGGGCCTTCTAGGGTCAGGAGGCGATCCAGCAGGCTCTCGGCGTCGCGCATGGCCCCGTCGGCCAGCCGGGCTATGAGGGAGAGGGCCTGGGGCTCGGCCTCTCGGCCTAGGCCTTTGAGGATACGCCCCAGCTTTTCCACGATTTCGCCCTCGGAAAGCCGCCGGAAGCGGAAGTGCTGCGTGCGGGAGAGGATGGTGGGGGGCATCCGCTCCGGCTCGGTGGTGGCGAAGACAAAGATGACGTGTGGTGGGGGTTCTTCCAGGGTCTTCAAAAGCGCGTTGAAGGCGCTTTTGGACATCATGTGGGCCTCATCCAGGATGATCACCTTTCGCGGGCCCAGGATGGGGGAGAGCAGGACGCGCTCCCGCAGTTCCCGCACGTCCTCCACCGAGTTGTTTGAGGCCGCGTCAATTTCCAGCACATCGGGGTGGCGCCCTTCCCGCACCAGTCGGCAGCCCTCGCACTGGCCGCAGGGCTTGGGCTCCTGGGCGCAGTTCACCGCTTGGGCGATGAGCCGCGCGCTGCTGGTTTTGCCTACCCCGCGGGGCCCTGAGAACAGGTAGGCCTGGGCCAGCCGCCCGGAGCGAATCGCCTGGGTAAGGACCTCCTTGACATGCTCCTGGCCCACCATCTCGTCGAAGGTGCTGGGGCGGGCCTGGCGGTATAGGGCGCTCACGGCCCTTAGCTTAAGGCCCCCGTGGAAAAGCGCAAGGCTCGGCGCTGGCCCCCTGGGAATTGTGCCGCCCGCTACCCCACTCCACCTGGGGTGGGATATGCTGGAGGGGTATGGTTACGCTCAAAATTGAAGGCATGAGCTGCAACAACTGCGTTCGGCACGTCACCGAAGCCCTGAAGAAGGTAGCGGGCGTGGAGCGGGTAGAAGTCTCGCTGGAGGAAGGCCGGGCCACCGTAAGCGGCAGCGCACCGGTGGAAAAACTGATTGAGGCGGTGGAGGAAGAGGGCTACACCGCCCGGGTGGCCTAAGATGACCCACGAGCACACCCTGCACCTAGACCCCAAGGTGCGGCAGGAGGCCCGCAACCGCCTGCTCTCGGCCAAGGGGCACCTCGAGGGCATCCTCAAGATGCTCGAGGGCGAGCCCTACTGTGTAGACGTGCTCAAGCAAATCAAGGCGGTGCAGGGGGCTTTGGACAAGGTGGGGGATATGGTGCTCAAGAGCCACCTCGAGCACCACGTGGCCAGCGCCGCCGTGCGGGGCGATACCCAGCAAATGGTCGAGGAACTCATGGAAGTGCTGAAGTATCGGTAGCCGCATGGGGTTTCTCCGGCTATTGACCACGGGCTATCGGCCGTTGACGTTATGAGCAAAGAACTTCAAATCGGCGTTCAGGGCATGACCTGCGCGGCCTGTGTGAACCGCGTGGAGCGGGGCCTGCAAAAGGTGGAGGGGGTGGAGCTGGCCCAGGTCAACCTGGCCACCGAGCGGGCCAGCGTGGTCTACGACCCAGAGAAGACCAGCCCAGCGGCCCTGGTGGAGCGGGTTCGGGAGGCCGGCTACACCCCGGTGGTGGCCGAGGTGGCGTTCGGGGTTACCGGCATGACCTGCGCGGCCTGTGCGGCGCGGGTGGAGCGGGCCTTGAAGAAGCTGGACGGGGTGCTGGAGGCCAGCGTTAACCTGGCCACCGAACGGGCCACGGTCAAGTTCCTTCCGGCCAGCACGGGCTTAGCCCAGCTCAAGCGGGCGGTGCGCGAGGCGGGCTACGGGGTGCTCGAGCTGGAAGCAGGCCAGGGCCGCGCCGATGCAGAACGCGAGGCCCGGCAGCGGGAAATCGCTGCGCTTGGGCGGGCTTTCGCAATTGCGGCTTGCTTTTCGCTGCCGCTTTTATTGCTGGCCATGCTGCCGATGCTCTGGATGCCGGCCCACATGTTCTTGCGCTCACTCTTCCCCGAGCCGGTGTGGAACGGGGTGATGCTGGCCCTGGCCACCCCGGTGCAGTTTGGGCCGGGGCTGCGCTTCTACCGCCACGGCTGGGCGGCCCTGCGTGCGCGCTCGCCCGACATGAACAGCCTGGTGATGATCGGCACCTCGGCGGCCTATCTCTATAGCCTTGGGGTGGTGCTTTTCCCGAGCCTCTTCCCCCCCCAGGCCCGGCACGTCTACTTTGAGGCCTCGGCGGTGGTCATCACCCTGGTCTTGCTGGGCAAGTACCTCGAGGCCATCGCCAAGGGCCGCACCTCCGAGGCCATGAAGAAACTCCTCTCCTTGCAGGCCAAGACCGCGCGGGTGGTGGAGGGGGGGCTCGAGCGGGAAATCCCGGTGGACGAGGTGCTGCCGGGCGACCTGGTGGTGGTGCGCCCGGGCGAGCGGATTCCGGTGGACGGGGTGGTGGTCTCGGGACAGAGTTACGTAGATGAGTCCATGATCACCGGCGAGCCCACCCCGGTGCGCAAGACCGAAGGGGCCCGGGTGGTAGGGGGCACCCTCAACCAGACCGGGGCCTTCACCTTTCGGGCCACCGCGGTAGGGGCCGACACCGTGCTGGCCCGGATTGTCAAGCTGGTGGAGGCCGCCCAGGGCTCCAAGCCCCCCATCCAGAACCTGGCCGACCGGGTGGTGGCGGTGTTCACCCCCATCGTGCTGGGCATCGCCCTGCTCACCGCCGGAGCGTGGCTCCTGTTTGGGGGGGAAAACGCCCTGACCTTCGCCCTGGTCAACACGGTGGCGGTGCTGATCATCGCCTGTCCCTGCGCCATGGGCCTGGCCACCCCGGTGAGCCTCATGGTGGGCAGCGGCAAGGCCGCCCTGATGGGCATCCTCTTCCGCCGGGGCCAGGCCCTGCAGGCCCTGCAAGAGGCCCGGGTGGTGGCCTTCGACAAGACCGGCACCCTCACCAAGGGCCGGCCCGAGCTCACCGACCTGCGGGTGGCCGAGGGCCTGGACGAGGCCGGGGTGCTCCGGCTGGTGGCCTCCCTCGAGCAGCAATCCGAGCACCCGGTAGCCCAGGCCATCGTGAGGGCAGCCAAACAGCGTGGGCTCGAGCTGGCCGAGCCGACGGGCTTTGAGGCCCTCCCCGGCTTTGGGGTGGGCGGATGGGTGGAGGGCCACCGGGTGGAGGTGGGGGCCGAACGCTACATGGCGCGGCTGGGCCTGGAGCCGGGCCCCCTGGCCCCCTTGGCCCGGCGCCTGGCCGAGGCCGGCAAGACCTCGCTCTACGCCGCGGTGGACGGGAGGCTGGCGGCGGTGCTGGCCGTGGCCGACCCCCTCAAGGAGGAGGCCCCCGAGGCCATCGCCCTGCTGCACCGCCAGGGCTTCAGGGTGGCCATGATTACCGGGGACGACGCCCGCACCGCCCAGGCCATCGCCCGCCAACTGGGCATAGACGAGGTGCGGGCCGAGGTACTCCCTGAGGGCAAGGCCGGTGCAGTGCGGCGGCTTCAGGAGGAGGGCCATAAGGTGGCCTTTGTGGGCGACGGCATCAACGACGCCCCGGCCCTAGCCCAGGCCGATGTGGGGCTGGCCATCGGCACCGGCACCGACGTGGCCATAGAGACCGCCGATGTGATTCTAATCTCGGGCGACCTGCGCGGGGTGCCCAACGCCATCGCGCTCTCGCGGGCCACCTTGCGCAACATCCGGCTCAACCTGTTCTGGGCCTTCGCCTACAACGTCGTGCTAATCCCGGTGGCCGCGGGGGCGCTTTACCCCTTTACCGGCTGGCTGCTCTCGCCGGTGTTGGCCGGGGCGGCCATGGGCCTCTCGTCGCTTTTCGTGCTCTCCAACGCACTACGCTTGCGCGGCTTCAGGCCGCCTTTTGCCAGGGTGGAGCTGCCCGTGGGAAGGCCAGCGCTGGGGGTCTAGGATGTTTGGCTGGGCTGGGCTTCGGGGCTGGGTTGTGGTGGGCGCAGCTTTGTTGGTGCCCCTGGGATGCCCGCACCATCGGCCCCACCCCGTCCACCTCGGCGGGCCGATGGCCCAGGAGGAGAGCCACCGCGCGCACCCGGCCAAGGCCGCCCAGGCCTGGCTCGAGCCCGGTTTCCAGGGCCAGCCCCACCTGGGTCTCCTGTGCCCTGGGCCTTGCTACCACCACCGCCCAGCGGCCTTTGTTGTGAGGGCAGAAGGGCACAGGGCCGGCCTCGAGGCACTCCCGCAGCCCCCCTCGGCGGTTTTGCCCGTGACTCATCCCCCGCCCGAAAGGGCAGAGTGTGCGTGCGATTTCGGTATTTAGGCTTCTGGCTTTGTTTGGCAAAGGAGTGAACGATGCACCTGAAACTTAGGGTAGTGCTGATGGTTTTGCTGGCGGGGGTAGGCCTGGCCCAGATGGACCACGGCGCCCACGGCGGTATGGCCATGCGATCCATGGCCGAGCTGGGCAGGCTCTCGGGCAAGGAGTTTGACATCGCCTACATGTCCATGATGATCGAGCACCACAAAGGCGCGGTGGAGATGGCGGGGGCCATCCTTAAGGTCTCCAAGGATGCCCGCATCCGCAAGGCGGCCCAGGAGATTGTGGCCGTACAGAACAAGGAAATAGCGCAGCTGACCGGATGGCTCAAATCCTGGTATGGCCTAGCCCCCAGCCAGCGCTACATGCAGATGATGCGGGACGATATGAAGCCCATGATGGAGGCTTCCATGATGGGGATGCAGGCCATGCCCGGTCACCAGATGCCGGTAGACCGGGCCTTTCTGGAGGGTATGATTCCCCATCACCAAGACGCGGTGGACATGTCCCAGGCCTGCTTGCAGAAGGCCGCCCGGGCCGAACTCAAGCGCTTCTGCCAGGGGGTCATTGCGGTGCAAAGCCGCGAGATTGAGCAATACCGGCAGTGGTTGAGAACCCTTAGGTAAGCACCTCTTTTAGCCGAAGGGAGAGCAGCGCCTCCACCACCTCGGGGGCGAAGCGCTGGGGCTGCTCCTCCCGGAGGGCCGAGAGGGCCTCCTCCAGGCTCTGGGCAGGGCGCCCTTCGGCTCCTTTCAGGGCCTGGGTTAGCCAGTGGGCCACCTGGAGCACCCGCACCGCCTGAGGGATGGGCTCCCCAGCCCGGCCTAGGGGGGGGCCGCCCTCCCAGGGGTGGTGGAGGAAGACCAGCAACCGCGCTGACTCCCGCAGCAACCCGTCTGAGAAGGTGGGGCCTGGGGCAGGGGGAATCTCCCCTAGGGTGAGTTGGAGCAGGTAGCAACTCGCCTGGAGCACCTCTAGCTCCTCGGGGGTAAGCTGCAGGGCCTGGCCTAGGTGGCGGGCCAGCCGGACCAGGGGGGTTTCGTACTGGGCCAGGTGGCTGGAGGACACGGAGGCCCGATGCTTGCGCAGGGCTTTGTCCTGATACATCCGGTCGTCGGCCAGCCGCCAGAGGGCCTCGGTCTCCGAGGCCTCGCTGGGGTAGACCGCATACCCCAGGCTGACCTGGAGGTAAACGCTCTCCGAAACCCGGACCTCCTCCACAAGGGCCCGGTAGCGCTCTGCGATGCGGTTGGGGTTGAGGTCGCGGGGGGCCTCAATGATCAAGGCGAACTCGTCGCCCCCCAATCGGTAGGCCCGGTCGCCCGCCCGGGCCCGGGAGCGCAGCACCCCGCCCAGCCGCACCAGTACGTGGTCGGCGTGGACATGCCCGAAGGTGTCGTTGATGCCTTTGAAGCCGTCCAGGTCAAGGACCACCAGCATCGCCAGGCGTTCGCTCGGCCGATGGGGCAGCTTTTCCAGGTCGTGTTCAAAGGCTCGGCGATTGCCTAGCCCGGTTAGGGGGTCGGTAAATGCGGCCCAGGCCAGCTCCTGCCGCAAGGCCCACTCCCGCTGCACCACCCCCAGGGCGTTTGCCATCTCCGTCAGGAAATCCAAGGTTTGGCCGTTTGGGAACCAGCCCGGCTGGTTGCTGAAAAGCAGCAGGGCCTGGCTTTGGTAGGGGACGGGCAGGATGAACAGGCTGCGGAGCCCGGCCTCCACCAATTCGGGACGGCGTCCAGGGTACAGGTCGTAGCGCGGCAGGCCGATGCGTTGTCCCCCCCCTAGGCATTCGGCCAGGACGGGCCCCAGGGCTGCCTCAACCGGCAACCCAGCCCCCCATCCAGCCTGGACCAGGGTGTGTACCCGGCCTTCTTCAAGGGCCACCAGCCGGGCCCCATCGGCTCGAGAGAGGCGGGCGGCCTCCTCCAGGGCGTCCAGGAGCCTGAGCCCTAGCCAGGAGGCCACTTCCGACGCCTCGAGGGGATGCGGGTTTTCCGGCTCCGGGTGGCTCAGCAGGGCGTTGATGGCGCGAAGCCAGAGGGCCTGGCGTTCGGTGGTTTCCCAGCGATGGGTCTGCTGGAGGAGGGGGGCTGTGGCCCGTATGAACCGGGCCGCCCTTTTCACCTGGGCCTCACCCAAGGGGGAGGGGGTGTGCAGGTGCAGCACCGCCCAGACCCGCCCCTCCAGAACCAGAGGCAACAAGAGGTTTTGCCCTTCCCCGGCCTCCTCCAAGGGGGCCGGAGGCTGGGCTAGAAGGTGCGAGAGGAGGTGAGGGCCTACCTCTGCGGCGGGCAGGCCCTGCCTCCACCGGTTCACCGGCCCTGGGTAGACCTCCTGAAAAGTGGCCTCCTCTACCTCCCCCACCTCCTCCGGGCGCATCCCGGCCAGGCCAAGGGCTGCCCGGAGGCTAAAGCGCCCCGCGCCGTCCCTCACCCACCAGAAGGCTTGGGTACCCTCTGGCAGGGTGCGCAGCAGCTCCGAAAGGACCCCCTCCCAGGCTTGGCTGGGGCTGTCTAGGGGCTCGAGGAGGCCCTTAGAGAACTTTAGGCGGCGGTAGACGGACATCTCCACCCCCTAGCCCAAGAGCCCTTTCTTGCCAGCGGGGCCGCTCCTTTCTTGGGGTAGACGGGGGCTTCAGACCAGTGTGGTCTTGGATGGTTTGGCTTCATTCTATCCCCCACGAAGGGTATTTCTGTAGGAAATATAGCTTTTTGCATGTGGCCTCCTCCTTCAATTTCAATGCTGGCACCTGCCTGGACTCAAATCTAACCGAAGACCCCGGGAGCAGGAGAGGCAAATAGCCGTTACGCCAGCCGAACCGCCCCTTGGGCTGTTACACCCTATGGGTAGGGTTCGGGCCCTCACCGCCGGATGGAGCCCACCGCGCTGATGGCCTGTTCGCCGTTGTCGGTCATCCGAAGCCGCTTGCCCAGTTCGCGCCACCAGGTGTAGGAGGGGCTGTCCAGCCGCCGGGCCTGGGTCAGGTCGGTTTCCTTGCGCCAGGCTTTTAGGCGGAGCAGGAACAGGTTCAAGAACAGGTCGCGGTACTCGGCGCTGGTGCGCCCGATGTGAAAGTGGAAGCGCACCCCGCGGTGCTGCGAGAAGGTGATGATGAGGGGTACCCCCTCCGGGCCCTCCACCGGGATTTCCACGGTGGTGTCGGTGAGGGAGGAGGCGGTGAACTCGTACTCTTCCCGAATCATCCCCAGCTCGAGCAGGATGAGCGCAAAGGCCCGCATCTCTAGGCCATTAATCTCCCGGTAGATGCGGTCAAAGAGGTCGTAGGTGGAGCTGTAGTGGAAAAGCTCCCCTGGCCGCTCGGCCCACCACATGGCGTACTGGCCTTTGGGGGCGCTCAGGGCGGCTTGGATGTAGAGGCGGTCGCGGCGGGCCACGGGCTCTATTTCCGCCGGATAAATAGCCAGAAGGTCATCGGTGCTGTAGAAGACGGGCCGCAGGCGGCCCCATTTTTGGGCCAGCTCGTAGACCGCCACATAGTGCGCAGCGGCTTTTTCGTCGGCCACAGGGTAGAAGAAGAGGTCGTACTCGAGCTCCCCGTCCCGCACCCGCAGGGGTATTTCCACGACGCCCTCCCGCGTGAGGCGGAGCACATCGGCCTCCAGCACCTGGATTCCCGAGCGGCGAAACACCGTTTCTATGGTGGTGGAGAACAGCAGCCGGTTGGCGGTCTGCACCTCCGGGGCGTTGCTGGGAATCAGGCCCTCGAGCCGGACCCGGGGCCAGTGGGCTGGGGCGTTGGTGTGGAGCTCTAGCATAGACGTTGGAACCTCCCCGCGTCCTTTAGGGTAACCGGGGAAAAGTCGGCCCGCTGTGACATTTGCGGCCTAGCGCTTCCCTCGCCGCTCCTTCAGGAGCCGCTGGGCCTGGGCCAGTAGGGCTACCTCTCCCTTGCTAAGGCCAAGCCCTTCCTGTAGGACCACCTGGTCGGCCAGAGCCCGGGCCTCCTCCGGTCGGCCTTCCCGAAGCAGGGCGTCCAGCTCAAGGGCCAGCTCCAGAAGCCGTTTTGGCGCCAGCCCAGCCCCGGCCAGCAGAACCTGCTCGGCCTCGGCCGGCTCGAGCTTGAGGGCCCCTCCGCCCAGGGGGTGCCCCTCGAGTTCCGCGCTGAGCCGGGTGAGGGAGGTCTGCCAAAGCGCGGCCAGGGCCAGGGCGCTCTGGCCGGGGGCCTTGAGCCGCAGCCCATGCAGGCTGTTGGGGGCCACAGCCCCCGCTTCGTTCACCGCCAGGTGGGGCGAGCCTTGGCCCATATAGGCTAAAAAGGCGTCGGGCCTCCCGACGTAGGGCACGCTGTACCAAGGACGGCGGGTCCGGCACTTGTAAGCCTGGGGGACGCCCGCGGCCTGGCCCTTGGCCAAGTAGGCCCGCACCCCGGGGGGCAGCGGGGCCTCGGGGGGTAGGTGCAGCAGGAACCCCGCTTGGCCCCTCGAGGTGGCCTGCGCCCAGTCGGTTTGGGTGAAGCACAGCCCCTTCAGCGCCCTGGCCCGCCACACCGAGGGCTTCAGGAACTGGGGAGGAATGCCCCAAGCGCCCGCCCCCTCAGGGCTCAGGTGGAAGAAGCCGTTGTTCCCGGTCACGTAGCCGATGCCGACCTCGGCCACCTCCCCCAGCCGGAAGGTCTGGGGGGCCTTGGCCAGAGCTTCGTAGAGCCCCCGCGCCCCTTGGGGGAGCCGGTGAAAGGGCAGCCGCCCCCCAGCGCCAGGAACCCAAAGCCGCTTTGGGCCCTTTTCACCCTCCGGCGGGAGCCGCAGGTCCTCCAGGTCGGCGGGGCCCTCCAGCTCCAGGAGGTAGGCCGGCGCTGCCGAGGGGGTTCCCTGGCCCCCCTGCCGGCCTTCGGCCAGCAAGAGCAGGGCGTCCTGGCCCAGGCGGGGGAACAGCCGCTCGCGGAAGCTTATCAGCCAGAGCCGCTCAAAAGCCCTCTTCAGGTACTCGAGGACCGGCTGGGCGTACTGGGCGTGCCCCAGCTCGGCGGGGAGGACCATTGCGAGCCGCCCGCCGGGCTTCAGAAAGGCCGTGGCGTGGACCAGAAAGGCCGCCCACGAGCCGGCCCGCCCGCTGAGCCGCACCCCCTGCTCGGCGGCCCGCAGAAGGGCCTTTTTCCGCCCCAAAAAGCGCTGGTAGCGGATAAAGGGAGGGTTCCCCACCACGGCGTCCACCCGCAGCGCGGTGGGGCTGAGCTCAAAGAAGTCGGCGCACAGGAGGTGGTCCGGCGGTATGGAAAAGTGGGCTTCCAGCACCCTCGCCGCGCGGCTGTGGGCTTCCTGGTCCACCTCCACGCCGAAGAGCTGTCGGTCCGGGTGGCCCCTCATTTCCCCTAGCCGCTCGGCCGCCGCGGCCAGAAAGACCCCCCCGCCGAAGGCTGGGTCGGCCAGGGTTTCGTGGGGGGCCCGCAAGGCCCAGCGCACCAGAAAGCGGGCCACCCGCGCGTTGGTGTAGTAGGCCCCCAGGGCCTTGGCGGCCTCGCCCCGAGGGGAGATGGTGAGCGCGTCCAGGGTCATGCCCAAATGCTACCCGGTGGACCCGTGGCTTTACCTACCGGGGGCTCTTTTGGCAAGCTTAGGGGGCTATGGGGTCTGCCGGTCCTGCATCCGCTTTCTCGCGTGGAATTTTAGCCTCGCTGCCGCTCTTGGTGGGCATCCTTCCCTTTGGGCTGGTCACCGGTATCGCAGGCCTTCAGGTGGGGCTAAGTCCCCTAGAGGTAACCCTGATGTCGGCAATGGTCTTTGCGGGGGCCGCGCAGCTCGTAGCCCTGCAGCTCATCGGGGCAGGGGCCTCGGCCCTTTTCGTCTGGCTGGCTACCCTGGTGGTCAACCTGCGCTACTTGATGTACAGCAGTTCCCTGGCCGGGCCCTTGGGGGCCCTCTCCAGCCGCCTGAAGCCCCTGGCCGCCTTTTTGATGGTGGACCAGAACTTTGCCCTGGCCCTGAGCCAGTACGGAGCGTTGGGGCCCCGGCTCACCCCCTGGTTTTACCTGGGCTCCGGGGCCCTGTTGTGGCTTGGCTGGGTGGGGTCCACCTACCTGGGGGCGTTCCTGGGGGCGCGGCTGCCCGAGGCCTGGTCGCTGGACTTTGCGGTGCCGCTCTGCTTTTTGGTGCTGTTGGTGCCGGCGGTGCAGGACAGACCTAGCCTGGCTGCGGCGCTGGTGGGTGGGCTGTTCTCCACCGCTTTGGCCGGGCTACCCTATCGCTCGGGGCTTTTCATCGGGGCTCTGGCGGGGATTGGCGCAGGGGTATGGCTGGAGAACCGGACAAGGAGGCGAGGGTGAGTGGCCTCGAGTTCTACCTCACCCTCTTGGGCATGGCCCTCATCGCCTTCGCGCTGCGCTACGGACCAATGGCGATGCTGGGGCGCGCCCACCTACCCCCCGGCCTGCAGCAGGCCCTGCGGTACGTGCCTGCTGCTACCCTGGCCGGGCTGGTCTTTCCCGCCCTGCTGGCCCCCGGGGGGCGGTGGGCCCTTGGGCCCCACAACGAGCACCTGCTGGCGGGCCTGGCGGCGGCCTGGGTGGCCTGGCGCTATAGGAACGCCCTCCTCACAATCCTGGTGGGCATGGGGGCCCTGTGGCTTCTGCGGGGGATGGGGCTATAGGCCAGCCTCACTCCACCGTTACGCTCTTGGCCAGGTTGCGGGGCTGGTCCACGTCGCGCCCCAGGAGCACCGCGGTCTCGTAGGCCAGGAGCTGCAGCGGCACCACGCTCACCACCGGGGCCAGCAGGTGGTGGATTTTGGGCACGTAAATTACGTCCTGAGCAAACTTTTGCACTTCGGTGTCGCCCTCCGTGGCCACCGCAATCACCCGCCCACCCCGGGCCCGCACCTCTTGGATGTTGGAGAGGGTCTTCTCGTAGAAGGGGCTCTGGGTGGCGAGCACCACCACCGGCAGGCGCTCGTCAATCAGGGCGATGGGGCCGTGCTTCATCTCGCCCGCCGGGTAGGCCTCGGCGTGGATGTAGCTGATCTCCTTGAGCTTGAGGGCCCCTTCGTAGGCGGTGGGGGCCTGGATGTGCCGCCCCAGGAAGAGGTAGTCCTGGGCCTGGTGGTACTTCTCAGCGATATGGGCAATGTGGGGGCGCCCTTCCAGGGCTTCCTCCACCAGCCGGGGCAGCTTGCGCATCTCGCCCAGGAGTTCCCGGGCGGCCTTTTCGTCCAGCGTGCCTTTGGCCCGGCCCATCCACACCGCCAGCATGGCCATGGCTGCCAGCATGGCGATATAGGCCTTGGTCGAGGCCACGCCAATCTCGGGGCCAGCATGGATGTAGAGGGTATCGTCCACCTCGCGGGTGATGCTGCTCCCCTTGGCGTTGATGACCCCCAGGGTGCCCGCCCCCTTCCGCTTGGCCTCGCGGATGGCCTCCAGGGTATCAATGGTCTCGCCCGACTGACTGATGCAGATGGCCAGGGTTTTGTCGTCCACCACCGGGTCGCGGTAGCGGTACTCGGAGGCCACGTCCACCTCTGTTGGTATGCGGGCCAAAGCCTCCAGCAGATACTTCCCCACCCAGCCCGCGTAGTAGGCGGTGCCGCAGGCCACGATGTGCACCTTGTCGTAGCGGGTGGGCTCGAGCCGCAGGCCCAGTTCCACCCCGGCTTCCTCTTCGTAGAGGCGGCCCCCCAGGGTGTTCTCCAGCACCCGGGGCTGCTCGTAGATTTCCTTGAGCATGTAGTGGGGGTGCCCGCCCTTCTCGGCGGCCTCGAGGCTCCAGTCCACCGTCACCACCTCGCGCTCCACCGGGTTCCCGGCCAGGTCGGTCACCTCGACCCCCTCCCGCCGCACCACCGCCATATCCCCGTCGTGCAAAAAAATCACCCGGCGGGTATACGGCAAAAGGGCCGGCACGTCCGAGGCCACGAAGTTCTCGCCTTCCCCCAGCCCAATCACCAGCGGGCTCACGGTGCGGGCCACCACAATCTCCTCGTGGTCCCGGTGGGCCACCACCAGCGCGTAGGCCCCGTAGGCCTCCGAGAGGGCCAGCCGCACTGCCTCCACCAGGTCGCCGCGGTATTTTTCCTCAATCAGGTGGGCCAGCACCTCGGAGTCGGTCTCGGAGGTAAAGGTGTGCCCCCGGGCAATCAGGCCCTCCTTGAGGGGCAGGTAGTTCTCGATGATGCCGTTGTGGATCACCACAATCTCGCCCCGCTCGGTGGCGTGGGGGTGGGCGTTGGGGTCGGTGGGGGCCCCGTGGGTGGCCCAGCGGGTGTGCCCCACCCCTAGGGTGCCCTGCAGGCGGTGCTCTTTCAGGCTATCGGCCAGTACCTGGAGCTTGCCCGCCTTCTTCACCACCTCCAGGTGCCCGTTGACCTTGACCGCGATGCCCGCTGAGTCGTAGCCCCGGTACTCCAGCCGCTTGAGCCCGTCCAGAATGACCTCGCTCGCCTCACGAAAGCCCACGTACCCTACGATTCCACACATTTTTTGACAACTCCCCAAAACCTGGGGCCTTGGCCCCAGCCTGAAAATCCCTAAACCCCCTGTGTAGGGGCCTGCCGTAGGTCCTTCTTTCGCTCACTCCACTGGGCCCTGCCCTTCGGTTGTCCGGCGCTCACGCCTCCGGCTTTCCCTCGGGGCTTGACCGGCCTCGGCCGGTGGAGAGGGAGGGGCCCACGCCCTGGCGGCATCCGCGGAACCCTTCGACCTTTCGCAGCCTGGCTGCTTATCCCCAAAAGGGGACCGCCACCTCGTGAGGTGAAACACACCCCCTGCGCTCCTCGCTTTTGAAAACCTCCCTTCCGGGGTCTTAATAAACCCCCCACCATATTACCGTTTTTTCGTCTGCAGGCCCGTTCATACTTGACAGCACGATGAGCACGTGGTTATGATGCCCCCGGATGTGCAAGGTGAGAGCTTGGTAAGCCCGGTGAGTGGGCGCGGCTTTTACCGGCCATCTGTTTGCGGAAGGTGGGCTTCTTGGGAGAGGAAACGCGGCAACTCGCCCCGCAACAAGCCTCGCCTCCGCAACCCAAAACCCGCCCGGCCCCAGGCCGAGGGGGGTTTAAGGAGGCAAGATGAAGAGGAAGCTAGTAGTTTACTTGGCTGGGTTGCTGACCGTGCTCGGTCTGGGCTTCGGCCAGGCTCAGTTCTCCGACGTACCCGCCGGACACTGGGCCAAGGAGGCCGTCGAGCGCATCGCAGCCTGCGGGCTTATCACGGGCTTCCCCGACGGGACCTTCCGGGGGAACCAGAACCTGACCCGTTACCAGGCCGCCCTCATCTTCCAGCGCCTGCTGAACGAGATTCAGCAGGGTGGTGAGTGCGTGCGCGGCAGCGGCAACGGACAGGGGCAAGGGGGCTTGAGCGAGGAAGACCTGACCGTCATCCGCAACGCGGTGCAGGAGCTGGCCGCTGAGCTGGCCGCCTTGGGCGTGCGGGTCTCGGCCCTGGAGGACAACGCCGCCACCAAGGACGACATCGCCCGGCTCGAGGCCGCCATTGAGGAGCTCAAGGCCATGCGTGCCCAGCCGGAACCCGCCCCTGGTATGGACGAGGCTGCCCTGGCCGACCTGGCCGACCGGGTAGAGGCTGCCTCGGTGGCCGCCGACACCGCCTTGGCCCAGGCCCAGGTGCTGGCTGAGCGGCTGGACGCTGTGGAAGGCGATGTGGCCGCCCTCAAGACCCAGATCGAGGCCGATGCCGACAGCATCCGGGCCCTCAACGAGCTGGCCGTACTCCTGAACCAGGACGTGCTCAGCCTGCAGGACCGGGTGACCGCGGTGGAGAAGCAGCTTGCCCAGCTCGGTGAGGTGGACTTTGAGGCCTTCGCCAACCGCGAGGATGTGGCTGCCATCCAGGAGTTCGCCACCGCCCTGCGGGCCGACCTGGTGCGCCTGGCCGACCGGGTGAGCGCGCTGGACGCCCGCGTGAGCGGCCTTGACCAGCGGCTGAGCCAGGTGGAGGGCACCCGCCCCAGCCTGACCGGCAGCGTGACCCTGCGCTACGGCTACAACTACACCGAAGGGGCCAACTACGACATCCGCCGTTTGTACCCCAACGTCTGGGATGACTACACCTGGGACGCCAACGACAACGGCCAGACCGTAGACGATGCCGATTTCAACAACGGCGGTGACAACCGGGCCCGGGTCATCACCACCTTCACCGTGGCTCGCACCCCCGGCAGCACCGCCGGCTTCAACTTCCAGGAAGCCCGCATCCAGCTCCGCTGGACCCAGGACGGCGCTCCTCGCCTCGAGGATGCCCTGCCCACCGTTGGTTTCACTCAGAACGTGGCCTCAGGCATTCCGCAGGTAATGGTGGTCTCGGTCAAGGGCAACATTGACGGCCAGCCCTTCAGCATCGCCTACAACCGCTTCAACGCCTTCCGCTTCACCAACTACTTCATGTCCAACGCCGACCCCAACTACACCGCCGGTCTGGGCCGGGGTGTGAAGGTGGACTTCAGCGCCACCAAGGCCCCCTTTAGCCCCACCTACACCGTGGTGTTCGGCGGCACCGGCGACAGCAACTTTGTGGTGGGTGGAAACCCCAGCGGGGTGCGGGACTACTTTGGTATCCGCTCCACCGTCAACCTGCTGGGCCTGACCGCCGGTGTCAACTACGCTGAGTACAACGTGCGTGATGCGCTTAATTCTGGCCGTGCTGGCTTCGCTCTCGACCTGAACGGCAAGCTGTTTGGTCTGCTGGGCCTGGAGGCCGAGTACGTGGCCACCAAGCCGGTCAGCGTGGCCAACTGGGACTTCTCCAACCCCAACGCGGTGGACCAGGCCTCGGTCATCAAGCTCTCCACCAGCTTGGGCCCGGTGAGCATTGAGGCCAACGCTCGCGCCATTGACCCGCAGTTCAAGGAAAGCGGCTACAACGCCAACAACGCCGGTCTCTCTATTGACTTCCAGACCAGCCGCGACAACAAGCGCCCCTACGATGACGACACCCGCGGCTTTGGCGTCAAGGGCACGCTCAACCTGGGTTTTGTCAGCCTGACTGGTCAGATTGACCGGAACACCGACTTCTTCGGTACGGCGGCCAGCACCCAGAACACCCTGGCGGTGGATGTCAACGTCCCGCTCTTTGCTGGCTTCAGCCTGGCCGGGTTCTACTACAACGTGACCGATGCGGGCGGGGCGCTGTTGCCTAGCGGCGCGGTGCTTGACCTGGACAGCAAGTACGGCGGTAGGCTGTCCCACGACGGCAAGGCGGCCAACGCCCTCATCAAGGACCTGAACCTGTTCGCCGAGTACCGCTTCATTGAGACCACTGCAGCGGGCGACTACGACCGCACGGACCTCCTGTTTGGGGCCAAGTACGAGGGCAAGATCGGGCCCTTCGGCATCACCCCCCTCATCTTCTTTGACAGCGCTGGCGGCAGCAGCAGCGGCAGTGAGCTCAAGTTTGGCGCCCAGATCAAGACCGATCCCTTCAACCTGGGTTTCATTAACCCTGGGTTTGAGGGCGCCTATGTCTCCCGCAGCTCTAACATCGGCGGTGCCAGCCGGGGTGAGACCTACTGGTACGCTGGGGTCAGCTTCTCCAACTTCTTCTTCAACGGCGGCACCCTGGCGGTGAAGTACGCCAGCTACTCGGGCACCGGCCTCAACGCTGCGGCCCCCACCCTGGGTGTGGAGGACCACCTCTACGACCACACCACCGGCTACATCTACTCCGATAACACCGGTGCGGTGAACTTCACTCTGACCGGTCTGCTGGTTACCTACCGTTACGCCGGTGTTGGGCTGGACTACCACATGGGCAACCTCAACACCGGTGGTACGGATAACCGCAGCTACGGCTTCCGTATCTCTTATAGCTTCAGCTGGTAAACCCGCTTGAAGCGCAACCCCGCCCGAAAGGGCGGGGTTTTTGGCGTTCAGTCCAGCAGCCCCGAGCGGGCCAGCAGGGCCTTGGGGTCTGGGTCGCGGCCCATGAAGCGGCGGAAAAGCTCGGCGGGCTCGGCGCTGTTGCCCTTGCTCAGGATATGGGCGATGAAGTCCTCTCCGGTTTGGCGGTTGAAGAGGCCCTCGGTCTTGAAGCGGGTGAAGGCATCGGCGTCGAGCACCTCCGACCACTTGTAGGAGTAGTAGCCCCCGGCGTAGCCCACCGGGTGGCCAAACAGGTGAGCGAAGCCGGCCACAAAGGCAAACTCCTCGGGCAGCGGGGCCGGGAAGAAGGGCTGCATGACCCGGCGGGCGTAGGCCACCACATCCCCTTCTGCGGGGGTGTAGTGGACGTGCAGGGCCAGGTCCAGGGTGCCGAAGGCGAGCTGGCGCATGCCCAGGTGGGCGGCCCAGTAGTTGCGGGCCCGCTGCATGCGCTGGTAGAGCGCCTCGGGCAGGGGTTGGCCGGTCTGGTAGTGGCGGGCGAAGAGGTCTAGGGCCTCGCGCTCCCAGCACCAGTTCTCCATGAGCTGGCTGGGCAGCTCTACGAAGTCGCGGGCCACCTGGGTCCCGGCCAGGCTCCTCACCTCCACGCTCGAGAGGGCCAGGTGCAGCAGGTGGCCGAACTCGTGGAAGACCGTCTCCACCTCCCGGTGGGTGAGCAGGGCTGGCTTGTCCCCCACGGGGGGGGTTAGGTTGCCGCAGATGAGGCCCAGGTGGGGCTCAGTGCTTCCATTCTTGCGCACCCCAGCGATGAGGGTGTTCATCCAGGCCCCGCCGCGCTTGTTCTCCCGGGGGTGCCAGTCGGTGAAGAAGCGGCAGATGCGCCGGCCATCCCGGTATATCTCGTAGGTCCTGACCTCGGGGTGCCAGGTGTCTACCCCTCCTACCTCCCGCACCTCCACCCCGAAGACCCGCCGGGCGATTTCAAAGAGCCCTTCCAGCACCTGGGGCAGCGGGAAGTAGGGGCGTAGGGCCTCCTCGTCTAGGTCGTAGAGGGCCTTGCGCTGCTTCTCGGCGTAGTAGGCCAGGTCCCATGGGGCCAGCGGGGGGGCCTGAGGGCCCTCGAGCTGCTCCCGGAAGGCCTGCAGCTCCCTGGCCTCGCGCAGGAAGTGGGGCTCGTAGGCGGCCCGCAGGTCCTCCTCAAACTTCAGGGCCACCTCGGCCCGGCCAGCCATGCGCTTTTCCAGCACGTAGTCGGCGAAGTTGGCGTAGCCCAAAATCTCGGCCTTCTCGCGGCGCAGGGCCAGGATCTCCGCGATGAGGGGCCGGTTGTCGCGGCCGGTTTCGGTGGCCCGGCTGTAGTAGGCCAGGTAGACCCGCTTGCGAAGCTCCGGATCGTCTAGGTAGGTCTGCAGGGCCAGGAAGCTGGGCTGCTGCAGGGTGAAGCGGTAGCCCGAGCGGCCACGGGCCCGGGCGGCTTCCCGGGCCGCCTCGAGGGCGCTTGGGGGCAGCCCGGCCACCTGCTCCTCCTCCAGGTAAAGCTCCCAGGCCGCTGTAGAGTCGGTCAGGTTTTGCTCAAACTGGGTGGTGAGCTCGGAGAGGCGGGTGTTGATGGCCTCGAGCCGGGCCTTCTTCTCTGGGGGCAGGTCGGCCCCCTGGCGGCGGAATTCGTCCAGCCGGAGCTTCAGAAAGCGGGCCCAGTCCGGGCTTAGCTGCTGGGCGGCGGGGCTTTCGGCCAGTTCCTTGAGGGCCTTGTAGAGCTCGCTGGATAGCTGTACCCGGGTGCTGAAGGCGGTGACGGAGGGGATGACCGCCTTGTAGGCGGCGCGCAGCTCGGGGGTGGAGGCCACGCTCTCCAGGTGCGCGACCAGGTTGAAGGCGAAGAACAGCCGCTCGCCCAGCCGATCTAAGGGCCTCAGGGTATTCTCCAGGGTGCGGGGGCCCTGGACCCTTAGGAGGGCCTCGAGCTCTGCCTCGGCCTCGGCCAAGAGGGTTTTTATGGCCGGCTCAACGTGCTGGGGCTGTATCCGGCTAAAGGGGATGTCGTAGCGGATTTCCAGCAGGGGGTTCTCGGACATAGGGCCTCAGTATACGCAAGTCCTGGCCCCCGGAGGCCTACCTCCCCCACAAAGGCTCCTAGACCGGCTCGGCCCGCTTGCGCCGGCTTGGGTCTAAGACCCGCTTCCTCAGCCGAAGGCTTTGCGGGGTGATTTCTAGGAGCTCGTCTGGGGCTAGGAATTCCAGGGCTTCCTCCAGGGAGGGCCGGCGGGGTGGGGTGAGCCTTATATTTTCATCGGACCCCGCCGCGCGGATGTTGGTGAGCTTCTTGTTGATGTTGACGTTCACGTTGAGGTCGCCTTCGCGCACGTGCTCCCCCACAATCATGCCCACGTAGACCTCGGTGCCCGGCTCAATGAAGAAGTTGACCCGCTCCTGCAGGCGGTGGAGGCTGTAGGCATAGGCCACCCCGGCCTCCACCGCCACCGCGCTGCCGGTGGTGCGGATTTCCAGCGGCCCGGCGTGGGGCCCGTAGGCGTGGAAGCTGTGGCTCATCACCCCCTCCCCGCCGGTGAGGCTCAAGAAGAGCGCGCGGAAGCCGAAAAGGGCCCGCGCGGGCGCGGTGAACTCGGCCCGGATGCGCCCGGCCTCCTGCTCCATGTGGACCATCTGGGCTTTGCGCCGCCCCAGGGCCTCCATCACCGGGCCAAAGCGCCCTTCGGGCACGTCTACGACCAGGTACTCGTAGGGCTCCTGGAGCTGGCCTTCCACTTCTTTGAGCAGCACGCTGGGCTGGCCCACGCTCATCTCAAACCCTTCGCGCCGCATGGTTTCCAGCAGCACCGAAAGGTGTAGCTCGCCCCGGCCGTGCAGCTCAAAGGTGTCTGGGGTGACCTCCACCACCCGTAGGGCCACGTTGGTCTCGAGCTCTTTCAAAAGCCGCTCCCGGATTTGGCGGCTGGTGACAAAGCGGCCCTCCCTGCCCGCAAAGGGCGAGGTGTTGGGGGTGAGGGTGATGCTCACCGTGGGCTCGTCCACAGCAAGGCGGGGCAGGGCCTGGGGTGCCTCCCTGGCCGCGATGGTGTCGCCGATTTCCACCCCCTCCATGCCCGCGATGGCCACGATGTCGCCCGGGGCGACCTCCTCCACCTCGAGCCGCTCGAGCCCCCGGTAGGTGAAGAGGGCCGCCGCCTTTTGCTCCCGTACTCCCCGCAGCCCTACCAGGGCCACGCTCTGGTTCCTGCGCAGCCTCCCTCGGTGAACCTTGCCTATGGCGACTCGGCCAAGGTAGCTGGAGTAGTCCAGGTTGGCCACCCGGAGCTGGAAGGGGCCCTCGGCCGCCTGGGGCGCAGGAATGTGCTCCAGGATGGTGGAAAATAGGTCGGAAAGATCGTCCTTGGGGGCCCCTTCCCGCCAGGCCCGCCCCTCCCGTCCGATGGCGTAGAGGTAGGGAAAGTCAAGCTGCTCCTCCGAGGCGCCTAGCTCGGCCATTAGGTCAAAGGTTTCGTTGAGGACCTGGCTGGGCCGGGCGTCCCTCTTGTCCACCTTGTTGACCACCACGATGGGCCTTAGGCCGGCCTCGAGGGCTTTTTTCAGGACAAAGCGGGTCTGGGGCATGGGGCCCTCGGCCGCGTCTACCAGCAGGAGCACCCCATCCACCATGCTCAAAGCCCGCTCCACCTCGCCGCCGAAATCGGCGTGGCCAGGGGTATCCACGATGTTGATTTTTACCCCCGCCCACTCCACCGCGGTGTTCTTGGCCAGAATGGTGATGCCCCGCTCCCGCTCGAGGGCGTTGGAATCCATGACCCGTTCGGCCTCCTCTAGGTTCCGGCTGAGGGCTCTGGCCTGGCGCAACATGGCGTCTACCAAGGTGGTCTTTCCGTGGTCTACGTGCGCGATGATCGCAATGTTTCTGAGTTCCATCAGGGCTCCCTAGCGAGGGCAACCCAAGGATTCTAATTCCCCTCCTTTGGATTTTCAACTTTTGCAGTCGGTCAGCGGGGCAGCACACACAACCTGGACCACGAGCCCGCACGCCGCTCCTTTGGCCATAGCCTGGTGTCCACCTCGGCCCGGGCTAAGCGTCTAGAGCGGGGAGGTGTTAGCGCCTAAGTGCACGCTTAGAGAGTCTACCTGCGGCGCCGCTGTGTACCCTGGGCCTAGCGGGCACATGGGGCATGGGCTGGTGGTTCTGCCTAAGGCTTGGGTAAAAAGGAAAGGCCGGGGACCCGCTACGCAGTTCCCGGCCTTCTAAGACAACTCTAGGAGTTGAGCGCATGTTTTTCAAGCAAGCCCTCGTCGTCTACAAAGGCAAACCCGCCCTGGCCGAGGAAAAAGGGGACCGCTTAGAGCTCACCCTGGCCACCGGGGAGAGGCTTAAGGTGCGCCCCAAGGACGTCCTCCTCCTCCACCCGGGCCCGGCGAGCCTGGCGCTACGGGTGCCGGAAGGGGAGGAGGAGGCGGCCTGGGAGCTCCTCCAAGGGGAGGTGGTGAGCCTGAAGGAGCTCGCCGAGCTCGTCTACGGGACCTACACCCCGGAGGCGGCCTACGGGGCCTACCTCCTGGCGCAGCGGGGAGAGCGCTTCGTCCTGGAAGGGGAAAGGGTGAGGGCCCGCACGGCGGAGGAGCTCGCCGCCTGGCTCCGGGCCCAGCGGGAGAAGGAGGCGCGGGAAAGGGCCTTCCAGGAGGGTGTGGCGAGGATCAGGGCGGGAAGCCCCGCCCCGGAGGACCGCTCCCTCCTCGCCGAGGTGGAGGCGGTGGCCTGGGGGGAGCGGCGGGAAAGCCCGGTGCTTAAGGCCCTTGGCCTTCCCGAAACCCCCGAGGCCGCCCACGGCCTCCTCCTGCGGCTTGGCCTTTGGCGGCGGGAAAACCCCCACCCAAGGCGCCTTGGCCTTCCCTTGGAGGCCCCCCGCCTTTCCCTTCCGCCTTTGCCGGAGGAGGCGCGGGAGGACCTCACCCACCTCCCCGCCTACGCCATAGACGACGAGGGGAGCCAGGACCCCGACGACGCCGTTTACGCTGAGCGGGTGGAAGGGGGCTTCCACCTTTTGGTCCACGTGGCGGACGTGGCCGCCCTGGTGGCCCCGGGAAGTCCCTTGGACCAGGAGGCCCTGCGCCGGGGGGCGAACCTTTACCTGCCCGAGGGCACCGTGCCCATGCTTCCCCTCGAGGCCACGGCCCTTCTGGGCCTCGGTCTACAGCCCGTCTCTCCCGCCCTCACCTTTGAACTTTGGGTCTCCGAGGAGGGGGAGCTTTTGGAGGAGCGGATTTTCCCCAGCTGGGTGCGGGTGGAGCGGCTCACCTACGCCGAGGCGGTGGGCCGCCCGGAGCTCGCTCCTTTGCGGGAGGTGGCGGAGGCCTTCCGCGGGCGGCGCCTCGCCCAGGGCGCCCTGGAGATCTCCCTCCCCGAGGTGAAGGTGCGGGTGGAGGGGGAGGAGATCCGGATCCTTCCCCTCCCGCCCCACGAGAGCCGCATCTGGGTGCGGGAGGCCATGCTCCTCGCCGGCTACGCCGCCGCCCACCTGGCCTTCCGGGAAGGGCTTCCCTTCCCCTACGCCACCCAGGAGGCCCCAAGCCGCAGGGTGGAGGGGGAGGGGCTTGCCGCCATGTGGGAGCAACGGAAGGCCCTGAAGCGGGCCCAGCTCAAGGCCACCCCCGCCCCCCACAAGGGCCTGGGCCTTCCCCTCTACGCCCAGGTGACGAGCCCCTTGAGGCGCTACCTGGACCTGGTGGCCCACCAGCAACTAAGGGCCTGGCTCAAGGGGGAGAGGCCCCTTTCCCAAGCGGAACTCCTGGAGCGGGTGGGGGCGGCGGAGGCGGTGGCCGACCTGGTGCGGGAGGCGGAGCGCAAGAGCAAGCTCCACTGGACCCTCCTGTACCTCATGGCGAAGGGGTACGAAGG
>NZ_QWKZ01000042.1 GCF_003574085.1 Meiothermus luteus | reverse complement strand
GCTCCTCCACCAATAAAGCCCGTAGCTCCACCTTCAACCCTGGCCCCGGCTTCTTGCGGGGAACAAGATAGCACAGATTACCCTGAATACCCCGATTGCACTCCACACGCCTGCCCCTGCGGCTGGTTCGGCGACCCGGAGCGAAGCTGCGCCTGTACCCCCACCCAGCGCCTGCGCTATGTGAACCGCATCAGCGGACCCCTGCTCGACCGCTTCGACCTGGTGGTGGAGGTGCCCCGCCTGACCCCGCAGGAGTTGTCTCGAGCCCCCGAGGGCGAGTCCACTGCCGTGGTGCGGGAGCGGGTGCTGGTAGCCCGGGAAAGGATGCAAGCCCGCCAGGGCAAACTGAACAGCGAGCTCTTGGGCCGCGAGTTGCGGCGACACACGACGCTTTCTCCCTCTTCCGAGGCCCTCTTGCAAGCTGCTACCCAGCGCTTAGCCCTGACTGCCCGCTCCTACGACCGCATCCTGCGGGTAGCCAGGACGATTGCCGACCTGGCGGGCTCGGAGCGCATTGGGGAAGCCCATCTGGCCGAGGCGCTGACGTACCGGCGGAGCCTGGCCTAGTCATAGGCGAGAAAGCGCTTTAGCCTCGCCTTCAACAGGGCTTGGCGAGGATCGTCATTCGGCAAGCGTTCCAAGGCCATCTGCCACAGTTCGGGATCGTTTTCCTGGAAGGCCAGCTCGTATATCTGCCCGGGGGTACCCTGGCTGGCTAGAGTGGTCTTGATCAGGCTCCAGAGCTCCTCCCTTAATTCCACCGCACCGGGAGCCTCGGAGCCGGGTAGGAATGGGCCTCCATACAACGCTAAAGCCCCAGCCAAGTCCCCCTGTAAAAGTCGCTCCCGCACGTCAATAAAATCGGCCCAAACTGTACAATTGAGCTGATAGGGCCGGCTCAAAAGAGGGATTTTACGCCGCAAGCGCTGCATCTCGGTACGGACTGTTTCTGCTTTACCCCCTTCACCCCATACCCAGAGGGCTAGCCCTTCCGCGCTGAGGCCGTTGGGATGAAGAGCCAGGGCTGCGACAATCTCCTGCTGCCTTGGGCTAAGGCTAACCTTAGCAGAACCAAGCCAGGCTGTAGGGATAGCTAGAAAGTGTAGACGCAAATGGGGCGTAGGTTGTAACAGAGCAAAAACCCCATCAAAGAACTGAGCAGGCCCGGCCAAGAAAGCGCGGCCTGAGGGGCTTAGACCCTCGAGCGCCCACCAAGCGTCCCGGAGGATAGCCTGCGCTTTGCTCTTCAAGCCCAAGCGTAGATAAGCCTGGGCCAGGTACAGGGCAGCCATAGCCGAGCGGGGAGCGTTGCGCCGCACCACAAGCCGCTTGAGCAGGCTGTATAGAGGCCCCGCTGCTTCCGACGGAGCGGTTAGCGCTACCGGAAGCAGGTATGCCAGCTCGCCCCAGTCACGAAAAGAGTCTAGGGTACCCTCAGCCAAAGTGCGGGCTTTTCGGCCCGTGTGCAAGGCATCCTCAAGTTGTCCTAGCTCCAGCAAGGCCCGTACTTTTCGAGCCAGGAGGGGGAGGATCAGACTCCGCTCGGAGAGGCGCTTGTGTAAGCTTTGGTACGTTTCCAGCGCAGCCTCGGGCTCTCCCAAGGCCAGCCAGAAATCTCCCCGGGCAACCAGGGCCTCGGGTTGGCTCAGCTCCAGCGGGGGCAGGGATAAAAGCCGCCCTCCCAAGGTTTGGGCATAACCTCGGGCCATGTACAGGTTGTTCTGTATCCCTGGGTGCCTCATGCCAATAGCCTTGGCTAGGTTCAGGCCCCACTGGGCCCAAGCCTCCGCTTGGCCATAAGCCCCCAGCAACACCTGGAGTTGCGCCAGCATCGCGGCGGCTTGCACAGCACGGTGGGGTTGCCCTGCCGCCTCAGCGGAGCGGAGTGCTTCCTTGTACCAAGCCTCGGCTTCCTGGGTGCTACGCAAGGCCACGGCGGTGCCCAAGGCCAAAGCGGTAAGGACACCGGGCTGCTGCCGGTAGGCCCGCTGAGCCATTTCCAGCGCCTCCTGGAGCCGGCCACGCTGCCAGAGAAGCTGGCTTTTCAGGGCCAGAAACTCCGGGTGCGGGTTATCGGTGTTGAAAAGCTGGGCCAACAAAGATTCGTCTGGCAGCTCGAGGGCGAACTCCAGGGCATAACGAGCGCAAAGCCCGCCTGGTGAACGTTGGAGCCGCCGCAGACACCAGGCCAGCCCCTCCCTATGCCGTCCAGCAGCCCAAACCGCCTCCAAGTCCACATGAACATGGTAGCCCTCCGGTGAGTAAAGGCTATAGAGGGCGGGAAAGGCGCCAGGCTGCCAAGACAAGCCCCAGCCCACCCCAAACCAGCAATGTAAGCAGGGGAAGCAGGGACCATCCCTCTCCAGCAAGCGTCTGTTGGATTAGTATTGACAAACTCTGCAACGGCAGCCAGGGCGTGATGGCCGCTGCCCAATCGGGCAACATCCCGCGCTGGGCAGCGGCTGAGAGTAGAAACAGGGGGAATAGGGTGAGGTTCGCTAGGTAGGAAGCCGCGGCTGCGGTTTTCGCCAAACTACCCACCACCAGCCCCCAACCCCCTAGGGCGATAAACCCGGCCAGAAGCCCCGGCAATAGCCCCATCGCCTTGCCCACTGCGAGCGGCAGACCCAGCGCGGTTACCCCCACCCCCAGCGTCAACCCCACCGCAAGAGCTCCCAAGACCCCCGCAGCCAGCGCCCGAGCGGTGATGTGGGCGAACATGGGAAGGGGGGTGCTACGGATACGCTTGAGCAACCCCTCCTCCCGCGCTGCCGCGATGCCCATCGCCAGACCCGCATAGCCTGCCATAGCCAGAGCCAGCGCGGCCACGAAGGCCGCAGCAGTAAGCACGTTCGTCCCCTGCCAACTCCAGAAGAAAAGCACTAAAATCGGAAAGGCGAAGGTAAAGAAGACGGCTGCTCGGTCGCGCAGGTAGATGCGGGCCTGCCAAAGGGTTTCCCTAGCCAGCAGGGGTAGCGTCCTGAACACGTACACCTCCTCGCACCAGGGCCAAGTAAGCTTCCTCTAAGGTGGGGCTCCGCACCTGTAGATCAGCCAAATCGAGGCCGCTCTCTCTCAGGGCCAGGAGGTCTTCCTCTGGCCTCAGGCTGTTCAAAGTAAATCTCTCGCCATCGGCAACGGCCCGTGAGGCTAAGCTAGGGGGAAGGTGCTCCCCGAACTTGCGGAAACTGATACGGTGGGGCAGGCCAGAGCGAGCGATCATGGTCTGGGGCGGCCCGTCGAATAAGAGTTCTCCATCCTTTAGCAGCAGCACCCGCTGCCCCAGCCGCTCGGCCTCCTCCAAGGAGTGGGTCGTGAGAATAAACGTCATCCCGTTCTGGGCCAAACCTGCGAGCAGCCCCCAGATGCGTTGGCGGGCCTCCGGGTCAAGTCCGGTGGTAGGCTCATCTAGGAAGACCAGGCGGGGTCGTCCCACCAACGCTACCGCCAGCTCCAAGCGCCGCCGCTCGCCGCCGCTCAGGTGCCGTACCCTGCGGTTTTGCCTTTCCGCTAGGCCGAGCCCCTCCAGGAGCTGTACGGGGGGAATGGGGCTCGGGTAGTAACCCCCGAAGAGCTCCAGAGTTTCCCGCACAGAAAGCTCTGGGTACAAGCCCGGCTTGTCCTGGAAAACAAAGCCCATGTACCGCCGCTCCCTGGGCGAAAGCCTCGTGGACTCCACCCCAAAAACCCAAGCCCTTCCCGAGGAGGGTTGAAGGAAACCACCCAGGATCTCTAGGGTTGTGGTCTTGCCCGAACCGTTCGGCCCTAAAACCACGGCCCGTTCGCCCGGCTCCAATCGAAAGGAAACGCCCCGCAAGGCGTGTACAGAGCCGTACCGCTTCTCGAGCGAGGCGGCTTCGACCATCGCAGAACCCTTCGGGGGGTCACTTACCGATCTATGTTCGGTCTCCAGAACACCCACCCCAAACCCCCTTGGTAGCAAGCGGAGCGAACTCTGGCTTCGCCTCAGGGTGCTTGATCCCAAGTGCAAACATGGCCATAACACCTTGCTGGGCACCATCTAACTCTAGATCCTGTTCAATATCGGAGGCATTTACGGCTGCGGTAAAAAAGCCCCCAAGTCCAAAATACGTGGTGAGTAAGTACAACGTTTGGCCCAAATGGCCTATATCCATTGCCATAACCAGATAGGTTCTCTCGTTCCTCCGATACTTCCAATGGTTTCGGTAAAAGCGTGCAGCCAGAATGATAGCCGCTCCAACATCTCGTGCGTAAGGCTGGCCCGCAGCGTAATCAACTGCCTTTATAGAGGCTTCTTCTTCAGATAATTCCCTTATTAATTCCAAAGTATGCTTTTCGGCATTGTAGTGGTAAAGCCCTGGTTGCAGCCCTTCAACCCTGCGTACCAGCAAATAGGCTTCTGTGGGATGCAACCCCCCACCCGACGGGCTAGTCTTGTGGACAACGGTATACACCGATTCGGCGATACCCTGCGGCGCAAAGGCGTAGTGAAGAATCGTAGATATTTTTTCCAGAGGTAAGGCTGATTTGCGCTCAAAGCGACGTGTGGAGCAACGCATCTGGAGCGTCAACAAAAACTCGGAATCCTCACTCTGGCTCGGCGGTGGAAGAGGAAGTCTGGCCAACGTGCCGGGATGACTCCAGAATGGGGAGGGAGAAGGCTCGAGTTTACGCCAGGAGTCTATACCCTTTGCCATGCTTTGCATGGCAAAAGCGTATGGGTCTTTTTCTTCCCAACTGATATCGGGAAAAAGCTTTACGCCTTTCCACTTAGCCAGGAAGTGAAAGACCGCACTTCGACAATGCCAAAGTTCTTGATCAAGAACCTCTTCCCTTTTGCGATGAGCGCAAGCCCAGTCCTCCTGTAAATCGGTAAGCAGCAGACCCGATTTAGCCCAACAAATCAGCCTCGCTTCTTCCAAGGGATCCACTTCACTCCACAAGTGGGACGACAAATTGAATAGACTACTAAATTCTTCTGGCGTAAGCAAAATCTCTGCCTCGGAAAGAGCCGAGGTAGCAATTATCTTTATCTCATGCCGCAATTCAACCTTGCCCTGGAATAAATGAACCAGGTCTGGGATAATGCCCTCACCAATGAAGTAGGCCACATATTTTGAACGCTTGACCCTCATCGTGTCTGAGACCGCAATCCGATCAGTTCATTTCCTTCTCTTCACCGGTCTCAGCCAGAAAGACAAATACCCAGGCAGCCCACGCAGACCAAGACCCCCAGCCCTCAAACTTCACTACGTCGGTCGTGTGCTCCAGGGCAAAGTCATAGCTCTGTAGGGCGCGTCGTACCTCGTCCTTCGAGGGAAGAGTAATCGGTAAAGAGTGGGCGACCACCGGGGTGCTGTCCCCCAGAACGTTCAAGTAAGCACGGGCTATTCCTGGATTCCGTTGAAAATCCTGTCTAAACTTATCGTCTTCTGCAAGAAGGGTTAAAAACCTCCGGACATTCTGTATCCTTTGCATGTTTTCCATACAGCATCAACCTCCACTAAAAACTTAGCATTCAATCCCTAACATCTACGTAGCTTTTTGGGAATTTTATAACTACCTACTCACCCCGTACTTCCTCGCCAGGCTGCGGGCGCTGGCTCCGGTTCGGCGGTGCTCCTCCACCAATAAAGCCCGTAGCTCCACCTTCAACCCTGGCCCCGGCTTCTTGCGGGGAACAAGATAGCACAGATTACCCTGAATACCCCGATTGCACTCCACACGCCTGCCCCTGCGGCTGGTACGGCGACCCCGAAAGGCCCTGTGGCTGCACCCCCAGCCAGCGCCTGCGCTATGTGAACCGCATCAGCGGCCCCCTGCTCGACCGCTTTGATTTGGTGGTGGAAGTCCCCCAGCTGACTCCAGCCGAACTCGCCCGAGCCCCCGAGGGGGAGTCTACCGCGGTGGTGCGGGAACGGGTGCTGGCCGCGCGGGAGCGGATGCAGTCCCGCCAGGGCAAACTGAACAGCGAGCTCTTGGGCCGCGAGTTGCGGCGACACACGACGCTTTCTCCCTCTTCCGAGGCCCTCTTGCAGACTGCTACCCAGCGCCTAGCCCTCACCGCCCGCTCCTACGACCGCATCCTGCGGGTGGCCAGGACGATTGCCGACCTGGCGGGCTCGGAGCGCATTGGGGAAGCCCATCTGGCCGAGGCGCTGACGTACCGGCGGAGTCTGGGGTGAGGGCTCAACCTAAACAGGCCTCCCCGCTTTGACTCTACTAGAATGGGCACAGCGTGACCTGCCATAGCGGCGTCGAGACCGTACGGCTCCACGGCCTGACCCTTCTGAAGTCCGCTTCGCTTTCCCGCCCTGTCCACCTGGTGCTGGATGCACCCTGGGGCTTCGCCTTGTGGGGCCTAGTTCAGCTCCCCCGGCCCTGCCTCATCGTGACCCAGTGCCCCTCTCCCCACTACCTGCGCGACCTGATGGACTTACAGCCGGAGGGGATCCTAGCCACCTCCGCAGACCCGGAGGATGTCCTCCAGGGTCTGCGAGCCGTCGCCCAGCATCAGCCCTTCCACAAACTCCCGCCCCTGGAACCGGACAGCCTGACCGTCCGCGAGCGGCAGGTGATGCGCCACGTGGCGCTGGGGCTGTGCGATGACGAGATCGCCCGGAGGCTGGGCGTGTCTAAGCGAACGGTATACAACTGGGTGTTCAGCCTACAGGAAAAGCTGGGCCTGGAGAACCGGGTGGAGCTGGCGCTGTACTACTTAGGACTGCTCCCCCACTGCCGGGGGTGGCGCGGGGTGTGAGTTTTTACTAGCCGGGATATGAGTTTCTAACTTGAATCCAAAATCCCGTGGCTCTACCTTTAGAAGCGACCCCCAGGAGTACGGTCGGAAAGGAGGAAACACGATGAGGGTTCTCAGCCTACAGAGGATGGCCACCCGGCAGGATCCAAACTACATCGCAGGGAGTTGGACGAGCAGCTTCAGCGCCTGTTGTGTGAGGCCAGTGTAACCTGAGCTTCCAGAACAGCTGCGCCGGCATACCCCGGCGCAGCTGGGCTGACGGGCCAGCCCTCGGGCAGAGCGGCACTCCAGGAGCAGGGAACCACGAGGTCAGAGCGATGAGGGATGAGCGTTGGGTAGACCGATTCCTGTACGTTTGGGACGATAGCCTGTTCTACGAGGCTCTGGACACGTACTACCAACCTCAGGGTAGGGGCTTTGCCGACGTGTTGACCGGGGAGGCGCGCGAGCGGGCGGTCCGGGAGGGCATCTGGTGGGCAGTCTATTACGACGACGGGGCGGCGCTGCCGGAGCAGGGGTGGAAGATTCATGTCAGCGCCCACCCCGGCAACGCCGAGCGGGTACTGGCCAAGGCGGCGAGCTTATTCGAAGAGCAGCAGGTGGCGTTCAAGTTCGCGCTGGACCACAACGTGCTCGAGTGGCTCAACTCCAAGGCCATGGCTCGCGGCAGCTCAGGCAAGTTCATCACCGCCTATCCCGCCTCGGTGCGGCTGTTTCGTGAGGTGATCCAGAGCCTAGCTGAAAGGCTCACGGGTGAGGCGGGCGCCTACATTCTCTCCGACCTGCGCTACAAGGACTCGCAAACGGTGTACTTCCGCTACGGCGCCTTCCGCCAGCGGTACATTGTAGACGAGCTAGGTCGCCGGATTCCAGCAATCGCTACACCCACACTGAAGCTGGTTCCCGACCGGCGCGAGCCGTATTTCGCCCCTCCCCCTTGGGTGGATTGGCCCTTCGACGACTGGACCCCCCCGGAGGAGGACACGCCTCCGATACTCAACGGCCGCTACGAGGTATTGGAGGCGCTCAGCTTCTCTAACAGTGGAGGGGTCTACTTGGCACGGGACTGGCGCACCGGGCGACGGGTGGTAATCAAAGAGGCCCGGCCCTACACCAACTTTGACGCCCTGGGGTCTTACGACACGAAAACGCTCCTGCGCCGTGAGTGGAAGATCCTGCAACGGCTCGACGGCACTGGCATAGCTCCCCGCCCTATGAGGCTGCGCTACGCTTCGACCTTTCCCGGGCCGAGCGAACAGGGCCCGGCATGGTGAGCTTCCGCCATAAAGGCACCCTCGAGCCCTACGTCGAGGTTGGAAACGCGGGGGTGGCCAAGGTGCTGCTGCGCTACGGGTGGCTTGAGCAGGCCCGGCCAGTGCTTAACGAGCTTAGCCGCACTCCCGGGCTACCTGTTTGGTTTGGCTGGGGTCATCGATACCCTCCTCGACGCCTACCTGTTCACCAGGGAACCCACCTACCTCACGCGGCTGGAGCAACAACCGGAGGGGCTACGCACCCTCTACCTCTTTGTACCGCGCACAAGCGCCCTACCCCAGGGGCGAACCCTGGAGGGGCTGGCCGTTCCCGGTGAGGGGCTGCTGCGGGTCTCCTGCGACTTCGCGACCGGTTGCGCCGGGGTTCTGCGGGCGCTGCACCGGGTGGCGAGCCCCGGCCCCGCTGACTTTATGCTGGACGAGGTGACATCCAATGAAGGCGTTATGGCTCCTCTTGGAGGGGCGCAGGGGCGAGTTCCTGCGCCTGCTGGCGGTTAGCAGCCTGGTGAGCGCGGCCGAGGCCCTGCTCCACCCGTTGATGCTCAAGTGGCTCTTTGAAGAGGCGGTGGTCACGCAAGACTTCCGGCGCTTCTGGCTCCTGGGGCTCGCCTACCTCGCCGCGGGGCTGGGCCTGATTGCCCTGTTCTGGGCCGTCTCGCTCTGGCAGAAGGCCTTCGTCAACCGGGTGGTGCTCGAGGTGGAGGGGCGGCTGCTGAAAAAGGTCCTCCACCTCGACTGGCGGGACTTCAGCCGCGAGGGGGCCGGGGCCTTTGTAAGCCGGGTTCACCAGGATGTCCTCGAGGGGCTAGCCCCCGCGGTTTCCCTCCTGGTCGCCGTGGCCCGCCAGGCCTTGGCGGCCCTGACCTTCCTGGGGGTGCTGCTGTACCTTTCGTGGCAGGCTACCCTGGCCCTGGCGATACTGGTTCCGCCACTGCTGTGGGTTGCGCAGCGGGTCGGGACGAGGGTTCGTCGGGCCGCCGAGAACGAGCGGGAAGCGGAGGCTCGCTACCTCGAGGTTCTCTCCCAGTCGCTCAAGGCCTTCCGGGCCCTGCGGGGCATACCCCGCCTTGTCCCCCCGACCCTGGCCACCAACCAGGAGGCCCTGGGCGCTTACCTCGATGGCACCTACCGCAGCCAACGGCTGGTGCAGGCCCAGCAGTCCTGGAGCGACGTGTTCATGAATCTGGCCAACACGCTGGCGCTGGTCGTGGGGGGCTACTTCGTCCTGTCCCGCGCGCTGAGCTTCGGCGGTTACCTAGCCTTCGTCAACGCCTTCTGGCGGGCGGTGGACAACACCTTTTCCCTGCTGCGCAGGGCGCCCGAGTTCCACCGCCACGCGCAGGTCCTCGAGCGCGTCCACGGGCTGCTCTCCTCCGCGCCTGCTCCCTACGTGCGGACGGCCGCCGAAGCCTGGCTTCAAGGGGTGCGGGTGGCCTACGCGGGCGGGGCCTTGCTGGAACTGCCGCGGCTACAAATCCGCCCGGGTGAGCGCCTGCTCCTTGTGGGTTCCAATGGCACGGGTAAGACCACCCTACTGCACGTGCTGGCGGGGTATTTAGCCCCCCAAGAGGGCGAGGTGGAGCTGCCCGGGCGGGTGGCCGCGCTTACGGCCCCTCCCGAACTGCCGCCCCTGACGGTACGCGAGCTGGTCCCCGACGCCGGGCTCCGCCGGGAGCTGGGGCTGGAGGGCCTGGAGGATCACCGCCCGGAGGCCCTGTCCTCGGGGCAGCGCCAGAAGGCCGCCATCGGGGCGCTGCTGTGCCAGGAGGCCGATCTCTACCTCCTGGACGAGCCCCTGGCCAACCTAGACACCCAGAGCCGCGAGGGGGTGCTCGATCTCATCCTACGCCGAACCGCGGGAAAAGCCTTGGTGGTGGTGCTGCACGGGGACGAGGCGCTGCACAGGCGCTTCGACCGGGTGGTGGAGCTGGCGGGCCCCCGGGTGCTGACTCCTGGGAGCGACCATTCAGCGGGCAATTAGGCAGCCCCGCCCGCACTCTAGCTGCCGCGACTGTCGTTGACCCATCCCGAGGCTTACCTAGAAGCTGGTAAGAACCTATTCGAAACGAAGGGGGACAGTTATGTTTAGAGCATGAAGCGTAGACCGCCGCCTATGCCCTGACCAGTCTGCGGGCATCCACCACAAGCGGGACACGGTGTTGGGAGAGGACGCCTCGCGCAGCCGCAAGGGGGCGGCGGGACTGATGTACTTACGGGATGTGATCCTGAGCCTCTTGCATCGCAAAAAGTGGCCCGTGTTGCGCTCGGTCAGGAGGTTCTCGGCTAATCCTCAACCCCTGCTCAAGCTAATTCGAGGGTCGTGATAAAAGCCTGAGATTCTATACCAGCTTTCACCGGCAAGGGGGCGCTGTGATATAAGAGCAGGGATGATTCGCGGACGCTACACCCTGGTGGTGGCCCTGCCCAAGGGGCGCAACTTCACCGACGGCTACAAGGCCCTCCTCGAGGCCGGGCTGGATCTGCCCCCCTTGGGCGAGGGGCGAGCCCTGCTCCACGGCCGGGAGGGAGGCGTGGCGCTTCTGGAGCTGCGCAACCACGACGTGCCCACCTACGTAGACCTGGGCATTGCCGACGTGGGGGTGGTGGGCAAGGACGTCCTCTTGGAGTCCGGACGAGACGTGTATGAGCCGGTAGACCTGGGCACGGGGGCCTGCCGGCTCTCTCTCATCCGCCATCCTAAAGCCAGCGGCCCCCTTCGGCGCATCGCCACCAAGTACCCCCGGTTTACCGCCCAGGTCCTGCGCGAGCGCGGCTGGGTGGCCGATGTGATCCCGCTTTCTGGGAATGTGGAACTGGCTGCACTGACCGGCCTGGCCGACGCGGTGGTGGACGTGGTGCAGACCGGAGCTACCCTACGGGCCGCGGGGCTGGCGGAGCTGGAGGTACTGGCCCATTCCACCGCGCGCTTCATCGTCAACCGCCAAGCCCTAAAGCTGAAGCGCGAACTGCTTCGCCCCCTGATTGAGCGTCTGCGGGCCAATGCTCAAAGGCGCCCTGATGGGGCCTAAGGATACAGCAGAATCTTGCCCACGCTCCTGCGGCTCTCCATGAGAGCGTGGGCCTGGCTGGCCTCGCTCAGGTGGAACCGGGCCCCAACCTGAAGCCGAACCCTCCCTTGCCGCAGCAAGGAGAACACCGCCTCCACGCTGGGCCTGAGCCGCTCCGGGCGGCTCCTGCGGTAGTGCCCGCTGCTGTAGCCCACCACGGCCTTGGTCTGGCGGTGCAGCGGCCGGGTCTCAAAGCGGCCAGGCTGGCCGCTGGCATGGCCAAAGACCACAAGCCGGCCAAAGGGGGCCAAGCAGCGCAGGCCTTCCTCAAAAACCTGGCCCGCTACCGAGTCTAAGATCAGGTCCACCCCGTTTTGGTCGGTAAGCTCAAGCACCCGTTCGGCCAAGCCCTCGTAGGTCAGAACTGCGTCGGCCCCCAGCCCACGCACAAATTCCGCCTTTTCCATCCGGCTCACCGCGCCAAAGACCAAACCCGCGCCCAGGGCCTTGGCCATCTGCACCGCGGTGCTGCCCACCCCACCGGCAGCGGCCTGGACCAAGACCCGTTCCCCTGGCTCCATCCGCCCCGCCCAGACCAAGGCGTTGTAGGCGGTGACCAGCACAGTAAGACCGGCCACCGCTTCATCGGGCAAGTCGGGGGGCACCGGGTAGGTGAGCACCGCCTTGGCGAGCACCTTCTCTGCGTACGAGCCCCCGGCGGCAAACGCGGCCACCCGCTGCCCCACCTGAAGCCCATCCACCCCCTCGCCCAACGCCTCCACGGTCCCCACCACATCCAGGCCTGGGATAAAAGGAGGGGCAGCCCCAGCCTCGTACCCCCCTCGGCGGGCCAGCACATCGGCGAAGTTGAGGCTGGTAAGGGTGGTGCGGATGAGCACCTCCCCCGCCTTGGGGCTAGGGTCGGGCACCTCTTGGTAGCGGAGCTTCTCAGGCGGGCCGTTTTCCTCAACCAAAACCGCTTTCATGGGACCATTTTGACACGGTAGAATCTCCAGAGGTGACGCCTGAACGACTGGCCCGGATGCGCGCGGTGCTGGACAAGCGCCAGCCCGACCTCACGGTGCTGATGGAGCGGGTCCACAAACCCCACAACTTCTCAGCCATTCTGCGCTCCTGCGACGCAGTGGGGGTGCTGGAGGCCCACGCCGTCCCGCCCAAGCACGGCCTGCCCGAGGTGGAGGAAGGGCTTCAGCTCGAGGGGAAAACCCACCTCGAGACCTCCGGCTCAGCGGTCAAATGGGTTGCCCTCAGGGTCCACGAGGACACCCTCTCCGCCCTCACCCACCTAAAAGCCCAGGGCTTCCAGGTACTCGCCGCCCATCTCTCCGAACAGGCTGTGGACTACCGCGAGGCCGACTACACCCGGCCCACCTGCATCCTGCTGGGCACCGAGAAGTGGGGGGTCTCCCCCGAGGCCGCGGCCCTGTCCGACGGTCACGTTCGGATTCCCATGCTGGGCATGGTGCAGAGCCTGAACGTCTCGGTAGCGGCGGCGGTAATCCTCTTTGAGGCCCAGCGCCAGCGCCTGCGGGCCGGGTTCTACGATCAGGTGCGCCTTGCCCCCGAGCAGTACGAGGCGGTGCTCCAGGAATGGATAGCCCGGCACGAGCGGGGCCGGGGTTAGGCGTCACAGGCCTAAGGGGGCTGGGGGCTTAGACTGGGGGTATGCGCCTGGCCGCCCTAGCCATCCTAGGCTGGATCTCTACGGCCCTGGCCGGCCCCGATGGCCTCTACTACGCCCTGGAAAACCGCATTGAAAAAGGGGAAATCCTCACCTTAGGCACCCACCAGCGCATCAAGATTGGAGGGGTGGGGCAGCTCGAGGAGCTGCTGACCCGCGCTGCCCGCCCAGCCCAAGAGGCCCGCTGGGTCTACGAGCCCGCCCTAAAAGACTGGGTGCTGGTAGACCAGGTGGGTCACCGCTTTAACCTGGCCGAGGCTAAAAGGCGCTACCAGGAGGCCCTAAAGCAAAAGCGGGAGGAATTTGAGCTGCCCGTGGTCTACCTCCTGCATCCCCAGGGAACCACCTACTACTACCGCTTAGGCGTTCGCCAGCTTCTGGCCGAGGCCACCACATCTTTCACCGGCTCCTCCTACGAGCGCAGCTACAACATCCGGCTTGGGGCCCGCCGCTTGAATGGGGTACTGGTGCCTCCCAGGGTGGTCTTCTCCTTTGCCCAGGCGGTAGGAGAGGTTTCCGAGCGCACCGGTTTCAAAAAGGCCTTCGTAATCTCCGGTGAGCAGACCCTAGAAGGTGTAGGCGGGGGCATATGCCAGGTTTCCACCACCCTTTTCCGCTCAGCCTACTTTGCGGGTCTGCCCATCACACAACGCCGCCCCCACAGCTACCAGGTGCGCTACTACCAGCCCACCGGGTTGGACGCGGCGGTGTTCTTGCCCCACCTCGACCTAAAGTTCAAAAACGATACCCCCGGCCACCTGCTCATCCAAAGCAGCGTGAGCAAGGACCGCCTCACTTTCCGCATCTTCGGCACCAAGGACCGCAGCGTGAGCTGGAGTGGCCCAGTGTACCTGAGCCGCACCCCAGCCCTGCCGCCCCGCTACATCGCCACCCCTGATCTGCCGCCCCAGCGCTTTGTCCAGGTAGACTGGGCTGCCGAAGGGGCCACCGTGCAGGTTCACCGCACCATCCGCTTTAGCGATGGCCGGGTGGTCCAGGACACCCTATCCAGCACCTACCGACCTTGGGGCGCGGTCTGGCTGGTCGGGGAAGGAACCCGGCTCAAGTCGGGGCGGCTCATCACCGCCGAGACCGACGATGCCCCCGATGGCCACACCTATCGCCTACCCACCCAGACCGCCGCAGGCAACCGGTAGCTCAAGCCCCATACTTCTGCAGTTTCCCTGCATGGGCCAACAGCAAGGGCATCAGCTCCACCCCGCGCAGGTGCCCCAGGCTGCCCCGGGCCGCCTCATCCTCGGTGAAGCGCTGGGTAGGGTCGTTGCGCAGCCAGGGGGCCCGGAGCAAAAGGGGCACCGGATGCCAGGAGTGGGCCCTGAGGGCCGAAGGGGTGGAGTGGTCTCCGGTGATGGCCAGCACCTCGGGTTTTAGGGCCAGGAGTTCGGGCAGCAGCCGGTCAAAGGCTTCTATCTTCTTCACCTTTTCCGCAAAGTTCCCGTCTTCTCCGGCAGCATCGGTCTTCTTGAAGTGTAAGTAGAAGAAGTCAAAGCGGTCCCAGCTCTCCCGCAGTGCCTTCAGTTTGCCCTCCAGGGCGTCCTCTACCCCTTCTACAGGCAGCACCTCCATCCCCACCAGGCTGGCCAGCCCCTTGTACATAGGGTAGCTGGCGATGCAGGCCGGCCTGAGCTGGTACACCTCGGACATCTGGGGAAAGCGGGGCTTGAGGGAAACCCCCCGGAAAAGTGCCCCGTTAATCCTCGGCTCATCGGAGAGGACCGCTCGGATGCGCTCGGCCAGGAGGTTGAGCACCCGGGCGGTGCGCTGGCTTTGGGCATCGGCCGCCTTGGCCTGGGCCAACGCAGGGGCCACGCCCGTCTTCTGGGGATCGGTATCGGTGACCTGCTCGCCCAGACCCTCCCCCCGCAGAACCACCACGAAGCGGTGCTCGGACTCGGTGTAAAAGCTTACCCGCACACCCTCGAGCTCCTGTATAGCCGACCCCAGCTTGCCCACCACCCGGGCGTTTTCCTCGTTGCTGGGGCGGCCCGCTCGGCGGTCCACCACCCGGCCGCTTTCGTCCAGGGTGGCGAAGTTGCCCCGCACCGCCACATCGCCATCCTTGAAGTCGGCCCCTATGCCGATGGCCGAAAGAGCCCCCCGCCCCACCAAGTAGCGAAAGGGGTCGTAGCCAAAAAGCGCCAGGTGGCCCGGCCCTGAGCCGGGAGCAAGGCCAGGGTAGACCGGGGTGAGAAGCCCCAGCGCGCTCTCCCTGGCCAGCTCGTCTAGGTTGGGGGTATGGGCCGCAGCCAACTCGGTGGGGCCGCCAGGCCCCTGGGGCAGCCCACCTACACCATCCAGCACGACCAGGAGAATCTTGGAGGGGGTCTTTTGGGCCAGCTCAGCGATAATCTGGAGCATGTCCATGGGCCCCATTCTATAAAAGGAGCTCGACGAACAGGGGGCTACCCCAGGCTGCACAAGACCGCGCCGTAGGCTGTGGCAAGGCCCGCTTTGGGGGGAATAAGGGGCCTGGGTTCCACCCGGTAGAAGTACCAGACCCTCTCCAAAGCGGCCCGGACAGGGGCCAGGTCGGTCAGGTGGCCCACCAGCACAATCTGGGAAAGGCCAGCGGCCCTCGCCGCATTGAGGGAGATCACGGCGATTACCTGGCCCACCAGGGTCACCAGCCCCGCAGCCAGGTCCTCAGGGCGAGGAGGGGCTTCCCGCACCAGGCGGCCTAGGTTGACCGCGGTGGCATCAGGGGGGAGGTGGCCTATGCCACCCCCAATCACGTCTAGAAGGGTGGCGTCCACCCGGCCAGGGTCGCCCTTCTCGGCCAGACGGGCCACCTCCAAGGGGTCGGCGGTGCCCAACAGCAGCCGGGAGAGTCCGAGCAGCGTGCCTCCGCCCACCGCCGAACCGGTGAAGTGCTGGGCAGTAGCACCTCGAGCCGCGATCATGGCGGTTCCAGTTCCCGCGGAGACCACCAAGGCCTCGGAAAGCCCTGCTAGGGCCAGGCCGCCCCGGCCCACCGCCAGGGCCTCCCCGACCTTCTCCAGCTGCAGCCCCTCGAGGTCGTCGGGCAGACGGCGGGAAAGACCCCCGGTACAGGCGATGAGCTCCAGTTGCGCAGGCTTCAACCCCAAAGTTTCCAGCACCTGATGAAGAGCCTCGAGGCTGGCCGGGCCGGTTTGCAGGGTCTTTTCAGCGACGATTCGCTGGCCCTCTACCAAAACTGCATCGGTGTTGGTCAGCCCAAAGTCCACCCCCAGCCGCAGCATCGGGCCCAGCATAACCCAAAACGGCTGCCTCACCCCCGGTTCCCCCAGATGGCCAGCCCTACCCCCAGCAGCAGCAATAACCCTCCCCACACCACCTGAACCGAGGGCACCTCGGCAAAGATGAGCAGGGCCAACAGGCTGGCCCCCACAGGCTCCAGCAGGGTCACCAGGCTCACCAGCACAGGGTGGACCCGGCGCATGGCCCAGTTCAGGCTGGTATGGCCCACGAGCTGGGGGAAAAGCGCCATCAGGGCAATCCAGAGGTAGGTGAGGGGCGGGTAACCCAGGTAGCCTGCCCCCAACAGGGGGGGCAAGGGCAGCAACAAAAGGGCCGCTATGGTGTAGGCCACGGCGATATAGACCCCGATGCCCATTCCCCGCCGCTGGGCCTCGCGGCCCAGGAGCAGGTACACCGCCGCTGCCAAGGCTCCACACAAGGCCAACAGGTTGCCCAGCAAGGGGTCTTTGGCTGGGCCGCCGCCCAGATCGGCCAGCCCCACCACCGCTGCTCCTCCCAGGGCTATCCCGATGGCCACGAGGGTCAAGCGGCTGGGGGGCAGCCCAAGCCACCACCAGGAAAACAGGGCCATCCAAACCGGAGTGGAGGTAACCAGCACCGTACTGGCCGCAATGCTGGTAAGGCCCAAAGAGGTGATCCAAGTAGCGAAGTGAAGGGCGAGAAAAAAACCTGCCCCCAAGGCATAGGGCCAGGGATTCTGACGGACCCTCATGGCCCGCAGGCCCCACCAGGCCGGCAGCAGGAGCAGGCTGGCCACGGCCATCCGCAAGGCGCTCATCACCAGGCTAAAGGCCAGACCACTCTCCCCCACGCTTTGGCTGGCCAAGCGCACGAAGATGGAACCGAAAGAGATGGCGACCACACCAGCCGAAAGCACCGCCACCACCGTGAGGGCTTTTGTCTGCATAGCGCGATTATAACCGAGCTGAGCACGCATACTTATAAGGGCGAGGGCCCGTTTTTTGCATAGGCCTGGTATACTGCCGCTTGTGTCCCAACGGGGAACCCCTTGGGCTGGGGCCTGAGGGCTGAGTGTGGAGGTGGAATGGTTCAGATTGCAGTCCCCAAGGAGACCGCACCCGGCGAGCGCCGGGTGGCTCTGACCCCAGAGGTGGTAGGTCGGCTGGTCAAAGAGGGTGTAGGGGTGCGCCTGGAAACCGGGGCAGGGGCTGCCGCTCACTTCTCCGACGAGGCCTACTGGAAGGCGGGGGCCGAAGTGGTGCACCGCGAGCAGCTTTTCTCTGGGGCCCAGGTGGTCTTCACCGTGCAGCCCCTTCCAACCCCGGAGCTGGCGCGGCTCGAGACCGGCACCATCCTGGTGGGTCTAATGTACCCGCACCGCGACCCAGAACGGGTCAGGACCATGGCCACCGGCAACCTAACCGCCCTGGCCATGGAGCTTATCCCCCGCATCACCCGGGCCCAGAGCATGGACGTGCTCTCCTCCCAGGCCACGGTGGCAGGGTATGTGGCCGCCCTAATCGCCGCCCGCGAAAGCAGCCGCTTTTTCCCCATGCTCACCACCGCCGCCGGCACCATCCGCCCGGCCAAGGTGATGGTGATGGGAGTAGGGGTGGCTGGCTTGCAAGCCATCGCCACAGCGCGCCGCCTAGGGGCCAACGTCTGGGCCTACGACGTGCGCAAGGCAGCCGCCGAACAGGCCTTGTCGCTGGGGGCCAAGGTGATTGAACTGCCCATCAGCGCCGAGGGCGAGGGGGGCTATGCCCGCGAGCTCACCGAGGAGGAAAAGAAAATTCAGCACGAGGCCCTGGCCAAGGAGGTGGGGGGTATGGACGCGGTGATCACCACCGCCCAGGTGCCAGGCCGCAGGGCCCCTGTGCTCATCACCGCCGACATGGTGGAGCGGATGAGCCCGGGCTCGGTGGTGGTAGACCTGGCGGCCGAATCAGGGGGCAACTGCGAGCTAACCCGCCCTGGGGAAACTGTGGAGATAAACGGGGTTAAGGTGGTGGGACCTTTGAACCTGCCCAGCGCGCTCTCGGTACACGCCAGCGAGATGTACGCCAAAAACCTCTACAACCTCTCCAAGCTCCTTATCAAAGAGGGAAGGCTCGAGCCCGACTGGAGCGACGAAATTCTAGCCGGGGCCCTTTTGACCCACCAAGGCCAGATTGCCCATGCGCCCACCCGGGCGCTTCTAGGAGGTTCATGATGGACGCAACCTGGGCTGCGCTCTACATCTTCTTGTTGGCGGCTTTTACTGGGTATGAGGTCATCAGCCGGGTACCGGTCATCCTGCATACCCCCTTGATGTCCGGCTCCAACTTCATTCACGGCATCGTGGTGGTGGGGGCCATGGTGGTGCTGGGCCACGCTGAAACCCCGCTCGAGCAGGCCATCGGCTTCTTCGGCGTGGTCCTAGGGGCAGCCAACGCCGCCGGAGGCTACGCGGTGACTGAGCGCATGCTGGAGATGTTTGAGCGAAAGCCGAAAGGGGGTCAGTAGCCGGCAACCGGTGGCGGGTTGCTCCTAGCTATGGAAAACTTCGTCCAGCTCATCTACTTCGTCACTGCTTTGCTCTTCATCCTCGGCCTCAAGCGCATGTCCTCGCCCAACACCGCCCGCAGTGGGGTGGTCTGGGCAGGAGTGGCCATGGTGGCGGCCACGGCGGTGACCTTTCTCCTACCGGACATGCGCAACCAGGGCCTGATGCTCCTAGCCATCGTCATCGGCACGGTGGTGGCCTGGATTGCCGCCAAGCGGGTGCAGATGACCGATATGCCCCAGATGGTGGCCATCTACAACGGCATGGGGGGCGGCGCAGCGGGGGCCATCGCCGCCGTAGAGCTTTTGCGGGGAGAGTTCGGCGAGGCCCAGGGACTGAAGCTGCTGGCCATCCTGGGGGCCCTTATCGGCTCGGTTTCCTTCACCGGTAGCCTCATCGCTTTTGCCAAACTCCAGGGCCTGATGTCCAGCCAGCCCATCCAGTTCCCCTCCCAGCAGGCCGTGAACGCAGGGGTGGGCATCGCCGCGCTCCTGCTGGCCTTGGTGGTCCTCCTGACCAACCCAGGACCGATGGTGCTCCTCTTCTTCTTGCTGGCCCTAGCCTTCGGGGTGCTGATGACCCTGCCGATTGGGGGTGGGGACATGCCGGTGGTCATCTCCCTCTACAACGCCTTCACAGGCCTTGCGGTAGGCTTTGAGGGGTTCGCCATCGGCAACGCAGCCCTAATCGTGGCAGGCACGGTGGTGGGGGCTGCAGGCACCCTGCTCACCTTCTTGATGGCCAAGGCTATGAACCGGAGCCTCTGGAGCGTCCTGGTGGGGGGCTTTGGGGTAGAGCAGGACTCCGGCGAGGTCAAAGGCAGCCTCAAGCCGATCGACCTGGAGGACGCTGCGGTGATGCTGGCCTACGCTTCCAAAGTGATCTTTGTGCCCGGTTATGGCATGGCCGTGGCCCAGGCCCAGCACAAGCTGAGGGAGCTGGCCGACCTGCTCGAGTCCAAGGGGGTAGAGGTCAAGTTCGCCATCCACCCGGTGGCCGGCCGGATGCCCGGGCACATGAACGTGCTTCTGGCCGAAGCGGGGGTAGCCTACGAGAAGCTCTTTGACCTGGAGGACATCAACCCCGAGTTTCCCCAAGCCGACGTGGCGGTGGTCATCGGGGCCAACGACGTGGTCAACCCGGCGGCCAGGCGCAAGGGCTCTCCCCTCTACGGTATGCCCATCCTAGAGGTAGACAAGGCCAAAAACGCCATCGTTATCAAGCGCGGCCAGGGTAAAGGGTTCGCTGGGGTAGAAAACGAGCTCTTCTACGCCGAGAACACCCGGATGCTCTACGGCGACGCGCAAAGCGTCCTGGGCCAGCTTGTGCAAGCCTTGAAAAGGCTCTAAATCCCTGCGCCTCGGGCGGCCTCGCTGCAACCAGAATCCCGCAAGGCTGGGCCGCCTTTACCTCAACTTTAGAGGATTCACATTTCCACCCCACCCACAGGGGATAAGGTAGAAGGCATGGTGCGTCAAGCTCTTCTCGCCTTGGCCGGGCTGGCCCTAGTATCGCTTTCCTGGGCGCAGATTCGCGTTACGGTGGAGACCCCGCCCCCACCCGTCCTGGTCATCAGCGCCGACCTGCGGGTTTCTTTGGTACCGGGGCTGGTGGTGGTTGAAAGAGTAGCCGAGCCCCAGGGAATCCTGGTGGTGTACCGGGGCAACCGCATCGCCCAGGTCTACGAGCACCATCACCGCGACCTGACCAACCGGGGTTGGACAAGGGTAAAGCACCAGGCAAGCCCGGGGCGCTACAAATCAGAGTACCGGCGCGGCAAGGCCAAGGCCCGGCTCGAGGTGCAAGAGCGCCGGGGCCGGCTAGAGGTGCGCATCAAGGAAGGCTAGACAGGCGGCGAATTCCCGGCTAGACTGTCCAGTGCCTGGGGCCGTGGCGCAGTTGGGAGCGCGCTTGAATCGCACTCAAGAGGTCGGGGGTTCGAGTCCCCTCGGCTCCACCAGTTCCCCCGGAAACCCACCCCGGGGGTTTTTTATTTTTATCGAGGCCACGGAGCTACCTAATACCGGTATACCCAGGCTGATCGCTACACAGCCTCTTGGATCTTTTTTGTGTAGAAAGAGAAACAGTACAAACTCATTGGTGTAGACTATATGGTATACCTATATTCTTAGGTGTAGAAATCCGTAGCAAAAATCCACTCACAAAAACACCACTTCGGCTACCCTGGGGACACAGGGAGGTTAACCGTGGAAAGCACCCTTACCGCCACCCGCCCAACCCTGGAACCGCTCTCGTGCCCTTCACAGCAGCCGGTCCGCCTGGTGCTCAACCGCCCCCAGCCCAAGTGCACGGTTAGGGTGCTTTGGGAGTGTTTCCGTATAGGCAAGGCCTGGGGCGAGGCGATGGAAACCTACGGGCTCCAACAGGACTAAACGCGGGAGGCAGGGGCAGCCTCACCGCCCTTTTCTTTTCATCTCTAGTCTAGCCAACGCTCACGGTCGGCTCGTTGCCTGGCTTCCACTTGATGGTGCAACCAATAGCCTCGGCTTGGACCACGGGGGGTTCTTTCCCTTGGGAAAGGGCTTCTAGCACCGCGTCCAAGGTGTGGTCGGTGACCCCGGCGGGGTTTTTAGGCTGGTCGTTGACCCGCCCCCGGTAGCGCAGCTTACGCTCCGCGTCGAAGACGAACACTTCCGGGGTACGCAGGGCCTTGTAGGCTTTGGCTGTAGCCTGGCTTTCATCCAGCAGGTAGGGAAAAGGAATCCCGTGCTCCTGGGCAAAGGCCCGCATGCCCTCTGGAGAATCCTCGGGGTAGCGGGTGTAGTCGTTGGGGTTGATGCCCACAAAGGCCGCCTTGCCGGCGTACTTCCTTGCGAGTTGTACCACTTCGGCGATGGAGCCCTTTACATAAGGGCAGTGATTGCACATGAAAACCACCACCAAAAGAGGTTCTTTGAAGTCAGACAGCCTACAGGGGCGACCCTCCAGGTCAGGCAGCTCGGCGTCAATAAGGGAAGAGCCCAGAGGAAGCTGGTCGTACTGGAGCATGGGTCTATGCTAGCGAATTCGCCCCCCGTTATCCAAGTCCCCCACCTATAAGGGTTCTGTTTAGGCCACCCGCTCCCTGCTTTCCGAATAAAATCAAGGGGTATGGCGCACGCTGTGGTGATCCTCGCCGCGGGTCTGGGCACCCGGATGAAGTCCAAGCTGCCCAAGGTGCTACACCCCCTCCTGGGCCGACCATTGGTCGGCTATTGCATTGAAACCGCGTTCAAAAGCGGGGCCGAGCGGGTGGTGGTGGTGGTGGGCCACGGGGCCGCACAGGTACGCCAAGCCTTCGCAGACCAGCCCGGCCTCACCTTTGTAGAGCAAAAGGAGCAGCTTGGCACCGCCCACGCCCTGGCCCAGGCTGAAAGCGTGCTGGCTGGCTTTCCAGGGCCCATCGTGGTCACCCAAGGAGACACCCCCCTCACCCGTGTGGAAACCCTAAAGGGGCTGGTGGAGGTCTTGAGGCGGGAACGGGCCGGGATGGCTTTGCTGACCATGAGGCTGGCTGACCCCACCGGCTACGGCCGAATCGTGCGGGACGAAAAGGGAGAAATTCTGCGCAACGTAGAGCAAAAAGACGCCACCCCCGAGGAACAGGCCATTCAGGAAATCAATCCCGGGGTCTACTGCTTTGACGGCAGCCTCTGGGAAAAGCTCAAGCGGGTGGACAACCGCAACGCCGCCAACGAGTACTACTTGCCTGACCTGATCCGTATCTACCGAGAGGCCGGGGAGAAGGTGGCCTCGGTGGAGTCCAAGGACCCCGACGAGCTGCTCGGGATCAACTCTCGCGCCCAGCTCGCCCAGGTGGAAAGGGTTCTGCTCGAGCGCCTGCGGGCCTACTGGATGGCCCAGGGGGTGCGGATGGTTCTTCCGGAGAGCATCTACCTCGAGCCCAGCGTGGAGCTGGCCCCGGACGTAACCCTCTGGCCAGGGGTGGTCCTAAGGGGCCAAACCCGGCTGGGGGAGGGGGTGGA
>NZ_QWKZ01000041.1 GCF_003574085.1 Meiothermus luteus | reverse complement strand
GCCTAGAGGAGGGGGTTTTGGGGCAGGGGAGTACGCCCCTTTTTCCCGTGGACCTGGCCCCGCTCAGACCCCACCTTCCCCCTTGCCCTGGGGTTTGGGTGGAAGACAAGGGCTACGCCTTGGCCCTGCACTACCGGGGGGCCCAGGACGAAAAGGAGGCCGCCCGGTGCCTCGAGGTCTGGTTGGAAGGGATGAGGGGCCTTTTGCAGGGCCTGGGCCTCGAGGTGCTTCCCGGAAAGAAAGTATTGGAAATAAAGCCCCAAGGGGTGAACAAGGGTCAGGCAGTGCTCCGCCTCCTCGCCCGCCACCCCGGCCACACCCCTGTGTACATTGGGGACGATACCACGGACGAGGCCGCCTTCCTGGCCCTAAAGGGCCTGGGCCTCACCTTCAAGGTAGGCGAAGGACCCACGGCCGCCGAAGGCCGGCTTAGGGATGTGGAGGAAGTTGTGGCCTACTTGAAAACTTATCTCTAGGCCCCTAGCTTAGGAGGATGGATCCCTTCTGGTACAAGGATGCCGTCATCTACCAGGCTCACGTTCGCTCCTTCTTTGACGCCAACAACGATGGCTATGGGGACTTTGAGGGGCTAAGGGAGAAGCTCTCCTACTTGGAGTCCTTGGGGGTGAACACCCTCTGGTTGATGCCCTTTTTCCAGTCTCCGCTAAAGTGACGATGGATACGACATCTCGGACTACCACCAAATCCTACCGGTGCATGGGACCCTGGAAGACTTCAAGCGCTTCTTGGACGAGGCTCACGCGAGGGGCATTCGCGTTATCGTTGAGCTGGTCCTGAACCACACCTCCATAGACCACCCCTGGTTCCAGGAGGCCCGCAAGCCGGGAAGCCCCATGCGGGACTTTTACGTGTGGAGCGACACCCCAGAGAGGTACAAAGGGGTGCGGGTCATCTTCCAGGACTTTGAGACCTCCAACTGGACCTACGACCCCGTGGCCGGGGCCTATTACTGGCACCGCTTCTACCACCACCAGCCGGACCTTAATTGGGACAACCCCGAGGTGGAGCGGGCCATGCACCAGGTCATGTTCTTTTGGGCCGACCTCGGGGTGGACGGGTTCCGCCTGGACGCCATTCCCTACCTCTACGAGCGGGAAGGAAGCTCCTGTGAAAACCTGCCCGAGACCATTGAGGCGGTGAAGCGTCTGAGGAGGGCGCTAGAGGAGCGCTATGGCCCGGGAAAGGTGCTTTTGGCCGAGGCCAACATGTGGCCGGAGGAAACCCTCCCCTACTTCGGGGAAGGGGACGGGGTCCACATGGCCTACAACTTTCCCCTTATGCCCCGTCTTTTCATGGCCCTGCGTCGGGAGGACCGGGGGCCTATAGAGACCATGCTCAAAGAGACCGAGGGTATCCCCGAGGCCGCCCAGTGGGCCCTTTTTCTGCGCAACCACGACGAACTTACCTTGGAAAAGGTCACCGAGGAGGAGCGGGAGTTCCTGTGGGAGGTCTATGCCCCGGACACCCGCTTTCGCATCAACCTGGGAATCCGCCGGCGGCTCATGCCCCTTCTGGGCGGCGACTGCAGGCGGTACGAGCTCCTTCATGCCCTCCTCTTCACCCTGAAAGGCACCCCCATCATCTATTACGGGGACGAAATCGGCATGGGAGACAACCCCTTCCTGGGGGACCGGAACGGGGTCCGAACCCCCATGCAGTGGTCCGCCGACCGCAACGCCGGCTTTTCCCGAGCCCCTCACCACCGTTTCTTCCTCCCTCCTATAAGCGAAGGCCCCTACAGCCACCTCTTCGTCAATGTGGAGGCCCAAGAGGACAACCCCCACTCCCCCTTGAACTTCATTCGCCGCTTTCTCGGCCTCAGAAAGCAGCACGCCAAGACTTTTGGCCGGGGAAGCCTAAAGCTTTTGCCGGTGGAAAACCGGCGTGTTTTGGCCTTTCTTCGGGAGCATGAGGGGGAGCGGGTCCTGGTGACAGCCAACCTCTCTCGCTACACCCAGGCCTTTGACCTGCCGCTGGAGGAGTGTCGGGGTTTAATTCCGGTGGAGCTTTTTTCTCAAAGCCCCTTCCCTCCCATAGAAGGAGCCTACCGCCTAACCCTTGGCCCCCATGGCTTTGCCCTGTTTTCCTTGGTGCCTCAGGAGGCCATCCGCATACAGGCCCCGGACTGGGCGGAGGAAACCCCCCTGGAGGCGGTGCCCCTCGAGGGGGGGCCGAGGTGCTTTTCATAGAAACTATGGCCGAGGAAAAAGGCCGCCGGGCCTTCCTCGCGGCCCTGGCCCGGGTACTCAAGGAAAGGAGCTGGCTTCCCTTGAGGCCCCAAAAGGTGGAAATCCAAGACGCCCTCCGCCTCCAGAAGTCCCCTCCCCTCTACCTCACCCTTTTGGGGCTTCAGAACCACACCTCGACCACGGCTTTCCTCCCGGTGCGGGTGGGCCCTGTTCGGGAAGAGGCCCCCGGGCTCTTTGCCCGTAGCCGGCCCCAGGAGGGCTATTTCTACGAGCTCTCCCAAGATCTTGGCTTTTATAGCTTTCTCCTCAAGCGGCTGAAGGGGGGACTCGAGGCGCGAAGCCTGCGGGCCTACTACCGAGGGCACCATCCGGGTCCAGTTCCAGAAAGTCTGGAGCTTTTGCGCCCGGGTCTGGCCGCGGGGGAGGGCGTGTGGCTCCAGGTGGGCCTGGTGCAGGACGGTGGGCTGGACCGCAGCCTAAGGCTCCTGCCCAAGCTAGGCCTCCCTTGGGTCTTGGTCCCCGAGGGGCGGTTGGTCTGGGAGCGCGGGGTGGAAAAGCGGGTGCTGGCCCTTACGGGTCGCCTGCCAGAAGGACGCCCCCAGGAGGCTTTCGCCCTGGCCCAGGCCTTGGCCTGGGAGGGTATGTCCCGGCTTCAGGCCCACGGGACGGAGGGCCCTGGCCTCGGGCTTTTGGCCGAGGCCCTGAAGGAGCTGGAGGCCATGGCCCGGCTTCTTGGGGTGCGCCTGGCCCTGCTGCACCGGGCCCTGGCAGAGGTAGAGGGGGGGTCGGGGGAGGGGGTTTTCCTTCTCAACCGGGGGCTGGGGGCCTTCTTGGTGGTGGAGGGTGAGCTCTGCTTGGTGGCCTTGGGCCCCCAGGCCCCGGGCGCTCCTGTGGAAGACCTGGTCCGGGTGGCCTACGACCTGGAACGGGCGGTGGAGCTGGCCTGGGAGGGGCTCGAGGGGGCCGCCTCTGAGCTTCCGGGAATGGTGGCGGAGTTTCTTGGAGAGGCCCTGCGCACCGCTTACCAGGAGACCGCCCAAAAGGCCATCTCGGAAGCGGGCTGGGTGGAGGCCATGGCCCGCTGTGCAAAGGACCAGCTAGAGCGGGAGGAGCGCCCGGCAAGGCTGCGCATCTACGAGCGCTGGCAGAAGAGAATACCGCCTGCCTAGCCCTGCGCCAAGGGAGGCTTGGGGTTGAATTCCGGTAGCCGCCGCTGCTTGGCCCGGCGGTAGACCGCCTCCCACATGCGGCAGAAGGAGCAGACCGCCCCCGTGGTGGGGTAGCCGCAGCGCTCGCACTCCCTCAAGGCCACCTCCCCTTCCCCCTGAAGACGAGGTTGGACCTTTTCCAGAAAGCCATCGAGGAAGCGAAGCTTGGCCCCTGGCATCTCCTTCTCCACCAGGTTCAAGGCCTCCTTGTAGAGGAGGCTTTTGGCCCCCTTGGCGTTGGGGCACTCCTCGTGCAGGTAGCGGATGCCCCGGAGGAGGGTGTAGGAGAGGACCTCCCGCTCGCTAAAGCGATAGAAGGGCTTGACCCGGGCAGCGAGGCCGGGCTTTTCCGGGAGGACCGGCCCTTGGCGGGCCAGGGCGTCCTCCTGGGGGTTTAGGAGGTTGCCGAAGAGGACCGCCGCCTCATCGTCCAGGTTGTGGCCCGTGGCCACGGCGCGGAAGCCCCCCTCCACCGCCACCTGGTTCAGGATGTAGCGCTTGGAAAGGCCGCAGGCGGAGCAGGCCACCCGCCTGGAGAGCCAGGCGAGCTCCGGCACCCCGAAGCCGTAGGCCTCCTTCAGGTCCACCACCAGGAGCTCCAGGCCCCTTTCCCGGGCGAAGGCCTCCGTGACCTCGAGGCTCCGCCGGGAATACTCCCCGATGCCGAGCTCAATGTGGAGTCCCACCGCCTGGTAGCCCAGGCGGCTCAGCACATCCCACAGGGCCAAGGAGTCCTTCCCCCCGGAAACCGCCACCAAGACCCGCTCCCCCGGCAAAAGCATCTTGTGGCGGCGGATGGTCTTTTCCGTTTCCTTCACGAACCAGTCCAGGTAGTGCGCCTTGCAAAGGGCAAACCCCCGGGAGCGCACCTCCACCTGGGCCTTTTCCCCGCAAACCTTGCAGACCACCCTAGCCTCCCGAGATGGCGGAGAGCACCTCTATTTGCTCCTCGTCCCCCACCACCTGGTCCAGGGTGAGGAGCTCCTCTTCGCGGATGGCCACCACCGTCTCCGGGTTGAGGCCAAGCTCCAAAAGAACTTCCTTCAGGGGCCGGTTCCCCCGGACCTCCACCTCCTTGCGCTCGGGCAGGCGCAAAACCACCTTCACCCCGCTAGTCTAGCAGGTGGCAGTAGAGGGCTTCGTGACCTTGCTCAGAGCAGGGCCTCCACCTGCTCCCGGCGGGGAGGGGCAGCCTGGGCGCAGTGGAGCGCCGCCGCCGCGGAGGCAAAGCGAAGCGCGGCCTCCTCTCCTTTGCCCTCGGCCAGGGCCAGGGCGAAGGCCCCGTGGAAGACATCGCCGGCCCCTGTGGTGTCCCGCGCCGAGACCCGGTAGGCGGGCAGATGGCCCCCTCCATGGGCCACCCCCCGGGCCCCCAGGGTAACCGCGGAGAAGACGCCCACGGCTTCCAGCTCTGCCAAAAGCCGCTTGAGGCCTCCCCACCGCTGGGCCAGTTCTTCGGAGGCCACCACGTGGGTGGCGACCTCCACCAGCGGCCAGTCGCCCTCCCGGTCTAGGTCAAGCACCACCGGAACCCCCAGGCTTCGCGCTGCTCGGCCCAAGGCCCAGCCGGCTTTGGGCCAGCGCCCATCCAGCAGAACCGCGCCCACCCCCTCCAGCAGCTCTTTGGGGTCGGCCTCGAGCTCCTCGGGAAGGCTAGGCCGGTAGGGGAAGATGTAGCGCTCCCCCTCGGGGGTCACCAGCACCGCCGAGACCGGGGTGGCTGGGCCAAACTGGAGGTAAGCCTGCACCTCCTCTTCCTGCAACATAGCCGCCAAACGCTCTCCCGCCGCGTCCTTTCCTATACGGCTCACCAAGTGCGCCTCCGCCCCCAGCCGGGCCACCGCCTGGGCCGCAACCGCCGCGGGGCCGCCTATAGCCTCGCGGTAGGCCCGCACCCCGGTCCGGCTTCCCTGGGGTGGGAACCGCTCCACATAGTAGCGCTGATCCAGGTTGGCCCAGCCCACTGCGAGAACCCTCACCATACCAAGCGCTCCTCCTCGGGCTGGGGGGGCAGCACCTCCAGGCCCAGCCAGGCGCACATCTCCAGGAGGGGCGGCTCCAGCCCTCCTGCCCCCACCGCCAGGTGGTGGGGCAGGCGGTGGTTGAGCCAGCTCGCCAGGAACTGCCGGGGGGTGAGGGGCTGGGCGGCCCAGGTGGGGCGGATGAGGTAGCTCGAGTCGCCCTCGTAGCCCTTCTCCCCGGTAATCTGGCCCCCATACACCGCTGCTCTGCGGTCCGGCAGGAGCCGCAGCCCCGCCACGGGGCCCGGTCTTAGGGCCATGTCCCGCACTGCGGGAAGCTTTCGGTTGAAGTGGGGGGCCAGCCGGGTAGGGCCCGCTGCCCAGGCCCTAGGAGCCTCGCCCCCGTGCCAAAGAGCGAGCCCCTTGGGGGAGAGGAGGGCGATGTCCAAGAGCAAGGCCGGCTTGCCTGAGATGGCCCTCAGGGCCAGCATAGAGGCCAGCCCCATCGCATCGCCCTCGGCGGCCAGGGTGTAGCCCAGGTCGGCCAGCCGGGCCATGGCCGCGTAGGGCATTACCCCGAGCTGCTCGGGAATCTCCGGCCACTCCCGCAGGGCCACCCCGTCGTAGCCGCGGGCCAGCCGCTCCAGGGCCAGCTCCAATCGGAGGCTCTGCAGCAGCTCCTCAGAGGAGTACTCCGAAAGCTCCTCCAGGGCCTGGGCCCGGTTTTGCACCTCTTCCTCATCTACCTCTGCCAGGGCCGCCCACAGCTCGGAAAGCTCGGCCCGCTCCACCTTAAGCCCGGTCTCAGGCAAAGCGGCAAAGGCAAAGAACCCCGGGGCGGTTCCGCCCAGCAGGAGGACCCGTCCCTCCCGTAGTATCCGTACCCCTCGCAGGGCGCTCAGGGTGAGCTCGAGCCGCCTCTGGAACCACTCCTCTTCGGGCCTCCCGTAGAACCACTTGGCCGGCCGCTGGGCCAGCGAAACCCCCAGGTTGAGGCCGCACAGGGCGTTCTGGGGCAAAGGCCCGCCCTCCCAGACCTCTGGCAGGGCCCAAAGCCCGAGGGGGAGGGGCAGCTCGAAGAAGGGCAGAAAAACCTCACCGGTGGCAAAGGTCACCTGCTGCAGCAGCAAGAAGTCTAGCCTGTGGGCCAAGGCAGCCTGGGCTGCAGCCTCGGCTTGGGGCGCGTCCACCACCGTAGGGGCCCGATAGACCAGCTCAAACCCCAGCCTGGGGCCCAGGGCCTCCAGGGCCTGGGCCGTGGTGGTCTCGAGGCCCAGCCTCGAGCCCCTGAAAAGGGGCCTCGCTATCGGAACCAGACCGATTCGCAGCATCTACCCCTTCACCCCCCCTTGGGTCAGCCCCCCCACCACCCGCTCTTGGAACACCGCAATCACTAGGGCGACGGGGACCAGGGCGATAACCAGCGCCGCCGAGATAAGGGGCCAGGGGAAGGTGTACTCCCCTTGCAAAAACTGGATGCCCACCGGAAGCGTGCGCATGGCCTGGGAGGGCATCAGGGTGAGGGCCAGGAGGAACTCGTCCCAGCTATTCACAAAAGCCAGGATGCTCGCGGTGAACACGCCGGGGGCCGAGAGCGGAACCACCACCCGCCACAAGGCCCCAAGCCGCGTGCACCCGTCCACCATGGCCGCGGCCTCCAGGTCCTTGGGGATGCCCTGGAAGAAGCTCACCAGCACCAGCGTGGCTACCGGAATGGAGAGGGCAGCGTGGGGCAGGATTAGGGCGATGTAGGTGTTCCTTAGGCCCAGGGCCAGCACCATCTCAAAAAGCGGCAGCAAAAGGGTGACTGTAGGGAACATCGAAACCCCTACCAGAAGGGAGAAGATGAGGGTCTTGTGGGGTATCCGGAGCCGGGCCAGGGCGTAGGCCGCCAGGGCCGACACGAAGACGCAAAGCGCGGTAGCCCCCGTGGCCACGATTAAACTATTTAGGAAATAACGCCCAATGGGAGCCCCGGTGAGGGCTTGAACGTAGTTCTGGAGGGTGAAGTTCTCCGGCCACCAGGTGATGGGGATTCGGGTCAGCTCGGCCTCGGGTTTGAACGAGGTGAGCAGAATCCACACCGTGGGGAAAAACCCGTTCACTACTACCACTGCGGCCGCGGCCCAGAGCCATAGCCGGGAACCCCACCTCATGCCATCCCCCTGCATGCGCAAGAAGCGGTCCGCGAAGAACTGTGGAGGAATCCACCCCTAATCATCGGCACCTCGGATGTAGCGGAGGTACAAAAGCGTCACCCCCAGGCTGATGAGGAACATCAACACCGCTAGGGCCGAGCCGTAGCCGAAGTTGAGGTTCTCTATGCTGGTGGTGCGGACGTACATGGCCAGGGTCTCAAACGAACTCCCCCCGTTTTGCATCGCAAAGGGGATGTCAAAGGTCTGAAAAGCGGTGATGGTCCGGAAGATGGCCGCCACCAGAAGGGCTGGGGTCAGAAGGGGCAGGGTGATCCGCCAGAAGCTCTGCCAGCGGCTCGCGCCGTCCACCGCCGCCGCCTCGTAAAGCTCCTTCGGAATCACTTGTAGGCCGGCCAGGAGGATAAGGGCCACGAACGAGCTGGTCTTCCAGATGATGGTGATGCAAATAGCCCAGAAGAGCAGCTCAGGGGTGGTCACCCAAAGAAGCCGCTCCCCGCCAAGCCGCACCAGAACATCATTAACCACCCCGTACTGGCTGTCAAAGAACCAGCGGAAGATAAGGCCAGCAAAGACCAGGGGAAGCGCCCAGGGGAGGAGCAGACCGAGCCGCACCGGCCACCGTACCCGAAAAGGGAGGTTGGCCAGCAGGGCCAGCAGGAGGCCCACCACCAAAGCCCCTGGAACCGTGACCAGCACGATGAGAAAGGTGTTCCAAAGCGCCGTCCAGAAACGCTCATCGGAAAGGGCCTGGGTGAAGTTGCCCAGCCCTATAAAGACGGGGTTGAAGCCCGTTTCGTCGGTTAGGCGCCGGCGGAAGAGGCTGTTGTAGAAGAGCCGGGCCACCGGGTAAAGCGCCACCAGACCTAGCAGAAGCGCTGCGGGCAGCAAAAGCCAGAAGGCCAGGGCGCGCTCGCTTAGGTCGCCAAGACTACGGCGGTATCTGGGCTTTTGCTGGGCCATGGTGGGTCTCCCAAACAAACCTTACTGAGCCCACGGGGATTGGGCCCCGTGGGCCCTGCTTGCGGTTAGCGTCCGCTGTAGATGGCCTGTAGACGGTTCACGATCTCACGGGCCCCTTGCTCGGGGGTCTTTTGCCGGGCCAGCACCTGGTTGGTGGTCACCCGGATGACCTCCGATATCTCGGAGTAGCGGGGGTGCTGGGGACGGGCTCGAGCCGCCTGCACCACCGGCAGGGCCTGGGCGAACCAGGGGTTTACGCGAAGAATGTCCGGGTCGCGGTACAAAGCGGGGAAGACCGGCAGGTTGGAGGCCTCGATGGCCAGTATCTTAGAGACCTCGGGGCTGGAGAGGAAGCGCACCAACCTGTGGGCCTGGGCCTTGTTGCGGCTGAAGTCAGAGACCACCCACTGCCAGCCACCCAGGCAGCTCGCCTGCCGTCCCCCGGCAAAAGCCGGCAACGGCACCACCCCAATTTTCCCCTTGACCTGGCTGTCGGCGTCGTTTTGGAACCTATTCCAGGCGTAGGCAAAGAGGGTGCCGAAAACCCAGCGGCCGGCCTGCATCTCCTGGCGGATGGTGTCCTGAGGCTTCTCGGCCATGTTGGGCGGCGAGACCCTTTGGTCCATCAGGTCCACCCAGAACTGCAGGGCCCGCTGGGCCTGTTCAACGGTGAGGGTAAACTGCCCTTGGGCGTTGGTCACGTCGCTGCCCGAGGCCCAGATGGGCAGCAGGAAGGTGCAGACCGTGCCCTCTACCGGGGCCCCGATAAAGCCGATGCCGTTTAGAACGGGGTTGTTCTCCCGCTGCAGGATGGTCTGGGCCTGGCGGATGGCCTCCTCCCAGGTGGTGGGGGGCTTGAAGCCGTACTTCTCCAGCAGGTCGGCCCGGTAGTAAAGGAACATGGCGTCGGCGAAGCCCGGCAGGGCCACGAGCTGGCCGTTGATGACGTTGGCCTGGGAGTAGGCCGGCAGGTACTGGCGCAAGAGGGCCTGGCGCGAGGCCGCAGGCAGGTACTTGTCTATGGTGTCCGCCCAGCGGCTGGCCAGGTACTGGGCGGGGCGGATGATGTCAATTAGGATGACGTCAATGCTGGGGTCGCGCGAGGCCAGCACGGTGGTGAGGTACTGTTGTTGCTGGTCGGAGGTGGCCCCGCCCACCTCAATCTCCACCCGCACCCCGGGGTTGCGCTGCTGGTAGAGGTCCAGAATCTTGCGCATCACGTCCGGCCGCTGCTGTCCACCCACGAACACCCTGAGCCGGGTCTGCTGGGCCAGCCCCAAAGAGGCTAGGAGCACCGCTACCAAGAGCCAAAAGAGCCTTTTCATGCTTTTCCTCCTTTCAGATGCAAGCCCGAGCGGGCGAGCTCTTCCAGAAGAGCCTCGCCCACGGGCACGCCCTCCTGCAGGGCCCTCTCCCTAGAGGCTACCCGCCGCCATCCGGGAATCCGGCCCCCGGCGGCTTGGAGGGCCTTCAGCAGCCGGGCCATCCGCTCGGCGTACCCCGGGAAGGCGGTGGGCTCGAGGCCCACCAGCAGCAGCCCCGGCTTAGCCGCTGCTTCTGGGGAAGCCCAGGGCAGGGGCAGGTCGGGTGAGAGCACTGCCCCGGCCAGAACCCCCGCCAGCACCTCCACCAGCACCGCCAAGGCGTAGCCCTTGCCTTCGCCAATGGGTACCAAGGAGCCTTCCAGAGCGGCCTGGGGGTCGGTGGCGGGCTGTCCCTCCCGGTCCACCGCCCAGCCCAGGGGGATGGCCTCGCCCCGCTTGGCCGCGGCGATGATCTTGCCCCGGGCCACCACCGAAACGGAGGTGTCCACCACCACCGGATGGGGTTCGGCCGGAGCCCCCAGGGCAATGGGGTTGGTGCCCAGCACAGGCCCCGGGGCGATGGCCGGGGGGGTGTTGGCGAAGGCCAGCCCCACCAGACCCGAGCCGGCCAGGCGGCCCACATAGGCTGAAAGAGCCCCCGCGTGCCCGGCCCCCTGCACCGCCAAAGCCGCCACTCCCTGATGCCGGACGAGGGGCAGCAGCGCCTCCACCGCGTAGAGCCCAGCTACCGGCCCCGGCGCGCCGTCGGCCTTGAGCACCTGTAGGGCCGGGCGAACTTGCTCCAGCCGCAGGGTTGGCCTGGGGTTGAGTCCCCCGGCCCGGAGCTGGGCGGTGTACTGGGGGATGCGGGTCAAGCCGTGGCCGAGGTTGCCCTCGAGCTCGGCCTCGAGGAGCACCGCCGCCATGCTGCGGGCGTGCTCCGCCGACAGGCCCAGCCCCTGGAAGTGGGCGGTTACGGCCCGCTCGAGCAGGGCGTAGGGAACCCTCATGCCTCCACCCCCAGCTCCCGCAGGACCCCTTCGGCCACCCGCAGGCCCACCACTTCCTGGGCCTCGGCAGTGAGGCCGGCCACGTGGGGGGTGATGTAGAGGTTGGGCACCCCCCGCAGCACGTGGTCGGGTGGCAGAGGCTCGGGGTCCACCACGTCCAGCACAGCCCCGGCCAGGTGCCCCGTACGTAGGGCTTCCGCTAGGTCGGCGGCGTGGACCAGTTCGCCCCGCGCGGTGTTGATGAGGTAACTCCCTCTGGGCATCCGGGCCAGGGTCTCGGCTCGGATGAGGTGGCGGGTTTCCTGGGTGAGGGGGACGTGCAGGGAGAGAAACTGGGCCTGCTCGATCACCCCTACGGTTGTGCAAAGCTCGATTTCCATGTCCTGAACCACACTTTCCCAGGGAAGCCGCGCGGGGTCGGCGGCCACCACCCGCATTCCAAAGGCCCGGGCCCTGCGGGCTACCCGCAGGCCCACCTCCCCCAGCCCCAAGAGCCCCAGGGTCTTCCCGGCCAGCTCAAATCCGCCAAAAGCCGTGCGGTCCCAGCCCCCTTCGGCCACGTGGGCCGCAGCCCCGGCCAGGTTGCGGGCCAGGTGGAGCATGGCCGCCAGTACGTACTCCGCCACCGCCCCGGCGTTGATGCCCCGGGCAAAGCAAAGCGCCACCCCCCGGGCCTCCAGGGCGGGGCGCTCAATGTTGTCCAGCCCCACCCCCAGACGGCCCACCACCCTAAGGCAGGGGGCTGCCTCAAGCAGCTCGGCGTCTACCCGGGTCTGGTTGCGCACGATGAGCGCGGTGGCCCGTCCCAGGTGGGCCTTTAGGGCGGCCCGGTCCCTCCACAGCCCGGGGTCGTAGAGCACCTCCAGGCCGCTTCTTTGCAGGCGCTCGAGCCCACTCGGGGCGATAAACTCACAGACCACAATCATGGCTTGCACCTTTTTGGCCTGGCCTAGGCGCTGGGGTAGAGCTTGGTCAGCACAAACTCGTTGTGCCGAAGAAGCTCGGCGGCGGTCAGACGGCCGTTCACGGTTCGAACGAAGACCTCCAGGATGCGCTCGGCGGCCTGCTCCAGTCCGATTTCCCCCACCAGCAGGTCGGGGAGCTTTACGTCAATGTGCTCCCCCATGGTTTGGCAGGTGATGGGGTTGGGGGAGATTTTGATGACCGGGATTAGGGGGTGGCCCACGATGTTTCCCTGCCCGGTGGTGAAGAAGTGAAGCACGCTCCCTCCAGCGGCGCACAGGGTGACCTGCTCGGCCCCGGCCGAGGAACTGTTCATAAAGACCAGCCCCTGGCCCGGGGCCACCTCCTCGGCGTAGTCCAGCACCGCATTCACTGGGCGGGTACCGGTTTTTTGGATGTTGCCCAGGGCCTTTTCCTCTATGGTAGAGAGCCCTCCGCGGATGTTGCCCTCGGTGGGCTGGGAACCCAGTAGGTCTACCCCTTGGGCCTCTATCATGGCGATGTAGTCGCTGTAGAGCTTAAGGAACTTGCGCCTCAAGGCCGGCGTAGCGCAGCGCTCGGCGATTAGGTGCTCCCCACCGGTGAGCTCGGAGGTCTCCCCGAAGATGACCGAGGCCCCCATGTCCACCAGGCGGTCCACCACCCTGCCTTGGGCCTTGTTCCCTGCCAGCCCCAGGGTGGGGTCGGACTCGCCGCACTTGATGGAGAGCACCAGCTCAGCGACCTCTATGGGCTCGCGCTTGGCCTCCGAGGCGTCCTGGGCCATCCGGTAGGCCACCCGGCTGGCGGCGTTGATGACGTTGAGGTCGCCGTGCCGCTCGATGGAAAAGGCCTCCACCGGCTTGCCTGTTTTAGCAATGGCCGAGGCTACCCGCTCGGTCCACTTAGGTTCAATGCCGATCACCACCGCCCCATAGACGTTGGGGTTGGCCCCGTGGCCGCTTAGGGTGCGGAAGGTGAGCTCCAGGTCTTTGCCGAACTGCAGGCGGCCGTAGGGATGAGGCAGGGCCACGGTGGGTTGGATGAGGCGGGCCACCCCTTCTGCTGCGGCGTTGGAGAGGTCGTCCACCGGCAGAATAAGCACGTGGTTGCGCACCCCCACCCGCCCATTGGGCCGCCGGTACCCGGTGAGCGGAAGGGAACCTCTCTTGCGGGGCATCACAACACCCCCCTGCGGGCCCGCTTTTGCGGCGTTTTGCTCCCTTTCCCGTAGTCCCAGCGCAGGGTTCGGATGTTGTGTACGTGTACCCAACCGCCTTTTTTCACCGCCTGGGTCATGCGGCCTATCTTCTCGCCGTACTCAATGACCACATGGCCCTCGGGTAAGTCTCTGAGGGCGATTTTGTGGCCCAGGGGAATGTCCTCCAACACCCTGACCCGGTGGGCCGGGCCTCCCTCCAGGCTCTCAATGGTGAGCTCTTCTCCCGCCTTCAAGTCGGCCACGGCGACCGCCACGTCGTCGGTGCTTTTGTGTGCTAGGGCTCGGTGTGCCACCGGTTCCTCCTTAGCGCTTCGGTAGGATTTTATATCTAAAATCTTTTGTGGTCAATGTGCTACAATTGACCCCGATGGCCCTAAACCGCACCACCCTGAACCGCGAGGCCTACCGGGCTTTGCGCCAGGCCATCCTGGGGCGCAAGATTCCCCCCGGGCAGAAGCTGGTGGTGCGGGTGCTGGCCGAAGAGCTAGGGCTTTCGCCCACCCCGGTCAAGGAGGCCTTGAGCGCTTTGGAGCGGGAAGGGCTGGTGGTGGCGGTGCCCCACCGGGGCTACTTCGTGCTGGAACCTACCCTGGAGGATGTGCGGGAAATCTATACCCTGCGCGAGGTGCTGGAGGGGCTCGCGGCCCGTCTGGCGGTGGAGAACAACGGCAGGGGTTTGCTGCGGAAACTAGAAAGGCTCTTTGCCCGCCAGGCCCAGGCTGCAGAAGCCGGCGACCTCGAGGCCTACGGCGACCTGGACCTGGCCTTCCACCGCACCCTTTGGGAGGCTGCGGGCAGCAGGCGCCTCCTGGCCACCGCCGAGACCATAGACGGCCAGATTCGCCTGCTCATCAACAGCTCGGCGGCCATTCCTGGCCGTCTGCCCCAGTCCCGGACCGAGCACCAGGCCGTTTTGGAGGCGGTGCGGGCAAAGAACCCAGAGGCCGCCGAAGCGGCCATGCGCGCCCACGTGCGCAACGCGGGGCGGGCCCTAGAACTGTTCCTTTCGGGGAAGAGGCGGGCTCAGTAGACCCGGCTGGCCTTCACCGCGGTCCCCGAGGCCGTGACCATGAGCATATTTCCCTGGCCCACGGTTTCGTAGTCCACATCAATCCCAATGACCGCATCGGCCCCGCGGGACAGCGCGGCCTGCTCGAGCTCGCTCAGGGCGATCTCCCGGGCCTTGCGCAGCTCAGCCTCGTAGGCCCCGCTGCGCCCCCCCACGATGTCCCGCACCGAGGCCAGAAGGTCGCGGAAGATGTTGGCCCCCACGATGGCCTCGCCAAAAACCACGTCCAGGTACTCGGTGATCTGGTAGCCCTCGAGTTGGCTAGAGGTGCTGAGTATGATTTTTCGGCGCATCAGAACCTCCCTCATAAAGGATAGCCGAAGCCGACCGGGCGCTTGGGCCATCTGCGGCTCCGGCCTTATAATCCCGTTAGCATGAGGGTGGCCCTTTTCATCACTTGCCTGGCCGATCAGTTCTTCGCCGAGGCGGGGGTGGCGGCGGTGCGGCTTTTGCGCCACTTGGGTTGCACCGTGAGCTTCCCCAAGGGCCAGACCTGCTGTGGCCAGCCCGCCTACAACGCGGGCTACTGGGCTGAGGCCCGCCAGATGGCCGGGTATACCCTAAAGGTGCTGGAGGAAAGCGAGTACGTGGTGCTCCCTTCGGGCTCCTGCACCACCATGCTGCGCGCCTTCTACCCGGAGCTGTTCCGGGAGCAGGCCCGGCTCTTTGCCAAGGCCGAGGCCTTGGCCCAGAGGACCTTTGAACTGGCTGAGTTCATTGTGAAGGTGCTGGGGATAACCCAGCTGGGGCGGGGCCTGGAGGGTAAACGCGTGGCCTACCACCACGGCTGCCACGCGCTGCGCGAGCTGGGGGTCCGGCAGGAGCCCCTCACCCTCCTACGCAACGCCGGGGCTGAGATCGCCGACTGGCCTGCGGCGGAGGAGTGCTGCGGCTTTGGCGGGCTCTTTTCGGTTAAGCTACCCGAGGTCTCCTTGAGCATGGCCGATCAGAAACTCAAAACCCTGCCCGCGGTGGACTTCCTGACCAGCGCCGACGGGGGCTGTATGCTGCACCTGGCTGGGCGCGCGCAGAACCGGGGTCTAGCCCTGCCGGTGCGTCCGCTGGCCTCGGTTCTGTGGGAGGCGGTGGGATGAGAGGGGAGGCCAACCGCTATCCCCAGGAGGCCGCCCGCCTGCTGCGGGAGGCCCCTCAGGTGCGCGAATCGGTTACTGGGGCCACCTTGAGCTTTGACGGGAAGAGACGGCAGGCCTACGCCGAGGTGGAGGCAGAGGCCTGGCGTCGGTGGGCCGAAGGGGTCAAGAACCACGCCCTCGTGAACCTGGATAGGTACTTGTTGCAGGCCGAGGAGAACCTTAGGAAGAACGGCGTGGAGGTCCACTGGGCCGAGGACGCCGAGGAGGCCCGACGGATTCTGGCCGGCCTTGCCCGGAAGGCTGGGGTGCGGCGGGTGGTCAAGGCCAAAACCATGGTCGCGGAAGAGCTGGGCATCAACCCCATGCTGGAGGGGATGGGCATAGAGGTCCTCGAGACCGACCTGGGCGAGTACATCATCCAGCTCCTCAGCCAACCCCCCTCCCACATCGTGGGCCCAGCCATCCACCTCAACCTGGAGCAGATTCGGGCCCTTTTTCACGAACGCTTCCAGACGCCAGAGGACGCCCCTCCCGAACACCTGGCCGCGGTGGCCCGAAGATTGCTGAGGGACGGCTTTTTGAAGGCCGATATGGGCATCTCTGGGGGCAACTTCGTGGTGGCCGAGACGGGTACCCTGGCCCTGATGGAGAATGAGGGGAACATACGGCTTTCCACCTCGCTCCCCCGTCTCCACGTGGCCTTGGTGGGAATCGAGAAGGTGCTCCCCCGCTGGAGCGATCTGGCGGTCTTTCTCTCCCTGACTGCCCGGGCCGCCACCGGGCAGCGGCTTGGCACCTTTGTCTCGCTCATTCAGGGCCCGCGCCGGGAAGAGGAGCCGGAGGGGCCCGAGGAGGTGCACGTAATTTTCGTGGACAACGGGCGCAGCAGCCTGCTGGCTGACCCTGAGGCTTGGGAAACCCTGCGCTGCGTGCGTTGCGCGGCCTGCCTAAATGCCTGTCCGGTCTACCGCCAGACGGGTGGGCATCCCTACGGCTATGTCTACAGCGGCCCGATTGGCTCGGTGCTCAGTCCGGGCCTGCTGGGCCTGGGGGAGACCAAGCCGCTTCCCTACGCCTCCTCCCTTTGCGGGGCCTGCTTCCAGGCCTGTCCGGTGCGGATTCCCATCCCCAAGCTCCTGCTCACCTGGCGCCACCGGGCGGTGGAGGAGGGCCTGGTCCCTAGGGCGGAGGCGGCGGCGGTCAAGGGGTATGCCTGGGCCGCGACCAGGCCCTGGGCCTACCGCCTGGCCTCCAGACTCTTACGGCTCCTCCCAGAAAGGGCCCTAGAAAGCCCAGCCCTCCCCTTGATAAGGGCCTGGACAGAGGGTCGGGCCGGCCTGCGCCCGAGCCCCAGGAGTTTCCAGGAGATGTGGGAGGCTGGGGAGGTATAGCGGTCGGTATGACTCGAGCCAAAATCTGCGGCATTACCCGCTTAGAAGACGCGCTCTGGGCCGAGGCGCTGGGGGCTTGGGCCTTGGGCTTTGTCCTGGTCCCGAGCAGCCGCCGTTACCTCAGCCCAGAGGCCGTTCGTCCTATCGCTCGGGCCGTGGGGCCCTTGGTGGTGCGGGTGGGGGTTTTTGCGAACACCCCGCCCGAGGCGGTGCTGCGGCAGATGGAGGCCGCGGGGCTCCAGGTGGTCCAGCTTCACGGGGACGAGCCGCCGGAGTGGGCCGAGCAGGTGGGCCGGTTTTTCCCGGTCATCAAGGCCATCCGCCTCTTTGGCCCGGCCTCGGCGGGGTGGCTTTCCTACCCGGCTGAGGCTCTGCTGGTGGACGGGGCCAGCCCTGGCAGTGGCCGGGCTTATCCGCTGGAGTGGCTCGAGCCCCTTCGCCCGCATCCCCGGCTCATCATTGCGGGCGGGCTGACGGTGGAAAACCTGCTTGCGGTTCTAGCCCTGAAGCCCTACGGGGTGGACGTGAGCAGCGGTGTGGAGGCCGCACCGGGCCGCAAGGACCCCGAAAAGCTGCGGGGCTTTTTGGGTCAGGTGGCCCGCTTCAACGGGGCCAGCCAGAACCAGTAGCCGAGCCCAGCGCGCCCAATCAGGGTCAGCGCCTGCGCGCTAGGCTCAGCCCAACCAGAGCTAAGAGGGTGGTGTAGAGGAGCACCGAGGCCACCGCGCTGGCTGCCCGGAAATCCTCCCGCAGGCTCTGGAAAAGAAGCAGGGGTAGGGTGATGGTGCCAAAGCCGGCCACCATGCTGGTTACCTCAAACTCCCCCATGGAAATGGCGAAAGCCACTAAGCTTCCCGAGATCACCGCAGGGAGGAGGTTGGGCAGGAGGACGTGACGGAGCCTCTGCCAGAGGCCCGCGCCTGAGGCCTGGGCGGCCTCCATCAGGAGGCGCACCTCAATTCCCGCAAGCCCGGCGTAGACGGTGCGGAAAAAGAAGGGGAACCCTAAGGCAGCGTGCCCAAGGACCACGATCCAGAAGGTACCGGAGAGGGCCAAAGGTGGGCGGTTAAACGCAAGGAGGAACCCAAGGCCCACTACGAGCGGGGGTACCAAAAGGGGCAGCACTTGCAGAAGGCGCCTGAGCCCTTCGCCCATCCGGTCACTCCAGAGGTAAAGGGCGTAAGCGGTGGGTACCCCTGCCAGTATGTTTATAGCCACTGCTAAGAGGGCAATCCTTAGGGAGAGGGAGGCCGCTTCCAGGTACTTGGGGTCCCGGAGCACCCGGGCATACCACTCCAGGGTGAACCCCTCAGGCAAAAGGTCCAGCCACAAGCGGCTAAAGGAGTAGACCACTGGGGCCAGCATGGGGAGTAAGAGGTAGAGGAGGAAGAGGGTGAAGAAGGACCATCCCAGTCCCCTCATCGCCGGTACCTCCTTTCCCAAAGGGCCAAGACATAGAGGCCGACGCCTGTGCTGGCCATGAGAACGGTTGCTAAAGCTGCCGCCTGAGGTAGGTCAAAGGTGCTCTCCGCCACCAAGCTGTAGATCTGAAGGGAAAGCAAATTTTTGGCGAACCCCGTGAGGGCCAACGTGGTGCCGAAAGCCCCCATCATTCCCGCAAAGACAATGCTCCCCCCGGCCAGGATGCCTGGCATGAGGGCGGGCAAGAGGACGCGAACCCAGGCCTGGAAAGGCGTCGCCCCGGATGCCCGCGCTGCTTCCATCAGACCCTTGCCCACGGTTTCCAGGAGGGGTATAAGGGCCAGGGCGAAAAGAGGGATGTTGTAGAAGGGGAAGACCAGGAACAGCCCCGGCCAGGAGTACAGGTCAAACCGGGGCAACCCCAAAGCGGCGAACAGTTGGTTCACCACCCCGTTCCGCCCCAGGAGGACGATAAAGCCAAAGGCCACCACCAGGCCCGAAAGGGATACGGGCACGGCATAAAGGCTCATGAGGAAGCCCTTGACTCTTAAGGGTAGTCCGCTGGTCCAGTAGGCCACGAAGAGCCCCCCGGCCACAGCGGCCAAGGTGGAGAGGAGGGCGAAGACCAAGGAGTTGTGCCAGGCCTCGAGGTAGGCGTGGGCGGTGAGGGCCCGGGCGTAGCGGGCAAAGGTGAGGCCCTCGGGCGCGGCGAGGCTCCGCTCCAAGATGGAGTAGAGGGGGTAGCCGAAGAAGAGGAGCAGGAAGAGGAGGCCAGGAAGGATGAGGAAACGCTCGCCGCGCACCAGGGCCCCCTTCGGACTAGCGGATGGTCTCCCCGTAGTACTTCTGGAGTGCCTCGGAAATCGCCTCTTCCTTCTTGTAGTCCACAAAGCGCACCTTGGCGTAAGCGCTCTTGGGCGGGAACTTCGCAGCGATCTCCTTGGGCAACTCCACGTCTGGCCGGATTGGGCTCACGAAGGCCTGGGCGAAGAGGCTCTGCCCGTACTTGGAGAAGATGAACTCCAGGAAGAGCTTGGCCGTGTTGGGATGCGGGGCGTTGCGGGCAGCCACGATGCCCCCGCCGTTGGCCAAGGTCCCGTCTTGGGGAATGACCACCTCCGTGGGGAACGGGAAGCGCTCCTTCCAGGCCAAGAGGTTGTAATCGTAGTTTATGAAGATGCCCACCTCGCCCCGCTCAAACTTGGCAGTGGTCACCTTGGGCTCCACCGCTCCGATGACCCCCAGGTGGTGCAGCCGCGCAAAGAAATCTACACCTGCCTTCTGGTTGTAGGGGTCACCCGTGAGGGCGTAGGCGGCGCTCATGATGGTGGCCACGCCGGTACCTGTAGCCCGGGGGTCTTGGTACTGGATAAGCCCCTTGTACTCAGGGTTTTCTAGCTCTTTCCAGGTTCTCGGAACCTTCTTGACCAAGCGAGTGTTCACGATCCAGCCCAGGGTACCCTTGTAGCCTGCGTACCAAGTGGAACCGTCCTTGCCCACGCCCCGCTGGTCCTGGGGCAGTGCAGACCAGGAGGTGACCCGGTAAGGCAGGGTGAGGCCCTCCTCCGCCAAGGTCATGGCGAAGGCCGGTTTCAAGTCTGCTACATCGTTCTTGCTGGCTTTTTCCTCCCTCATGCGGGCCAGGACCACGGCACTGCCCATGTCGATGTCCTGCTGCCGGATGCCGAAAAGCCGCTGAAACTCGGCGTAGATGCCCCCGTAGTTGGCCCAGTCATTAGGCATGCCGTAGCTGTTGATGACCCCGCCCTCCGCCCGGGCCTTCTGGGCCAGATCGCGGATGTAGGCGTTGTTCAGCTCCGGCGGGAGCTGGGTTCCCACCTGCGCCAAAGCGGGAAGGCCCCGCAGGCTCAGGGCCAGCAGGAGGAGTCCCGCCACTCCTAGGGCCGTCAAAACCGCATACCGCTTCATCAGCCACCTCCTTTTGCCTCGGGGAGGATCCCCGTTGCGGCCAAGCTTTCGTGCACATCCACGTACTCCCCCGGGTTCCGGGGAGGGAGCTCCACCAAAACGGTGCAGGGCGAGGAGGCGAAGGGCCGGAGATCCTCGGGACCAGGCGGCAGGTGCAGGTCGTAGCGGCCGTCGTTTCGGTGGGCGTGTACATGGCTGAGCCGCTTGCCCAGGACCTGCGCGAACCCCACTACCTCCTGCCCAGCCATCTGGGCATGCCCCAGGTCTAGGCAAAATTCCAAGTGCGGCACCTCCAAGAATAGGGCCATCTCCTCAGGGGTCCTGGGTACCTCCTGGGGCGCCGCTAGGTTTTCCAGGGTGAACCTTAGCCCTAGGTATAAGGCTCGAGAGGCAAGGCAGGCCAGTCCCTCCGCGGCCCGCTCCAAGTATTCCCGCCGCATCCGGGCCTCCGCCTCCCGCAAGGCATCGTGGTGGGGGGAGAGGTCTGGGGGGGGGTAGTCCGTCCAGGGGATGTTCCCGGCGTGAACGTTTACCAAAAGCGCCCCCAGACGCGCTGCTCGCTCCAGATCCTTCTCCAGAAGGTGCAAGGAGGCCTCCCGTATATCTGGCACCAAGGACCCCGGGTAGAGGTCCAGGTAACGAGCGTGGAAGGTGAGGGCGTAGCCCATGCCCCTTGCCTCGAGGGCTGCTTCCGTCAGGACCTCCGCCGCTGAACCTGGTACTTCGATGAACTCATAGCGTCCTTGCAAGGTACGGGCATAGGCCAAAAAGCCCTCGGGGTCTTTAGGGGGACGAAAACCAAGCCTCATGCCTCCTCCTTAATGAAGGGGGCAGCCTCAGGGAGGGCGAGTCGAAGCCGATCCCCGGCTCGCACCTCCTCTTGAGGGTTTAGGTCCACCTTGAGCAGAATCCCTTCGGTCTCCACTTCCAGGCGCAGCAAGCTTCCTAGGTAGGTGGCGAGGCCCACCTGCCCCTCCAGGAAGCCTTCTGGGTGGGGGCGCAACTGTTCGGGCCGGAGGAGGATAAAGCCCCTTCCTTCTCCCTCCACCTGCACAGGCCAGGGCCGGTCCCTATGGAAGCGGCCTTCCCGCGCTTCCCCTGGCACCAAGGTACCGATACCTACGAAGCGGGCCACAAAGAGGGTGGAGGGGCGTTCGTAGATTTCCTGGGGGGTGCCGAGTTGCTCTACCTTTCCGTCCCGCATCACGGCGATGCGGTCGGATAGGGCCAGGGCCTCCTCCTGATCGTGGGTCACGTACAGGGCGGTCAGGCCCGTCTCACGCTGGAGCCGCTTCAACTCCCCTCGGAGCTCCTCCCGGATCTTAGCGTCCAAGGCGGAGAGGGGTTCGTCCAGGAGGAGGACCTTGGGTTCCCGGGCCAGGGCCCGGGCCAGGGCCACCCGCTGCTGCTGGCCCCCGGAAAGCTCCCGAGGGTATCTTCCCTCGAGGCCCTGGAGGTGGACCATCTCTAGAAGCTCCCCCACCTTGCGCCGCACCACCCGCTCAGGCAAGCGGCGAAGGCGTAAGGGAAAGGCCACGTTGCCAAAGACGGTCATGTTAGGGAAGAGGGCGTAGTTCTGGAACACCATGCCGATGGGGCGCCCCTCGGGCGGGAGGCGGTTAACGCCTTGCCCCGAGATGCGCACCTCCCCCTGGTCGGGGGTCTCAAAGCCCGCCACCAGGCGCAGGGTGGTGGTCTTCCCGCACCCCGAAGGGCCCAGGAGGGTGAAGAACTCCCCCTCCCGCACGGAGAGGCTCACCCCGTCCACCGCCACCACCCGGCCGTACCGCTTGCGCACCCCTATGAGATCCACCACCGGCACCACTCTCCCCTTGCCCCGTCAGCTCCTTGTCAACAGGCGGTAGTAGGCCACCACCAGCACCATGGAAAGGAGGAGGAGCAGGTAGCCCATGGCGCTCGCCCCCGAAAGGTCCAAGCCCAAAAAGGCTTTCCGGTAAATATAGTAGCTCACCAGGTCCGTGGCCGAACCGGGCCCCCCGCGGGTGAGGACGTAGACCAGGTCGTAGGTGCGGGCCTCCACCAGGGTCTGGAGGACCAGAAGGGCCAGGAGGACGGGCCTCAGGAGGGGCAGGGTCACCCGGAGGAAGGCCTGCCATGGTGTGGCCCCGTCCACGTAGGCCGCCTCCAAGGGCTCCCGCGGGAGGCTCCGGAGCCCCGCCAGGAGGACCAAGGCGGAGAAGGAAACCTGCTGCCAAACGTCCACCAGGGCCAGGGAGGCGAGGGCGTACCGCCCGTCGCCGAAAAAGTCCACCCCTCCCACGAGGTAGGCCAGGATGCCCAGCTCGGGGTGGAGGATCATCTTCCAGATGAGCCCCACCCCCACGGGGGCGATGAGCATCGGGAGGCTAACGGCAAAGTAATGGAACCCCTTTAGGGGAAAGTTCTGGTGCAGGAGGACAGCGAGGAGAAGCCCCAAGGCCAGGGTGAGGCCCACGGTGAGGCCCACATACAGGGCGGCAAGCCCCAGGGCGTGGAGGAAATAGGGGTCGCGTAGCGCCTCGTGGTACCGGGTGAGGCCCCGGAAGGTGAAGTCGGGCCGGAGGAAGGTGTACCCGGTGAAGGAGAGCAATAGGGCGTAGAGGAGCGGGAAACCCACCACCGCCCCCAGGACCAAAAGCCCTGGCAGGGCGAGGAGCCGAGCGGTCCACCGCTCCCCCATGGCGCCTACCGTAAAAGCCCCGCCTTGCGCAAAAGCCCCTCCAGCCCCTTGGCGGCGTCCTGCAGGGCGGGCTTCACCGCCTTCTGCCCGGCGGCGGCCAGGCTGATCTCCCGCCCCACCACGTCCTCCATCTCTGCCGTGTAGGCAAAGATGGGCACCCTCTTAGCCCCGGCGATGATCCGCTCCGCTTCCTTGTAGTAGGGGTACTTGCGGAGCACCTCGGGGTCTTGGAACACATCCTTGCGGGTAGGCGCGTGGCCAGCCAGGGCGCGTCGCCTGACGATTTCCTTGGACTCCACCCAGCTGATGAACTTCCAGGCCGCCTCCTTGTTCCGGCTGTTCTTGGGAATGGCCCAGCCCCATCCCCCATTGACC
>NZ_QWKZ01000040.1 GCF_003574085.1 Meiothermus luteus | reverse complement strand
ACCCCCAGGGCTGGTCGTCCACCCCGCCCTCTCTCCCGGCCTCGAGGGGGCCCACCCCACGGGGGCAGGGGTGGCCTTTTTGCTGCTTTGGCAGGTCTACCAAAGCCTGGGCCTGCCTCCCCCCCTGGAGTTCACCGACCTGGCGGCCATCGGCACGGTAGCCGACGTAGCCCCCCTGCAGGGCTTCAACCGGGCCCTGGTCCAGGAGGGGCTGCGCCGCCTCAGGGACTCCACCCACCTGGGCCTACGCGAGCTGGCCTCCGCGCACTGCCAGGACTACACCGCCGAGGAGGTGGCCTTCCGCATCGCCCCCCGCATCAACGCAGCCTCGAGGCTGGGGCAGGCCGAGGTAGGCCTCGAGCTCCTCACCACCGAGGACCCCCTTCAGGCCCGCCCGCTGGCCGAGGCCCTCTCCCAGCTCAACGCCCAAAGACAGCGCATCGAGGAGGAGATGCTCAAGCGCATCGAGACCCAGCTCGACCCTTGTTCGCCCGCCCTGGTCATCCACGACCCCGAAGGGCACCCTGGGGTGATGGGCATCGTGGCCAGCCGGGTGCTGGAGCGGCACCACAAACCGGTCTTCATCATCGCCCAGGGCAAGGGCTCGGTCCGCTCCACGCCGGGCATCAGCGCGGTGGGAGCGCTGCGCCACGCCCAGGCCTACCTCAAGCGCTTTGGCGGGCACGCCCAAGCGGCGGGCTTCGCTATTGAAGAGGCCCACATCCCCGGCTTCGCGCAGGCCATTCAGGCCTATGTGGCCCGCTTTCCTACCCCGGTTCGGGAAATCGAGCTGGACGGCTGGCTGGACGGCGAGGACCTGGCCGGCCTGCACCGGGCCATAGGCCTCCTCGAGCCCACCGGCGAGGGAAACCCCAAGCCCCTCTTCTACCTGCGGGGCCGCCCAGAGGGGGTGCGTCTGCTGGGCGAGGGCCGCCACCTCTCCTTCCGCTTAGGGGGCCTGAGGGTGCTCAAGTGGCGCGATAGCAACCAGGAGCTGCCAGACCCCCTGGAGCTCGCCGCCGAACTGGTCCTCAACCGGTGGAACGGGGAGGAAAACCTGGAGCTCTGGGCCGCGGCCTATCGGCCGGCCTCTCCGGAGGCCTCCTTAGGGGAGGTCTGGGCGGTCCCGATACCCTTGCGGGAGGGGCTCGAGCAGGCCCTGAAGGAAAGGGCCCGGGTGTACGTCCACCCCCAAGGGGCCCCCTGGTTCAGCGAGCGGGGGCTCCAGGTGGTGCCCCCCGACCAGGCCGCCTACTGGTTCAGCCTGCCTGAAGACCCAGCCTACCCCCCCCAGGTGCGCATCGCCCTCAGCGAGAGGGCCCAAAACACCCTGGGCAACCACCCCGACCGGCTGGTCAGGGCCTGCGGCCAACGGGTGGTGGCGGCCTACCGGCTGGGCTCCGCGGCCCTGCTGAGCGAGAGCCTGGAGCGCTACTGGCAGGCCCTCCTTAGCCTCGGCGAGGCCTCTACCATCCCCGCTTCGCCAGCCGTTCCTCCTCGGTGAGGAAGTCCAGGTTGATGCCCACCATAGGCTCGCCTAGGTCCTCAGAGACCTCGGCCAGCACCTCGGGGTTGTTGTAGTGGGCCACTGCCCGAACAATGGCCCTGGCCCGCTTGCGGGGGTCCCCCGACTTGAAGATGCCCGAACCCACAAAAACCCCGTCCATACCAAGCTGCATCATGAGGGCAGCGTCGGCCGGGGTAGCCACCCCCCCGGCGGCAAAGTTCACCACCGGCAGGCGGCCGTTCTCGTGGACCCAAAGCACCAGCTCATAGGGGGCCCCCAGGTTCTTGGCCAGGGTCATGAGCTCCTCGCGGGGGGTGGCCTGAATCTGGCGGATACCTCCCAGCACCTTGCGGGCGTGGCGCACCGCCTCCACCACATTCCCGGTACCGGCCTCGCCTTTGGTGCGAATCATGGCCGCCCCCTCCCCAATGCGGCGCAGGGCCTCGCCAATATCGGTAGCCCCGCAGACAAAGGGCACCCTGAAGGCGTGCTTGTCAATGTGGTGGGCGTCGTCGGCGGGGGTAAGCACCTCGGACTCGTCAATGAAGTCCACCCCGATGGCCTCCAGTATCTGGGCCTCCACGAAGTGCCCAATCCGGCACTTGGCCATTACTGGAATGGAAACCGCCGACATGATCTCCTTGATGAGCTTGGGGTCGGACATGCGGGCCACGCCCCCCTGGGCCCGGATATCGGCGGGAACGCGCTCCAGCGCCATCACCGCCACCGCACCCGCCTCTTGGGCAATCTCGGCCTGCTGGGCGTTGACCACGTCCATGATCACGCCCCCCTTGAACATCTCCGCAAACCCGGTTTTGACCCGCAGGGTTCCTTTCTCCATCCCTTCCTCCAGAAAAACAGAATACGCCTTTTTACCTAGGCTTCCTAGGGGGAGCGCTTCCAACGGGCTAGAAACTCCTCCCGGGGGCTGTAGGCCAGCTGGGCGATGGGCACGCCCCGCTTAGGCCGCTCGCCTCGGTACAGCCACAGGAACCAGGTGCTGGCTGTGCCGTAAACCAGGCGCTGCCAGGGCGTAACCGGGGCCAGGTGAAAGCCGAACACCCGCAGCGCGGTAGCGGCCTGGGATATCCCCCAAACCCCGCGGATTTCAGGTCTTTGTTCCAGGTACTCCGCGAGTAGGGTAAAGCCCCGTCGGCCCTCCCGCAAAAGCTGCATCTGGGTCATGGCCGGGGTGCGCGCCGAGTCCAGGTGCACCTCGAGGCTGGGCTCTCCCCTGCGCAGCCCCGGCTGGCTGGGGCCCGGGAAAGGGCAGGGGCTCACCGCCAGGTAATCAAAGGGGCCCAGCCCCAGCCGCATGACCTTGTTCTTGCGAAAGTAGTGCTCATGTCCCCCCTGGCTGGCCCGCATCAACCCCTCGCGCCAGGTCAAGGGGCGGGCCCCCAGCTCGTCAAGCCGCACCATCTGGTAACCGAGCTCCTTCAGCCGGGGCAGGATTTCATCCAAGATGGCCAGGGTCTGGGGAAAGCGCTCGTTGTCATGGAGGAGCACCACCGAGCCGGGCCGCACCCAGACCAACACCCGCTCGGCCAGGGCCTTGGGGTCCTCCCCCGTCCAGTCGCGCGACTCCACATCCCAAAGGGCCACCTTCTTTCCAGCCCGGCGGGCTAGGAAGCGGGTAAAGGGGGTGTGAATGCCGTGGGGGGGGCGGTAGTACCGGCCTGGAAGGGCCCGAACCTGCCGGGCCTCCTGCCAGGGCAGGAGCCAGAAGGCCGGGCGGTGCACCTCCCCATGGGACTCCACCTGGTGCCCCTCAGCCTTGATTTTCTCCAGCAGCCAGGGATACTTCCTGGCCTGCACCCCCAAAACGAAGAAGGTGGCCTTTACCCCGTGGCGCCGGAGGCGGTCCAGGATGGCCTCGGTCTGGGGCCCCGGGCCATCGTCAAAGGTAAGGGCCAACCGGGGGTGGCTGCGGTCGCCCCAGGCGATGGCCCCCACCCCCATCCAGCGATGGAACACATCGGCCCCCACGTACAGGGCCAGCAGCAAAAAACCCAAGAGCAGAAGCTCCATCGAACCCTCCCCAGCCCTACCGCCGCTCCCGGTCCGCGTAGTAGTCCGGGCCGTAGTCCTGGGGCAACCCGCGCAGGCGGGCCCAGATGTTCTTCAGGTGCACCCCGTACATCTTCCAGCGCCCCCGTTTGAGCCGGCGCCCCGAGGTGAGGACCCGGGCCTTGGGGGTGTAGACAATCCTGCCCTTTTGCCTGAGCTTCTGCATAAGGCGCAGGTCTTCGCCGAAGGGCACGTCGTAGCCGCCCACCTCGAGGGCCACCCGGCGCCGCACCGCATGGTTCCCTCCCGCGGCGTTGGGCTGGCCCAACCGGTCCATGAGGGCCAGGAAAAGGGGGTAGCCGTAGCGGGAGAGCAAGCGGTCAAAAAGGGGCCCGTCGTAAAACTCCAAAGGCCCGTAGGTCTCCACCACCTGGGGGTCGCGAAAGGCCTCCTGGATGGCGGCCACCCAGCCGGGCTCCACCCGGCAGTCGGCGTCGGTGGCGGCGACCACCTCGCTGCTAGCGGCCTCGAGCCCGGTCTGGCGGGCAATGTGGAGGCCTGGCTGGGGCTGGTAGACCACCCGCACCCCAAAGCCGCGGGCTATCTCGGCGGTACGGTCGGTGGAGCCGTTGTCCACCACGATAACCTCATCGGGCCTGGGCTCTTGGGCGAGGATGGATGCCAAGCAGGGGCCGATGTAGTCCTCCTCATTGCGAGCAGGCACCACTACACTCACGCTGGGGTTCATGGCCGGGCCCTATTCTACCCTCTCCAGCAGGCCCATCTCCTGAAGCCACTGACCCAGGCTTTGCCCGCTTTGGGCCACCATCTCCAGGAGCAGAAGCCCGGCCAACAGGCCGTCGCTCTGCGGCAGGTGGGGGCCAAAACAGAACCGCCCCGAGGGCTCCCCCACCAAAAGCGCCCCCCGGGCCTGAAGCGCCTCAGCGGGGTCGGAGGTGGCCTCAAACTCTAAGCCCAAGCGGCCCGCCAGCCGGCTCAGCGCTCCGCCATGGCCAAAGCCGGAGACCACCCGCCCGCGCAGGCCCTTCTGGTGTAGGTGATAGAGCAAAAGGGCAAAGACCTCCTCCGACGAGAGGCGGCGGCCCCCTGCGAGCACCACCCCCAAGCGGCCACCATCCCCATCGTGGACCACCGCGAAGGCGGGGTCCTGCTCGGCCCGGAGCAAGGTGGTCACGGTGAAAAGGCTTTTGGGCTCGGGCAGGGGCACCACACCGTAGAAGAGCGCGTCGGGCACCGCGTGCAGCTCGCGCAGCTCGAGCCGCAGGCCAGCCTCCTTGACAAAGCCCGAAACCCACCCCCCTGTAGCCCCGCCCAGGCTTTCGTGGTAGAGCACCCCCCCATAGGCCGCCAAGGCCTCCCGGTCAAGGTGGGCCAGGAGGGCCTGGTAGTAGGGTCTGCGCACATCAAAGGTCTGATAGGCCCCCTTCCCCTCCGAAGCGGCCGGCTGAAGCCGCTCCTCCACCGCGGCCAGGGCCTGGGGGGCAAGGGGACCACCCTCACGGTCCTTGAAGGCCAGGCCCAGGTACTCCGCGGGCCGGCCGCCTCCCGTAACCATTACCCCCCCATCGGCCCCCAGGTGCCGGACGGCGAAGGAAAGGGCCGGGGTGGGCAGGGGGGTTTTGGCCAGGTGCACCTCCAAGCCCTCCGCCGAGATCACCCCGGCCACCCGCTCAGCAAAGCGCGCGCTCAGGAAGCGGGTATCGTAGCCCACCGCCACCCTCCGCCCCCCTTGCGCGAGCAGGTGGGCCGCGTAGGCTCGAGCCAGCCGGGCCGCATTCTCAAAGGTAAAATCCTCGGCGATCACCGCCTGCCAGCCTTCGCTGTCCAACTGAATCTCCGCCATACCTGCCCCACTATACCGACTGGCCCTGCTGGCACAAACCAGCCATCAGAAGATTCGCTTTCCAAGAAGGCTGCCGGCCAGCTCCACCATGATCCGGGCGGTGCGGTTGGCCACATCTAGGATGGGGTTGACCTCCACCAGGTCCAGGCTCGTCACCAGGTCGGCATCGGAGAAGAGCTCCATTAGGAGGTGGGCCTCCCGGTAGGTGAGGCCCCCGGGAACCGGGGTGCCCACCCCCGGGGCGATCTCTGGGTCAAGCACATCCGCGTCAAGGGAAAGGTGCACCCTGGGCAGCCCCCGCATCTTGGCGATCACCGCCTGGGCGATGGCCGGTATGCCCAGCACATCCACCTCCTTCATGGTGTAGACCGTCACCCCCCGCTCCCGCAGCAGGCCTACCTCCCCCCTATCCAGGCTCCGCACCCCAATCAGCACCACATCCTCGGGCCGCACCTTTGGGCCAGGCCCCCCCAGGTTGACCAGGCGGGCATCGCCGAGGCCGCACAGGTGGGCCAGGGGCATGCCGTGGATGTTGCCGCTGGGGCTGGTCTCGGGGGTGTTGAAGTCGGCGTGGGCGTCCACCCATACCACCCCGGTGCGCTCACCTCGGCTGGCCCCCGCCACCGAGCCCATGGCAATGGAGTGGTCCCCGCCCAGCACCACCGGAAGAACCCCCGGGGGCATCTGGCGCAGAACCTCCAGGGTCTCCAAGCAGGCCGCCCGGATGGCCTCGAGGTAGGCCATCCCCCCCAGCCCCTGGCCCTGCCGCCGCAGGCTCTCCACCACCGGCACCCGGACATCCCCGTAGTCCTCCACCTGGTGGCCCAGGGCCTCCAGCGTTTCCTGCAAACGGCCGTAGCGGATGGCACTGGGGCCCATGTCCACCCCCCGGCGGCCCTGGCCCAGGTCCATCGGCACCCCTAGGATGGCGACCCGCTTCATGGCCCCTCTAGGCGTTGTTCCCCGAGCGTTGGGCGCGCTCAAAGATGAGGGCCTCCCCTACCCGGCCCACCAGCACCCCCACCGCAGGGGAGGCGGCCACCTGGGCGCAAAAGGGAACATCGGCCTCCAGGCCTACCTGGCGCAGGGCAGCGGCCGCAGCGGAAAGGTGGAGCGGCTCCAAGGGGTCGGGGTAGGTACGGCGGGTGGTAAGGGCGATAAGGGCCCCGTCCTCCAGCTCATACGAGCCCATAATTTGGAGGTACTCGGCCAGTACACCGGCGGTGTACACGTCGTCAAGGCCGATACGCCCCTCCTTGCCCGCACAGAGCACGGCCACCTCCTCGGTAGCGAGCTGGTGGGCCAGGCGGGCCGCGGCGTGGGCGTTGTAGAGCGAGGCCAGCAGCACATGCTTGGCGCTGCGGGCAGCCAGGTGGGCGGTGCGGGTACCGTTGGTGGTGCTCATCACCACGATCTTTCCGCCCACCGGAGCCTGCTGGGCCTCACGGGGGGAGTTGCCGTAATCAAAGCCCGCCGGCTTCAACCCCCCCTCCTCCCCAGCCAGCACCACATCGTCGTCACGGAAGGCTCGAGCGCTCTCTAGGCTAGGGGTAAGGTAGAGGGCGCAGGCCCCGGCCTCCAGAAAGGCCGAGGCGGTGGTGGTGGCACGAATCACATCCACCACCAGGACCACGTCTATATAGCTCAGGTTCTCCTGGGGCACCAAGTCTACCCGCAAGCGCATACGGTCCCCAGGTTAGCGCAGGCCGAAGAGCACCTCTTCCAGGCCAGCCGGATCCAGGATCTCCACATACCCCGAACCCACCCGCACCAGCTGCTCCTCCCGCAGGGCGTGCAGCACCCGGGTCACCGTCTCGCGGCTGGTCCCGGAGAGCTGGGCCAGCTCCTGATGGGTGAGCTTCATCCGGGTCCCGTCCCCGTAGCGCTGCTTGCGCAGTTTGGTGAGGGCATAGGCCACCCGGCCCCGGGCCTCCTCAAAGGAAAGCACCTCCAGCTCGAGGTCGGCCTCGCGGAGCCGGCGGGCCAGGATGGTGGCCAGGTTGTGTAGAATCTCCGGCCACTTGCGCACCAGGCTCCAGTAGGCGTCCTGGTACAGCACCAGAAGCACCGAGTCCACCGTGGTTTCGGCCGAGGCGCTGCGGGGCTGGTCGTCCAGCAGGCTCATCTCACCGAAGACCTCCCCGGGGCCCAAATAGGCGAACATCCGCTCCCGGCCATCCAGGTAGGTCCGGTAGATGCGCACCTGACCGCTCTGCACGACGTAGAGCGCAGCCCCCATGTCCCCCGCTTCAAATATCTTCTTCCCAGCCGGGTAGTTGCGGGTCACAAAGGCCTCGCGCGCGACCTCAAGGGCCTGCGGCGGTACCTTGTGGAATAGAGGGGTCCTGGCCAGCACCTGGGTGTCCACCAACATCAGGTACACTCTACAAGGGTGCGTAACGGTTTGCCAATAGCAGGTAACACCCCGGTTTTGGAGGCGCTGGAGCTGGGTTTCCGCTATAGCGAGGTGGAACTCTTCCGGGGCCTGAGCTTCAGGCTAGAAAAAGCCCAGGTGCGGGTGGTGCTGGGACCTTCGGGGAGCGGCAAGACCACCCTGCTACACCTTCTGGCCGGGCTTTTGTGCCTCCAAGCGGGCGACGTACGCTGGGAGGGCGAGAGCATTCGCCAAAAGAGCGAGGAAAAGCTAGCCCGGCGCCGCCTCCACACCATTGGCCTGGTTTTCCAGCACCACTACCTTCAGCCCGAACTCACCGCGCTGGAGAACGTGCTGGTCCCGGGCTACCTGGCGGGCCGCGTGGACACCGGCTGGGGCCTGGAGCTGCTGGGGCGGGTGGGCCTTGAGAAACAAGCCCACCTCTTCCCCAAGGCCCTGTCCGGAGGGGAGCGGCAGCGGGTGGCGTTGGCTCGAGCCCTTTACAACCGGCCCAAAATCCTCCTGGCCGATGAGCCCACCGGCAGCCTGGACCGGCGCAACGCGGAGAGGGTGATGGGGCTGATGCTCTCGCTCTCCCAGGAGCTTGGCACCGCTCTCCTTCTGGCCACGCACGACGAGCACCTGGTGGCGGGCCTGCCGGAGATTCGCCTGGGCTAGAAACCTCTGCTAACCTAAAGTCCGATGTCCCCTTGGTTCTCCTTGGGCCTGGCCCTCTACCTGGCCAACCTATTGGTGGGCCTCCTAGCCCAGCTCGGCCTGGGCCGCTTGGGCGTGTGGCACCACCTGCTCTACCTGGCGGTTTTCGCCAGCGCGGCCTTGGCCCTTCTGCTGACCCGTGAGCCCTGGCTCCTGCTCACCTTAGCCTGTTTGAGCGCCTTTCCAAGGGCCCGGCCCCACACCTGGCTCCACCCCACACTGGCGGTGGTGGGCCTGGTGGGATACTTGCTTGCGGCCTGGGGGTAGCCATGGAGTTTCTGGAAGTTCTCAAAAGACGTAAAACCACCAACGGCCCCTTTCTGGATAAGCCGGTGGCCAAGGAGCACCAGCGCCTCCTGATGGAGGCCGCCAGCCGGGCCCCCAGCCACTTTAATTCCCAGCCCTGGCGCTTCGTCCTCATTGAGGACCCAGCCAAGCGGGAGTGCATTGCCGAGATTGGGGGGCGCACCATGCGGCAGCTCATCGCCGACGGCCGCTTCTTTGAACGCTACCGCCGCTACTTCCGCTTCAGCCCCAAGGAGATGGAGGAAAAGCGGGACGGCATCCTGATTGACCACCTGCCCGCCCTTCTGCGCCCCTTTACCCGCCAGGCCATGCGCCCTTGGGCCACCAGGCTGCTGCGGCTTTTGCGGGTCCCTGAAATCCTGGGGGAGGACAACCGGAGGCTGGTGGCGGCCTCCCCCTTGCTGCTGGCCGCCTTGCTGGACAAGGACGAGTACCGCCCCGGCGAGCTCTCAGGCTTCTACAGCCTGCTGGCCCTCGGAATGGCCATTGAGAACATCTGGCTGACCACGGTGGAGCTAGGCATGGGCATCCAATTCATCTCCACGCCCATGGAAATACCCGAGGCCTGGGAAGAGGTCAAGCGGCTGCTGGAGGTGCCAGAGAACCTCGAGCTCATGGCCCTCTACCGCCTGGGCTACCTGCCCCCCGAGCCCCCAAGGCCCCGCATAGACTGGCAGTCCCACCAGCGCAAGCGCCTCTCCCAGTTCGTCTTCCGGGACTCCTGCGCCACCCCCGAGGAGGACTAGATGGGCCATCCGCGCGTCCTGGCCGTGGCCACCGCCACACCCCCTTACGCGGTGGCCCAAGCCGAGGTGCGCCAAGCAGTGGAGACGCTGTTCTCCCCTATGGAAGGCCTGGAGCGGATGCTCGCGGTCTTTGAGAACACCGGGATTGCAAAGCGCCACCTGTCGGCCCCCCTGGCCTGGTTCGGGCAACCCCGGAGCTTCGCCGAAAAAAACCGGGTCTGGTTTGAGCGGGCGCTCGAGCTCTGTGAACGGGCAGCCCAAGGGGCCCTTGCCCAGGCCCAGGTCCCTCCCCAGGAGGTGGGCGCGGTGGTCCTTGTCACCACCACCGGCATCGCCACCCCCAGCCTGGAAGCCCATCTGCTCCAGCGGCTGGGCCTCCCCCTGGGGGCCCTGCGGCTGCCCCTGTGGGGCCTGGGCTGCGCCGGGGGGGCGGCGGGGCTGGCCCGGGCCGCCGAGCTGGCCCGGCTCTACCCCACCCGGCCGGTCCTGCTCCTGGCGGTGGAGCTTTGCAGCCTGACCTTCCTGCGCAGCGACCTAAGCAAGAGCAACCTGGTGGCCACCAGCCTCTTCGCCGACGGAGCGGCCGCGGTCCTGCTGGGCATGGGAGAGGGCCCCGGGCCCCAGGTTCTTGGGGGCTTCAGCCGATTGGTGCCCCAAAGCTACGGGGTAATGGGCTGGGACGTGGTGGAGGAGGGCCTCAAGGTGCGATTCTCAAGGAGCATACCGGCCTTGGTGCGAAGCCAGCTACCCCCTTTGGTTCGGGAGGGACTGGCCCAGCATGGCCTATCGCCCCAGGAGGTCGCGGTCTGGACGCTGCATCCCGGAGGAGCCAAGGTACTCCAGGCCTACCGGGAGGGCCTGGGGGTGGACCCAAGAAGCCTGGAAGCCGCCCAGGGGGTGCTCCGGGATTTTGGAAACATGTCAAGCCCCACCGTGCTCTTCGTCCTGGCCGAGCAGATGCGCGGGGCAGCCCTTTCCGGCCCCGGTGTGCTCCTCGCCCTGGGCCCCGGGTTCGCCGCCGAGGGGGTGGTGCTCCTTTGGTAGCCCTCTGGCTGGCAGTGGGCCTTGTGGCCTTGCAGCGGCTCGCCGAGCTATGGCTGGCCGAGCGCAACCGCCGCTGGGCCCTGGCCCGGGGGGCCAAGGAGTACGGGCAAGGGCACTACCCGCTCTTCTTCATCCTGCACCTGGGCTGGCTGCTGGGCTGGGCCCTGGAGGGGTCGTGGCGAGGCCAGGCCTCCGGCCTGTGGTGGCTCTGGCTTGGGGTCTTTCTGGCGGCCCAGGGGCTGCGCTACTGGGCGATTGCCACCCTGGGGCCCTACTGGAACACCCGCATCCTCATTGTCCCCGGGGGAAGGCGCATCCGGGAGGGGCCTTACCGCTACCTGCGCCACCCCAACTACCTGGCGGTCTCGCTCGAGCTGCTGGCCCTGCCCCTCATTTTCAACGCCTGGATCACCGCCTTGGCGGCCAGCCTGCTCAATGCCTGGCTGCTCCTGCGGGTGCGCATCCCCGCCGAGGAGGCCGCGCTAGGGCAGTACCCCCAATAGGCCCGGCCACGGCACCTCTTTAGCCCTTGAAAACCGGTTGGTTCTTCACCAACGCGTAGGCGTACCCATCGGTGAGGGCTTTTAGAGAGGCCTCCAGGTTGTTCTTGCTGGCCCCCACGGTGCTCCAACGCTCTCCACCCCGGCGCATCTCAATCATCACCCGCACCCCCGAGGCGGTGCCGGCCTCCTGGCCCGAGAGAATCCGCACCTTGTAGTCCGAAAGCTCAATCTCGGCGATCTCTGGGTAGAAGGGCTCAATGGCCTTACGGAAGGCCTTGTCCAAGGCCGAAACCGGACCGTATTGGCTCTCGGCAGCGGTGTGCTGGAGGGTGCCCCCTACCCGCACCCGCACGGTGGCCTCGGCCCAGGTGGGGGTCTCGGGGTCGGCATCGGCCACGTGGACAAAGACCGTAAAGCCCTCCACACTGAAGGGCATCGCACCCCCCCGCAAGCGGTGGGCCAGCAGGTAGAAGCTGGCCTCGGCCCCTTCAAAGGCGTACCCCGCGTGCTCGAGCTGTTTGACCTCGCTCAACAGCGCCCCCGCGGTCTCCTTGGGCACCTCCACCCCCGCCTCGGCCAGCTTGGCCAACAGGTTGCTGCGGCCGGCCAGGTCGGAGACCAGCACCCGCCGGGTGTTGCCCACCACCTCGGGCGGGACATGCTCGTAGGTGCGGGGGTCCTTGAGCACCGCCGAGACGTGAATCCCTCCTTTGTGGGCAAAGGCCGCATCGCCCACGTAAGGTGCCCGGAGGTTGGGGGTCAGGTTGGCCCGCTCGTCCACAAAGTGGGAAACCTCGCGAAGTTGGGCCAGCTTGGCCCTGCTGAGCCCCTTCAGCTCGAGGCCATACTTGAGCATCAGGTTGGGGATGGCGCTGGTCAGGTTCAGGTTGCCACAACGCTCCCCATAGCCGTTGATGGTGCCCTGGACGTGGGTCGCTCCGGCCCGCACCGCGGCCAGGGCGTTGGCCACGGCCAGCTCGGCATCGTTATGAGGGTGGATGCCAATGGTTACCCCAGGGAAGGCCTCGCGCACCGCCTTGGTGATCTCGTAGACCTCTTCCGGCAGGCTGCCCCCGTTGGTATCGCACAAACAAAGCGTGTCGGCTCCGCCCCGTACCGCGGCCCTTAGGGTCTCCATTGCGTAGGCCCGGTTGGCCTTGTAGCCGTCAAAAAAGTGCTCGGCGTCGTGGATCACCCGCTTGCCTTCTCCTACCAAGTAGCGGTAGGTCTCCTCAATCATGCGGAGGTTTTCCTCCAGGGAAACCTCCAGGGCGTGGAGCACGTGGAAGTCCCAGCTCTTGGCCACCACCGTAACCACCGGGGTACCCGCCTCTACCATGGCCGCCACCGAAGGGTCCTCCTCGGGCCGCAGCCCCTTGCGCCGGGTGGAACCAAAGGCGCAAAGCTGGGTCTCCCCTAGGTCTACCCCTTTCATCCGGGCGAAGAATTCCGCATCCTTGGGGTTAGAACCGGGCCAACCCCCCTCGATGAGGGGAATGCCAAAGGCCGCGAGCCGCTTGGCGATGGCGATTTTGTCATCCGAGGAAAGGCTCACCGCCTCGCCCTGGGTGCCGTCGCGCAGGGTGGTGTCAAGAATTTCAATCATCGCTACTTCCCTAGCCCGGAGCGCTGCACCTCTTCCAGCGACTTAGGGTGCCGCGCCGACTGGCCGGTGGCCAGCTTGTTGGCCGCGTCCAGGTAGGCCCGGGCCGAGGCCTCAATGATGTCGGGGGATACCCCATGGCCGGTGGCCAGCACCTCGCCCAGCTTGAGCTTGACCGTGACCTCGCCCAGCGCCTCGGTGGTGCCGGTGACCGCTTCCACGCGGTAGAGCTCGAGCTCCGGCTTGAAGCCAATCGCCTCTGAAAGCGCTTTGTAGACCGCGTCCACCGGACCATCGCCAATCGCGGTGGTGGTCACAAGACCTTTGGGCGTTTCCAGGCTCACCGTGGCAGTGGGCAGCATCCCATAGCCGGAGAAAAACTGCAGCCGCTCCAGCCGGAAGAGATGGGGGGTACTCACCGACTCGCTTTCCACCAAGGCCCGCAACTCCTCCGCTTCAATGGGCCCCTTGCGCTCCACAATCTCCCGGAAGCGGGCAAAAACCGCGCCAAGCTGGGCATCGTCCAGCTTGTAACCCAGATCGGCCAGGGCCTTTTTGACCGCTGCCCGACCGGAGTGCTTACCCAGCACCAACACCGCCGGCTGGCGGCCCACCAGCTCAGCGTTCATAATCTCGTAGGTCTCCTTGTTCTTGATGACCCCATCCTGGTGGATGCCCGACTCATGGGCAAAAGCGTTGTCCCCCACGATGGCCTTGTTGGGCGGAACCACCATGCCGGTATACCGCTCCACCATCCGGCTCATGCGGTAAAGCTCGCGGGTGTTGATCTGGGTGTAGGCCTTGTAATGGTCGCGCCGCACGTACAAGGCCATCACCACCTCCTCCAAAGAGGTGTTCCCGGCCCGCTCCCCAATGCCGTTGATGGTGCACTCAATCTGGGTAGCCCCGTTCTCCACCGCAGCCAGGCTGTTGGCTGTAGCCATCCCCAGGTCGTCGTGGCAGTGGGCCGAGATGTGCACGTCCCGCCCCCGCACCACCTCCTCGTGGATTCGCCGGATGAGGGCTCCGTACTCCTGCGGGGTGCCGTATCCAGTGGTGTCGGGGATGTTGATGGTGGTGGCCCCGGCGTTAATGGCGGCTTCGTAAAGCCGCAGAACAAAGTCTATGTCTGCCCGCATCACGTCTTGGGCGCTGAATTCCACGTCGTCGGTAAACTGGCGGGCGTAGCGGACCATCGCATCGGAGATTTCCAGAATCTCCTCAGGGGTCTTCCTGAGCATGTATTCCAGGTGCACCCTAGAGGCGCTGGTAAAGACGTGAATCCGCTTCTTCTCGGCCTTCTCCAGAGCCGCCGCGGCCCGCTCAATATCAAGCTTGTGGGTGCGGGCCAAAGCGCAGATTACCGGGCCTTTGACCTCAGCGGCGATGCGGGATACGCACTCAAACTCACTGGCCCCGTTCACCGGAAAGCCCGCCTCAATGATGTCCACATTGAGCCTGGCCAGCCCGTGGGCGATCTCCAGCTTCTGCTGGAGGGAGAGGGCTACCCCTGGGCTCTGCTCGCCATCCCGCAAGGTGGTGTCAAAGATTCGGATGTGCCGCATAAAACCTCCGCTGCCTCAGCCGCTGACCTCTTCCTTGGAAAAGCGCGACTTAAGAAAGGGCATCATGGCCCTAAGCCTGGGGCCTATCTGCTCAATGGGGTGGTCCTTCCAGTAGTTGCGGTTGGCGTTGAGGGTGGGTTGACCCACCAGGTTCTCCAGCATCCACTCCCGGGCAAACTCTCCTTGCTGAATCTGGCGCAGCACCTCCCGCATGCGGGCCTTGATCTCCTCGCGGTTAATCACCATAGGACCCCGGGTGTAGTCGCCGTACTCGGCGGTGTTGGAGATGCTGTAGCGCATCCCGGCAAAACCTGACTCGTAGATCAGGTCCACAATCAGCTTGACCTCGTGCAGGCACTCAAAATAGGCCATTTCCGGGGGGTAGCCGGCCTCCACCAGGGTTTCAAAGCCCGCAGCGATGAGCTGCGTCAGACCGCCGCAAAGCACGGTCTGCTCGCCGAAAAGGTCGGTCTCGGTCTCGTCTTTGAAGGTGGTGGCGATGACCCCCGCTCGGGTACCGCCGTTGGCCTTAGCGTAGGCCAGCGCGGTGGGGAAGGCCGAGCCCGAGGCGTCCTGATGCACCGCCACCAGCGAGGGCACCCCTGAACCCCGCTCGTACTCCGAGCGCACCAGGTGGCCGGGCCCTTTGGGGGCCACCATCCAAACATCCAGATCACGCCGGGGCTTAATCTGGCCGAAGTGAATGTTAAAGCCGTGGGCAAAAGCCAGGGCCGCCCCCTCCTTGAGGTTGGGCTCTATCTCGGCCCGATAGACCGCTCCTTGAGTCTCGTCGGGCAGAAGCACCATCACCACATCGGCCCGCCGCACCGCCTCGGCCACGGGGAGCACCTCGAGCCCGGCCCGCCGAGCCTTCTCCTCGTTGCGGCTTCCAGGCCGCAGGCCCACCACCACCCTTACCCCCGAGTCGCGCAGGTTTAGGGCGTGGGCATGGCCCTGGGAGCCGAAGCCCAAGATGGCTACCGTTTTCTCCTTGATAAAGCCAATATCCGCGTCTTGGTCGTAATAAATCTTCATCATCCTCTGCTCCTCACAACAAGAGGTGGGCCAAGCCCACCTCAGACCGCCTTCTTTTCCCGTACTTTGAGTACCTGTTCCCCTCGAGACATCCCCACGGCCCCGGTGCGCATGACCTCCAAAAGCCCATAGGGGCGCATGGCCTCAATGAAGTTGTTCACCTTGGTGGAGTCGCCCGTAAGCTCAAAGATGATGGAGCGCTTGGCCACATCCACGATACGGGCCCGGAAGGCCTCGGCGATGTCCTTGACCTCCATGCGCTCCTCCATACCGGCGATGCTCACCTTGACCAGGGCCAGCTCGCGTTCCACGTGGGGCTCAGCGTGGTCCGTAACTTTAATGACCTCAATGAGCCGGTTGAGCTGTTTCTCCACCTGCTCCAAAACCGCGTCGTCCCCCGAAACCACCAAGGATATGCGGGAGAGACCCTCTTGGTGGGTGCGCCCCACCGCCAAGGATTCAATGTTGAAGCCACGCCGAGCAATCAAGCCGGCCACCCGCTGCAAAACGCCTGGGTGGTCCTGAACCAAAACCGAGACCAGATGCCGCATACAAAAGCCTCCTCTACGCTAGACCTAATCCCCGGCCACCGCCTCTCTGGGGTTTTCAATAATCATGTCCTCGGCGGCCCCACCCGAAGGAATCATGGGGAAGACCCCCTCTTCGTGGTGCACCCGTGCTTCCAGCAGGACCGGGCCGGGCTGGGCCAGCACCTCTTTGACCGTCTCTTGCAACCGGCCCTTATCGGTCAAGGTAAAGCCGGGAATCCCGTAGGCCTCGGCCAGCTTGGCAAAATCCGGGTTGGAATCCGCCAAGTAGACCTCACTGTAGCGGCGGGCATGGAAGAGGTCCTGCCACTGGCGCACCATGCCTAGGAAGCCGTTGTTGAGAATGACGATTTTGACATTCAAGTTAAGCTTTTTGAGGGTGGCCAGCTCCTGCAGGGTCATCTGGAAGCTGCCGTCGCCATCAAAGTCAATCACCAGCTCATCCGGCCGGGCCAGGGCCGCCCCAATAGCAAAGGGCAGGCCCACCCCCATGGTGCCCAGACCCCCTGAGTTGATCCAGGTGCGCGGACGGTCAAACTTGAAGAACTGGGCCGTAAACATCTGGTGCTGGCCCACCCCAGCGGTCACCACGGCCCTTCCTCCCGTGGCCTCCCAGAAGGCCTGAATAACCTCCTGGCTCTGCAAGTAGGGCTTGGGCTTCCAGGTGAAGGGGTACTTGGTCTTCCACTCCTCGAGCTGAGCCCACCACTTGCCGAGGTTGAGCCGCTTGGCTCCCTTGACCAGCTCGGCCGCCACCCACTTGGCGTCCCCCACCACCGGAATGGAGGTTTTGACCAGCTTTCCGATTTCCGCAGGGTCTATATCCACATGGATTACGGTGTGAGCGTTCGGCGCGAAGCGGGATATCTTTCCAGTGACCCGGTCGTCAAAGCGAAGCCCAATGGCCAGAATGGTATCGGCGTACTGGATGGCCCGGTTGGCCGCCACCGAGCCGTGCATCCCCGGCATGCCCAGGCACTGCGGATGGGTACCAGGGAAAGCCCCCAGGCCCATCAGGGTGGGAATCACCGGCAGCCCGGTCTTCAGGGCCAGCTCGGTAACCTCGGCCGAGGCGTGCTGGGCGCCCCCTCCAATCATCAGCACCGGCCGCTCGGCGCGATTTAGGGCCTCCAAAGCCCGCTCAATCTGGCGCGGGTGGCCTTTGTAGGTGGGCTTATAGCCGGGCAGGTCAATCTCTACATCAAAGCTCCCGGTGAACTCGGCGAGCTGCACGTCCTTGGGAAAGTCCAGGAGCACCGGGCCGGGGCGACCCGTGGAGGCGATATAGAAAGCCTCGGCGATAGCCCTTGGGATGTCGTTGACGTTGCGCACCTGCATGTTGTGCTTGGTAACCGGCTGGGTGATGCCCACCACATCGGCCTCTTGGAAAGCATCGGTACCAATCAGGTGCTGGGGCACGTTGCCGGTGATCGCCACTACCGGGGTAGAGTCCATCAAGGCGTCTTGTAGCCCAGTGACCAGGTTCAAAGCCCCAGGCCCCGAGGTGGCCATGACCACCCCCACCCGGCCCGAAGCCCGGGCGTAGCCGGTGGCGGCGTGAATTCCGCCTTGTTCATGGCGAACCAACACGTGGCGGATGGGTGAGTCGTACAGGGCATCGTAGGTCGGCATAATGGTGCCCCCGGGATGCCCGAAGATAATCTCCACCCCTTGCATCTCCAAGGCCTTCAGTATGGCTTTAGCTCCATTCATGGTCTCTCCCCTAAAAAGCTGCCCCCCGGGGTTCGGGGGGCTTCAGGATGCGCTCGCTGGTTGCGCTACACCATATCCCCCGCCGGCCTAATAATCACTAGGCCTACTACGGCTAGGGATAGGTAAGCAAAGAGCATCTTGGGCTAGAGTCTACGGCCTGTTGGTATACCGTGTCAACACCCCGAGCTAAAGGTTTTCCGGGAAAAGACGGATGGGGGTCCGCTGGGTGATGCTGGTGAGCAGGCTTTGCAGGGCTTGGTCCCTTAGGGAAGCCACCAGGCTGCCTCGAGCCTCTTCAAAGGGCTGAACCCCAGGGGGCTCCACCCGCAAAAGCTGGATTACGTGAAACCCATACTCTGTCTGCACTGGGGTCTTGGTGAATTCTCCTGGCTTTAGGCCCAGAAGGGCCCGCTCAAAGGAGGCCACATAGGTCCCTCGAGGCTCGCAGCCCAGGCTGCCCCCCACCTCCCGGCTGCCCGGGTCTTGGGAGAATTCTTTGGCCAGGTCAGCGAAGTTTTCCCCCCGGGCCAGCCGCTGGATAACCCGGCGGGCCTCCTGGGCGGTCTTTAGGAGGATATGAGCCGAGCAGTAGCGGCGAGGAAAGCTAAACTGGGGCTTGGAAAGGAGATAAAGGGCTCTGAGGGCACCCTCACCAATCTGCAGGCGAGCCCCAAGGTGCTCGAGGTAAGCCTCATAGGTCAGCACCTCATACACCAAAGCGCGGTAGGTTTCTAAGCCCGGTATCCCCGCCTCCTCCAAAGCTTGGGCAAACTCGGCCTCGCTCCCAAACTCCGCCCGGCTTTCCTCAACGGCCTTTTGCACGGCCTCCTCCCGGGCCGCCAACCCCGCCTGCTCGGCGGCCAGAATCACCGCCCGGTCCTGGACCATGCGCCTTAGGTAGATGGGCTTGAGCTGGGTGAAGAGCCCCTCTATTTCAGGGGTGTAGGGCTGGCCCTGCTGGCGCAAAAAATCCCGCATAAAAAGGCCGAACTGCAGGTCAAACTGGCTCTTAGTGATAACGGTCGGCCCAACCACCGCCACCACCGGCCCGCTTTGGGCCATTGCCAGGCCCAACCAAAGCCAAAGCAGCACCACGGCGTTCCTGAACATCCCCACCTCCCGCAGTCCTGCCTGCCGCGGCCGGCTATGGAACTGCTTGCTGGGCCATGCTAGCACGTTTTGTCCCCTAGGGCTATTGCACCAGCTTCACGGGCGCCGATTTCGAAACCCAGTCCCCAAAGACCCTCTCAAACCGAGCCTCTAGCTCCTCCTCCAGGCCCTGTAAAAAGCGCCGGTATCGCTCCACCAGCTCCAAGGCCTCAGGCGTAAGGGTGCTGCCGCCACCCCCTTCCCCCCCCGAGTGCCGCTCCAACAAAGGGAAGCCCAAGGCTTCCTCAGCGCGATTGAGCCGGGCCCAGGCGGTTCGGTAGCCCAAACGGATGGCCCGGGCCCCTGCCTTCAGGCTGCCTTGCTCCTCTACAGCCAGCAGCAACCGCAGGGTACCAGGGCCCAGCAAAAAACCCCCTTGGTTTGACTCGAGCCAGAACTTAGCCCTGATGCGCACAAGCCCCTCCTGAATCCTTACTCGCTCAGCACCCGCCGCATCACGCCCGCAAGCCGCTCGGAAGCGCTCCTCAAAAAAGCCTCAAAGCCCTCCGCCGAACCGCCATCCGCGGCGTCGGTGACGGCCCGCAGAAGTGCCATCGGCACACCCATACGCCGGGCGGTCCACAAAGCGGCCGCTCCTTCCATCTCCACCGCATCGGCCCCGAAAACCCGCCGCACCTCCTCGGCTTGCGCGCGATCGGCCAAGAACCGGTCGGCGCTGCCGATGCGCCCAAGAAAAACCGGCAGCCCCATGGACAAAGCCGCCCGCAGAAGCCTGGAGGTGAGAACCGGGTCGGCAGGGATGAACCGCTCACCGGTGGCCAGCTCGCCCGGCGCCCGGCCAAAGGCGGTGATGTCTACATCGTATTGCACCGCATCCTGGGCCACCACCAGGTCAAGGGGTTTGAGGCTGGGGTTGAGGCCCCCTGCCACCCCCACCCAGAAGGACTGGGCGGGATTGAAGCGGAGCCTGGCGTAGGCGACCGCAGCGGCCGCAGCGGCCTTACCCACCCCGGTCTCAATGAGCACCACCCCATAACGGCCCACCTCCCCTTGGTGGATGGTCCAAGGCCCGTCCAGAAGCTGGTCTAGCCCCAGGTGCTGCCGAAGGGCCGAAGCCTCAGCCCCCTCGGCGGCAAAAATCACCACGAGCATGCTCAGCCCGAAATCTCAACGGTCTCTTGAACCCGCAGCCCCTGGGCCAGCACCCGCTGGGCCCACGCCCTGGCGCCCTCTGGGTTGTGGTCGCGGTAGTTGCCGCACTCGAGCTCGCTGGCCCCCGGAATGGCCCCGGCATGCTGGGCTACCTGCTCCAAGCTGGCCCGAAAAGCCTCCAGCACCTTTTCCGGACCAGGCTCGCCCAGGACCACCAGGTAAAAGCCGGTACGGCAACCCATGGGTGAAACATCCACCACCCCCTCCAAGTGCCCCCGAAGGTAGGTGGCCAGTAGATGCTCGAGGGTGTGCAGGCTGCCCGTATCCAGGGCCTCCTGGTTGGGCTGGGCCAGCCGCAGGTCGTACTTTTCTATACGATCCCCCCGTGGGGTTTCCTTCACCCCGGCCAACCGCACATAAGGCGCCCGGACCCTTTTGTGGTCTAGGCGAAAGGACTCAGGCAACCAGCTAGACTCCATACACCCCTAGTTTACCGCCCAGACCCCTCAACCCCTGAGCTTCCTCCAAAGCTGCGGTGAGAACAGGAGGAAAACCGGCACCAGCTCAATGCGCCCCGCCCACATCTGGAAAATTAGGATGAGCTTGGAAAGCGGCTCTAACCCTGCATAACTGCCCATCGGCCCCACCTCCCCAAGCCCCGGCCCGATGTTGCCCACAGCCTGGGCGCTGGCGGTAAACCCCAGCACCAGGTCGTTCTCCAGAAGGGCGATCCCCACCGCCCCCAAGGCCACCAGCCCCAGGTAAAGGGCGATAAAAGCCGCCACAGAGCGCATCACTTCCTCCCCCAAGCTCTTAGGGCCAACGCGAAGGGGTATAATCGCCTGAGGGTGCAAGGATCGCACCAGCTCCCGCCGCACAAAAGCCCCCACCACCAGCCAGCGGATGACCTTGATGCCCCCCGCGCCCGAACCCGCACAGCCCCCCACGAACATCGCCGCCACCAGAATGGCCTGGGCGGCCGGGGCCCAAAGAGCAAAGTCGGCGCTGGCGTAACCCGTGGTGGTCACAATGGGGGTGACGTTGAAAAAAGCGTGCCGGATGGCCTCGCCCCAGGTATAGTTCATGTCCTTGGTGTGGTGGGTCATGAGAAAAAGCGCCAGCAGCAGGCTAAAAACCAGCACAATCAGGGTATAGAACCTGAACTCCACATCCCTAAGCAAGGGGCGAAGGTCGCAGGTGAAAAACAACCGGTACTGCAAGACGAACCCCGCCCCACCCAAAAACATAAAGAGGGTGCCGAACCACTGGGCCATCGGGCTATACCCCTCAAAGCTACGGGGGTTGGGGCTAAAGCCCGCGGCGGACAAGGTGGAAAGGGCGTTGCAAAGCGCCTCAAAGGGGGGTACGCCCGCGGCCCAGTAGCAAAGCGCGGCCACCAGGGTGAGCGCAGCGTAAACCTTGAGAATGCTCCGGGCGGTGGTGCGCAGACGGGGGGTAAAGGGCTCCTTCTGCACCCCGGTGCTCTCGGCGAAGAAAAGCTGGCGGCCGGCCACCGCCAGATGGGTCAGAAGGGCCGCCACCAGGACCAAAAAGCCCACCCCCCCAAGCCACTGCATGAGGCTGCGCCAGAAGAAGAGGCTGTAGCCAAAGTGGGAGAAGTCGCTCAGGGCGGTTGCTCCAGTGGTGGTGAAGCCCGACATGGCCTCAAAAAGGGCGTCCAGATAGGGCATGCCTCCCGCAACATGGAAGGGTATGGCCCCTAGCACCGGCACCAACAGCCAGATAAGGGCGATGGACAGCAGGGCCTCGGCGCGCCCCGGCTCGTGGTGGGGATCGCCAAGGCGGCGGAAGCCCAGGCCCAGCAAAAGCCCCACAACCGCCCCAACCAAAAACCCCCAAGGGGACTCTCTCAAAAGGAGGGCGAACAGCTCTAGGGCCAGCATGACCAGGCCCATGGCCAAATAAACCACGCCCAAAAAGTAGTAGGCAAACCCCAGGTGTGCGATGAACCAAGGCCGGGTTCCCATCCTGGGCCTGGCGCTTCGTCGCAAGAAAACCGCGAGCCACCTCCTTAGCAAACCAGAAGGACCTGAAAGCCCCATAGCCTAAGCCCGCAGCCTGCGCCAGAGTTCGGGCGTGAAGAGGGCAAAGACCGCTATCAGCTCAATGCGACCGGCCCACATCTGAAAAATCATCACCGCCTTGGAGACGGGATGCAGCTCGCCGTAGTGGCTCATGGGCCCCACCGCACCCAAGCCGGGGCCCACATTACCCACCGCCGCCGCCGAGGCGGTAAACGCTATTACGAAGTCTTCCTCCAGCATTCCAATCACCAAAGCTCCCAGGGCGAAAAGACCCACGTAAAGGGTGATAAAAGCCGAAACCGCCCGCAGCACGTCTTCTCCAAGGCTCCTGTTGCCCACCCGCAAGGGCAGCACAGCCTGGGGGTGAAGGGCCCTTTGCAGCTCCCGGCGCACCAAGGCCCCAATGATGAGCCAGCGAATTACCTTAATGCTCCCTCCCACACTCCCTGCGCTACCCCCAACGAACATCAAAAGCACCAGCAGCACCTGGGCCGGCACCACCCACTGGGCAAAATCGGCCGAGGCGAAGCCAGTGCCCGTGATGATAGAAGTGGTCTGGAAAAAGGCGTGCCGAAGGGCGGGCTCGAGGTCGTAGTCGTGGCGCAGGTATAGGATGTAGGCAAGCAGAAGCCCCACCCAAAACACGATCAACGCGTATGCGCGAAACTCCGGGTCACGCAGCGGGGCCTTGAACTCCCGCCCGAAGATGAAGCGGTACTGGAGCAGCAGGTTCACGCCGGTCAGGAACATCACCCCCGCGGCCACCCACTGGGTAAGGGGCGCATAGTCAGCAAAGCTCCTCGGATTGGGGCTAAACCCCCCAGCAGACACGCTGGAAAGGGTGTTGGTCAGCGCCTCAAAAAAGGGCACCCCGGTAAGCAGGTAAGCGGAGAAGGTAAAAAAGGTCAGGAGCAGGTAGACCCGGAGGATGTTGGTGGCCGTCTGGCGCAGCTTGGGGGTGAGTTGCTGCTTTTGTACCCCAGTCACCTCGGCAAAAAACATCTGCCGACCGGCCAGGGCTAGGTGGGGCAGGACCACGATGAAAAGGAGGAGGATACCCATTCCCCCGAACCACTGGCTCAGGCTGCGCCAGAAGAAAAGGCCGTAGCTGAAGCGGCTGAAGTCGTCCAAAACCGTGGCCCCCGTCGTGCTGAAGCCCGAAGTGGCCTCAAAAAGGGCATCCAGGTAGCCAAGCCCCCCCGATATCCAAAAGGGAATCGCTCCCAAGGCGGGTACCAAAATCCACAATCCCGCCACCGTTAAAAGCGCCTCAGCCCGGCGCGGCTCAGCTTGGGGGCTACCCAGCCGCCTCAGTAAAAACCCCACCGAGAGGCCCACCCCGGCCCCCACAAGAAACC